>NZ_DFMT01000013.1:231515-231815 GCF_002376385.1 Algoriphagus sp. UBA3586 | reverse complement strand
CAGTAGTGGTAGCGGATATGCCATCATTGATAATCGACAAAGTAGCAGACAAGCAGTCGATCAGTGAGGTAAGTGAGGTGATTACTTATACCTTGACTGTGACCAATGACGGCAACGTGACGCTGACAGATATAGTGGTGAATGATCCGCTGACAGGATTCAGCGCGACGATCTCAAGTCTGGCACCGGGAGCATCTGAAGAGCTGGAGACCAGCTATACGGTGACTCAGGAAGATCTGGACAGAGGCTTTGTGAGAAACGTGGCGACAGCTACGACGACTTACGGAGAAAAGGAGATCA
>NZ_DFMT01000013.1:230213-231261 GCF_002376385.1 Algoriphagus sp. UBA3586 | reverse complement strand
TAGTGGTAGCGGATATGCCATCATTGATAATCGACAAAGTAGCTGACAAGCAGTCGATCAGTGAGGTAGGTGAGGTGATTACTTATACCTTGACTGTGACCAACGACGGCAACGTGACACTGACAGATATAGTGGTGAACGATCCGCTGACCGGATTCAACACGACGATCCCAAGTCTGGCACCGGGAGCATCTGAAGAGCTGGAGACCAGCTATACGGTGACTCAGGAAGATCTGGACAGAGGCTTTGTAAGCAACGTAGCGACAGCTACGACGACTTACGGAGAAGAGGAGATCAGTGCTGAAGATGAAGAAACAGTAGTGGTAGCGGATATGCCATCATTGATAATCGACAAAGTAGCAGACAAGCAGTCGATCAGTGAGGTAGGTGAGGTGATTACTTATACCTTGACTGTGACCAACGACGGCAACGTGACGCTGACAGATATAGTGGTGAACGATCCGCTGACCGGATTCAACGCGACGATCTCAAGTCTGGCACCGGGAGCATCTGAAGAGCTGGAGACCAGCTATACGGTGACTCAGGAAGATCTGGACAGAGGCTTTGTAAGCAACGTGGCGACAGCTACGACGACTTACGGAGAAGAGGAGATCAGTGCTGAAGATGAAGAAACTGTAACAGTAAGTCAAAGCCCTTCTATCTCGATTGTCAAAACATCAGATTTGAGTTCGGTGAGCACAGTTGGCCAGGTGATTACATATACATTGACTGTAACCAATACAGGTAATGTAACCCTGACAAACATTGTGGTGAATGATCCGCTGACAGGCTTTACTGAGACCATTCCTTCTTTGAATGCAAATCAGTCTGTGACCTTCCAAACCAGCTATACGGTTACTGCAGCTGACTTGAATAGAGGAAGTATTGTGAACGTTGCGACTGCGACAACAAACTTTAATGAGCAACCAGTAACTGCAGAGGATGAAGCGATAGTAACGGTAGATCAGAGTCCTTCTATCTCGATTGTCAAGACATCAGATTTGAGTTCGGTGAGTGCGGTAGGTCAGGTGATTACATATACATTGAC
>NZ_DFMT01000013.1:229703-229925 GCF_002376385.1 Algoriphagus sp. UBA3586 | reverse complement strand
TCCGCTGACAGGCTTTACTGAGAACATTCCATCTCTAGAAGCAAATCAGTCTGTGACTTTCCAAACCAGCTACTCGGTTACTGCTGCTGACTTGAATAGAGGAAGTATTGTGAACGTTGCGACTGCGACAACAAACTTTAATGAGCAACCAGTAACTGCAGAGGATGATGCGATAGTAACGGTAGATCAGAGTCCTTCGATCTCGATTGTCAAAACATCAGA
>NZ_DFMT01000013.1:195666-229646 GCF_002376385.1 Algoriphagus sp. UBA3586 | reverse complement strand
TCTGGATATGGCTCAGCAGTGCATAAGCGCCGAATGCCAATCTACCTTCAATGTTTCCGAAGAAGGCTTCGTTGAAGCCGGTATCGAGATTGAGTGCACGCATCCGGGATTTATGGAAGCCACGCGCTCAGCCATTCAGACGCTCCGCTTTGAACCGAAACTTGTCGATGGCAAGGTTGTCCGAATGACCGGCGTGGTCTATCCAATCCAATACATGGTATGCTCTGAGCCAGAGGACACACGATGCGCGGAAGCGCTAATTCAGCGTCAAGACCCCTCTTAGCACTTCTACGAGGCGTCCCTACGCTTCGCCCTTCTGGTGGAATTCGCCATAGGCGCGGTAGTGCCAGAGATAGGTCGGCACGATGGCCTCGACCCTTTCGATGTCATCGATGCCGAGATCCTTCAGTGTCAGCGCGTCCTCAGCCACCACATTGTCCGTCTTCAGCATGTCGACCTGATCGCCAGTGATCGGCGGCGGGCCGAAGATACCGGTCGAGATGACCGGGAGTTTCCAGATCGCGCCGAAGGTGTCCTATACTTTGACAGTAACAAACNNAATACAGGTAATGTAACCCTGACCAATATTGTGATAAATGATCCGCTGACAGGCTTTACTGAGACCATTCCTTCTTTGAATGCAAATCAGTCTGTGACCTTCCAAACTAGCTACACGGTTACTGCAGCTGACTTGAATAATGGAAGTATTGTGAACGTTGCTACGGCATCATCAAACTTCAATGAACAGCCAGTTACGGCTGAGGATGACGCGACAGTGACTGTAGATCAGAGTCCTTCGATCTCGATTGTCAAGACATCAGATGTGAGTTCGGTGAGCACAGTAGGCCAGGTGATTACATATACATTGACTGTGACCAATACAGGTAATGTAACTCTGACAAACATTGTGGTGAATGATCCACTAACAGGATTTACAGAGAATATTTCTTCTCTAGGCCAAGGACAATCAGTTGTATTTACCACAACTTATGTGGTAGAGCAAGGTGACTTGGATTCTGGAAGTATTGTCAACGTTGCGACAGCATCGACAAACTTCAATGAGCAACCAGTAAATGCTGAGGACGAAGCGATAGTTACTGTTGATGGTAATCCTTCGATATTAATTGTTAAATCCTCAGATGTTGAATCTGTGACTTTGGCTGACCAAGTAATTACCTATACTTTGACAGTAACAAACACTGGAAATATCACTCTAACCAATGTGCTAGTAAATGATCCATTGACTGGATTCGAAAATACGATTAGTACACTTGCACCTGGTCAAGTAGTAGAGTTTACCACTAGCTACACAGTTACTCAGGAAGACATAGATAGCGGTGAGGTTGAAAACATTGCCTCTGTCACTGGTAATGCAGGAGTGGAAGAAGTATCTGATACGGATGCCTTAATTGTACCTGCGGTTCAGAATCCGGATATCCAGATTGAGATCACAGATAATGATGTAGTGATTACTGAAGCGGGTCAGGAGATTCCTTACACGATTACAGTGACCAACACCGGTAATGTGACCCTGACCAATGTGACGGTAGTGGATACCAAAACAGGTTTGGTGGTGAACATCGGCACATTGAAGCCTGGAGAAACCAAAACTGTGGAAACCACTTATCCTGTCACCCAGGAAGATGTGGATGCAGGCCAGGTTACCAATGATGCGAGTGTAACTGGTCAGAGCCCGAACCCTGGTGATGACGACCCTACTGACAATGATTCGGTGACCACCCCGATTACTCCTGCACCAGGAATATCGATTGTGAAGAGCAGCGACAAGTCTGAGATCAGGGATCTGGGTGAAACGGTAACCTACACGTTGGTTGTGACCAACACGGGTAATGTGACGCTGACCAACATTTTGGTAAGCGATCCACTGACCGGATTGAACGAAGTGATCGAAACGCTGGCTCCAGGAGAGAGCGTGACGATAGAGACAAGCTACGTGGTGACCCAGGAAGATCTGGACCGAGGCAGCCTGTTGAACGTGGCTACAGTAAGCGGAGAGACTCCTGATGGGGAGCAGATCGGAGACGAGGATGAAGTGAGCATCGGAGTAGGCATCCGTGAGATCATAGCCAATGACGATGACTTCGGAACTTACTTTGTGAGCTACGGCGGCAGACTGGGCAACATTCTGGAGAACGATCTGTTGGACGGCCAGAGACCTGATCCTGCTGATGTGGACTTCGAATTCACGGAGCTGGACGGAGTGATCGGTTTGCTGATCGACGAGAACGGAGATCTGAGCCTGATACCGGGAGTGAACGAAGCCAGAGAATATACTTTACGCTATGTATTGCGAGAGGTAGCCAACCCGAACAACAGCGACGATGCCTTTGTGGTGTTCAGATTATTGAATGACAATGTGAATCTGGGCGTGAGCAAAGAGGCACTGAGTGACGAGGTGTTCGAGGGAGACGAGTTCGAGTATGAGATTGTGGTGGTGAACCAGGGAGGCACGGATGCCAGAAACGTGGTGATCACGGACAATCTACCGAACGGAGTGACGTATCTGAGCAACCGAGTGGAGAGCAACAGTGCGAACGTGGAAGTGAACGTGAACGTATCTGGCTCTGCGATTACCTGGAGGATACCATTCTTCCCGGCCGATGCGAGGATTGTGTTCCGAGTTCGGGTGAAAGCCGGAGCTGCGGGTACGGTGACCAACACGGTGATCGTAGGCGCTGACGAGGATGACACGGATGAGTCGGATAATCAGGACAGCGATGTGACTGAAATCAGACCGTTCCACATTCCAAACGTGATCACGCCGAACAACGACGGACTGAACGACACCTTCGAGATTCAGGGACTGAATAAGTTTGTATCGAACCGAATAGTTATCTTCAACAGATATGGTGATCATGTTTTAGAAGCTGAGAATTACAAGAACGATTGGAACGCACCTGGTCAGGTTGCAGGCACTTACTTCTACGTCCTTGTGACCGTAGACAGTCAGGGAAGAGAACATGTGTTCAAAGGCTGGATTCAGGTTATCTGGCAAAAGGAACTATAATTCCAATAATCCCCAGATAGAAAACTTCTGTCTGGGGTTACTTTAAAAGAAAATAAAAAGTTATGAAAAAGACTTTTAAAATAGTTGGATTGACCTTGTTGATAGCTCTATGGGCTTTTACGGGGACTTTTGCCCAGCAGCTTCCACAGTTCAGTCAGTATATTTTCAACGGGCTGCATGTGAATCCGGGCTATGCGGGCTACAAGGGAGAGCCTTATATCCAGAGTACGTACCGGACGCAGTGGATCCGTTTCCCGGGCAGTCCGGAGACGTTCACGGTGACTGCGGACCTGAGTGCGAACGAGGGTACGATGGGCTTTGGGATTTCGATATTGAGTGACAACATCGGACCTGCGCGTACGAACACGGGACTGCTGACTTATGCGTACCGTATCCAGACGGGAGCGAGGAGCTTTTTGGGACTGGGTGTGAGTGCGGGTTTATCTGAGTATGCGATAGACGGGAGCATGCTGGATCCGAATGATTTTCCGGATCCGGACATTCCGGAGGGACGGATCAACATGTTTGTTCCGAACCTGAATACGGGATTGTTTTTCCACAGTGACCGTTTTTATGCGGGTTTCAGTGTGTACAACATGATCGGGAAGCGTGCCTTGGAGCGGGAGGATTTTGCTTTGGCCTACCATGATTTCCATTACTATCTGACGATGGGGGCGCTGTTTGATCTGGGCAGCACGGTGAAGTTCAAGCCGAGTTTCCTGATCAAGGAGGTGAAGGGTGCGCCGACGAATTACGACCTGAACGCGATGTTTCTGTTCGGTGAGCGGATCTGGGTGGGGGGTTCCTACCGTTCGAACATGAAGATCTGGAACGACAACTTACCGGAGAACCTGTCGAACAGGAATGCGTTTGCGACCATCATTGAGATTTTCGCGACAGACAGGATCCGTTTGGGCTATGCGTATGACCACAACCTGAACGTGTTGCAGGACTACAGGACGAACTCGCATGAGCTATCGGTAGGCTTTTATATGATTCCGAGAAAAGCAGTAATGAGAAACCAAAGATGGTTCTGATATGAAAAAGACACTGATGATATTGAGCCTTTCGACGGGCCTATTTTTAGGAGCGGTGACGGTATCTGAAGCCCAGAAGTCGAAGGTGCGTTATGCGGACCAGCAGATGGAGCTGATGAACTACCGCCATGCGATCGAAGAGTATAAGCTGGCCTATGCGAAGAAGCCGGGCTACGAGCTGGCGGTGAAGCTGGCCGAGGCCCACGAGACGGCCCGTGATTACGACGGGAGCTACGAATGGTGGAAGAACGTGGTGGGCTACGAGCAGGCGGATTCGGAGGATTATCTGAACTACCTGTCGGCGGCACAGCGTACGGGCCGGATGGATGCGGTGGAGAGTGATCTGGCAGGCAAGGAAGTGAACGTGGATTCGCTGAAGCAGAATCTGGAGCAGCTGATCAGCCCTTCGAGCAGGAAGAAGGTGAAGCTGGAGAACGTGCAGGAACTGAACTCGGAGGCCTCGGACTTTCTGATAGCCAAGGACGGCTCGGACAACCTGTATTTTGTATCGGACCGTGGAGCGACGTTCAGCCGGAAGATGCCGGGTATCCGGATAGACGGACGGAACAAGATGTTCAGCGACCAGGGGAATGACTATACGGGCAGGAACTTTTTCGGACTGTACAGAAAAAGTGCAGACGGGGAACTGGAGGAGCTGGTGTCGAACATTCCGGGGACCTACAATTTTTCGGATCCGAGTTATGCAAAGCAGGCAGGCCTGCTGTTTTACTCGGTGACCAGAGACATCAAGAAAGTAAGAAAAGACAGAAACATCGCGGTACAGCCGGAGATCTACTACAGCAAGGTGACCCCCGAGGGGACGCTGGAAGGCTACATGGCCTTTCCCTACAACGACTCGCTGGCATACTCGGTGATGAACCCTTTCATAGACGAACAGTCGAAGCGGCTGTACTTTGCCTCCGACCGTCAGGATGGAGCGTGGGGGACGTCTTATGGGGGATATGACATTTATTATTCGTCCTACGATGAGAACATGGTGTTCTCCACTCCGGTGAATGCTGGAGCGTCTGTGAACACGAAGGGAGACGAGACCCATCCGTTCCGCAAAGGGGACAAGTTTTACTTTTCCTCTACGGGCCACCCGAGAGTGGGAGGCATGGATGTGTACATGGCCGACTTCAGCCCTTCAGGCATCAGCAATGTGCAGAACATGGGCATGCCGATCAACTCGCTGTCTGATGACTTCGGTTACCGGGAGCTGGAGAACGGAGATATTTACCTGGCCTCGAACCGCAAGGGAGGAATGGGTCTGGATGACCTGTACCTGATCGAAGAGGTGTACAAGCAGTTTCTGGCGCGGGTGATTGACTGCGACGGACTGGTGATGACAGACAGTTACATGGCCACGCTTCGGGACAATACCCAGAACGGGAACGTGCAGACACAGCGGAACGGAACGGGAGCACTGGCAGCAGAACTGGAGCCGGACAGTGACTTTTCACTGACGATTTCCAAGCCGGGCTACTTTACGGTGACAGACAACGCGATCACCACGAAAGGCTTTGCTGGAGATACGCTGAAGCGGGAATACACGCTGAAGCCGATTCCGTATCAGCTGCCGGTGTTTGTGGACATTGTGTACTACGACCTGGACAAGTACGTGATCAGAAAGGACGCGAAGCCGGCCCTGGACAAGATCGCCGAGATCATGCAGAAGTATCCGTTCCTGGATTTGCTGGTGGCCTCGCATACCGACTCCAGAGCCTCGGATGAATACAACATCAAGCTGTCGAACAACCGTGCGACGGCAGTGACCGAATACATGGCGCAGTACAACATCGCAGCCGAACGCATCCGTCTGGAATGGTTCGGGGAGCAGAAGCTGGTGAACGACTGCGGGAACGGTGTGCCGTGTTCGGAAGCGAACCATCAGCTGAACAGAAGATCGGAGCTGGTGCTGGAAGCCTTCCCGGATCCGACCAAGCAGTATGACATTCCGGAGGCGCTGAAGGATATGGACTTCTGTAACCCGGAAGACATCTTTGAGGTGCTGAGCAAAGAGATCAGCGAGGTACCGACGATCTACTTTGACTTTGACAAGGCGATGTTGCGTTCGGTGCACAAGCAGGAGTTGGAGCGCGTGGCGATCATGCTGGAGCGGATGCCGAACCTGATGCTGTACATCGAGGGTCATACCGACCAGCGGGGCAGCGATGCCTACAACGAGAAGCTGTCGGCACGCAGATCGAAAGCGGTGATGGACTACCTGATCAAGCGCGGGGTGACCGGGGACAGGATGGAACACCAGTGGTTTGGGGAGACGCGTCCGGTACATGACTGCAGCCAGGTGAGCTGTACTTCGGCGATGCACCAGCTGAACAGAAGGACAGAACTGAGAGTAGGCAAGTCGGCGTTTACCTACACGGGTAGACAGAAGAAAGTAAACACGATGTGATACAGGATAAGTTTATAGAGTATTAGTCAAAAAAAGAGGATCCAATTTGGATCCTTTTTTTATTCTGCCGTTTTGCTGCTGTCTGCGATGAGTCGGTTCAATTCTTTCATTTCTTTCTCTGTCAGATCTCTCCATTTTCCAGTTGGTAAATCCAAGTGAACATTCATAATTCTAACCCGAATCAACTGTTTGACTTGATAGCCCAGATATTCGCACATTCTCCTAATCTGCCTATTTAAGCCTTGAGTCAATACAATTCTGAATTTAAATCGGCTGATTTGCTCCACTTTACATTTCTTAGTGACAGTTCCAAGAATTGGAATTCCATCAGACATTCGTTGGATAAAACGCTTATCGATCGGCTTGTCAACAGTTACTACATATTCTTTTTCATGATTATTACTCGCCCGGAGGATCTTGTTGACAATGTCTCCCTCACTAGTAAGAAAAATTAGCCCTTCGCTATCTTTATCTAATCTCCCAACCGGAAAAATACGCACCGGATGACCTATATAATCTATGATATTGTTTTTTTCTCCTTTAGTATCTGTGGTAGAAACTATGCCTACTGGCTTATTGAAAGCAATGTATGTATGCTCTTGAATAGGCTTACCCACAGGCTTTCCGTCTACAGCGACTTTGTCGGAAGGCCCTACTTTGGTTCCTAGTTCAGGTATTTTTCCATTGAGCGTAATCCTCCCTTGCTCCAATAGTTTATCGGCTTCCCTTCTTGAGCAAAATCCGACTTCACTGAGGTATTTGTTAATCCGGATATATTGGTCTTTTTCCAAAATTTTCTGGTTGAAGCTGCAAGTTAAGTTTTCCTGAAAGATTGCTCAGCAAGTAGAAATGAAAAAGCTCCAGCTTTTAGACTGGAGCTTTAAAATTAATTATTCAAGCCTTTTATTGGAGGAGCTCCGTTTGCTTTTAATCGTTGAGCAAGTGAAGGGATTGTTTCACTGCTTATTTTATTTAATTCCTCTTCAATTGGTTGGTATTCCTTCTTGCCTGCCTCAAGAGAAGACTTTTGCATTCCTGTAGGACCATAGGTTCCATAAGCCCCACCATATGCCGCAGAAATCCGATCTGAAATAGTATGTGGCATGGCATCGAAAATCTCTCTCTGCGCTAAATTGCCATTGATTTTTGAATCAAGGCTCAACAAAGCCCTTTCAGCTTTATATAGCTCTTCCATCAATTGTGGATCTGGCTTAGATGATCTTGATAGGGAAACCTGCATGGCTTTTACCAGATCTGTTGCTTCGTTTAATTGCAAATTGCCTGCAGTCACTTCATTGACGAAAGACTGAAGTTCGGATCTGAAAGATTTGATTTCTGCCAAGGACTTACTTGGTAAGGCTCCTTTTCTAAGTGGCTTCACCTCAAAACTTACAGGTTCTCCCATTTGAGAAAGTTGACCTTCTTTTTGCATCATCAAAACAGCCTTGTAGGTACCCGGCAATGCCATCATCCTTCCCCAACTTCTCTGGTTAATTGATTCGGGGTTGATCAGGTTCTGACTGGCCATACTCAAATCCCAGGCAGTTCTATGGAAGCCTGCAGAAGTATTTGCATTTACACGCTGAACAATATTTCCTTCCTCATCTGATATAACAAGGTGGATTTCCGGACTTTTTTCTCTCATTTCTGCCTCCAGCGCCTCAAATCCCGGAAAAGGAATGGACTGATTTTTCATTTCAGCCTCTTTTTTCTGACGCTCAGCTTTGGCCGTTTTTACTCCTTCTTTAATAAAGTAAGTGAAAGTTACCCCAAACTCTGGGTTAGGTGCTGTCCAATAATTGTCACCCATGTATTCTTGAGTGTCTTTTGGCTCATACCAATAGCCGTCTCTTGGTTCAAAAAGCTTCGCAGTCTGATTTAATGTTGATTCTGTTATTTCTCTCAAAGGACTGATATCATCCAAGATGAAGAAACCTCTTCCGAAAGACGCTCCTACTAAATCATTTTCTCTTCTTTGGATAGTAATATCTCTAAATGAGATAGTTGGTACTCCTCCTTCCAATTCGATCCAGTTTTTACCACCATCAGGAGTGAAATAGATTCCAAACTCAGTAGCTAGAAACAAAAGCTCTTTTTTAACATGATCCTGGACAATTCTCCAAGTCAATAAAGGAGTCGGAAGGTTTCCGTTGATCAATTTCCATGTTTTTCCTGCGTCTGTACTTTTTGCTACATACGGCTTAAAGTCTCCTTCCTTATGATTATCCAAAACCACATAGGCTGTGTTTTCATCAAATAGGTCTGCACGGATATCATTTACAAAGGCATTAGCAGGAACTCCGGGAATATTTCCAACTTCTACGGCATTCCAAGTTTCACCACCATTTACGGTGGATTGGATCACCCCATCATCTGTTCCAGCATACAAAATATTAGCATTAACGGGAGACTCCCCCAATGAAGTGATTGAACTGAAATTAGACATGGCATAGACATCCCAGGCATTGTCCCAGCTTTGGTTTTTACCCATGATAGGCTGTTCCAATCTTTCTTTTTTCTTGGTCAAATCTCCTGAAATAGGTGTCCAGGAATCCCCTCGATTGGTGGATTTCCAAACTCTATGGGATGCAAAATATAAAGTACTAGATACGTGCTGACTTGGAAGAATAGGCGCATCCCAATTAAATCTTTCCTCGCCTTCACCCGCAGCAGGTTGTGGTTGAATAAACACAGATTCTCCGGTGATTCTGTCCAATCTGTTCAAATATCCCTGCTGAGACTCAGCATACCCTATTTCTGGATTTCCGGGTTCTACGGCAGATTGATGCCCATCCCCTCCTAAAACTCTTGACCAATGTGCATTGGAGATTCCGTCTTCATCATCCGTACGGGAAGGGCCTCCATGAGAACCATTATCTTGAGTCCCCCCAAATACATTATAGAATGGTTCAGCGTCATCTACTGCCACTTTGTAATATTGAGTAATAGGAAGATTGTCAAAATACCTCCAGGTTTTAGTTCCGTCTAAAGTTTGATAAATACCTCCATCAGTTCCCAATAGTAAAAAGTCCGGTTCTCCTTCAATAAAGTTTAATGAATGGCTATCGGAGTGAGTTGCAGAAGTATTCAAAAGAGAAAATGTCTTTCCGTGATCATACGAAACCTGCATTCTCACATCGATCAGGTAAATTGTTCCAAAATCATGAGGAGATGCGTATAGCTCCTGATAATAGTGAGGTCCTGTAGCACCTGAAACTGCATCGGACATTTTTTCCCAAGAAGCGCCTTGATCTTTGGTCAAGTAAACTCCTCCAGATCTGCGTATTTGTTCAATTGCAGCATATACATAATCAGGGTTTTGGGGACTTATAGCCAAACCAATCTTTCCAGTTACTCCACTCGGAAGTCCATTTTGCAATTCAGTCCAAGTCTTACCCCCATCAGTGGATTTATGGATTCCTCCTTTTTCTCCACCGCCCATGTAAGCTGCAACGGTTCGGTGTCTTTGCCAGGTAGCGGCATAGATTACTTCTGGATTTCTTGGGTCTATTACAATATCTGCAACCCCAGTCCATTCATCATCACCCAAAGTTTTAGACCAGGTTTTGCCTCCATCCTCTGAGCGGTAAAAGCCTCTTTCTCCACCTTTATTCCAAAGTGGGCCTTGAGAAGCCACATAAATGATATTTGAATTTGAAGGGTGTACTATGATTTTACCAATGTGCTGGGAATCTTTGAGACCCATATTTGTCCAGGTCATCCCTCCATCCTCACTGAGATAGACTCCATCACCAAAGGAAATATGACGACCTCCATTATTTTCACCAGTTCCAATCCAAATTCTATTGGGATTGTTGGGATCAATCGTCACACAACCAATTGCAAAAACAGGTTGCTCATCAAAAATTGGTGTCCAGGTAGTACCTGAATTGACAGTTTTCCATACGCCGCCCGAAGCCGTGGCTACGTACCAGATATTTCTGTTGGAAGGGTGGATTGCAATATCGGCAATTCTACCGGAGGTAAATGCCGGGCCGATATTCCTGAATTTGAAAGCTGAAAAATCCTGTTTTAGCAAAGGGGAGCTTTCAGTAGTAGTTGATCTTTTTTGGGCTTGGACTGAAAAACTTAATGTCAGTAAGATCATCCAAAAGCCGATAACTTTTAGTATCATCATAGATAGATTTGGTGGTTGAATAGGAAAGATAAAAAAAAGAAGCTGAAAGTCAGGAGGACTATCAGCTTCTTATGAATATTGGATATTTCTTCGATTAATTATTAATCACTTGAACCAACAGGGATCAAATCCTGTGTCTGGGCTACAAGTTTAGGATTTTCACCTGTCACAGGAATATTGGCGAGTAATATAAGGGCTTCAGATTTTTTGGTTTCAAAGGCTAGTTTATTTTGAGAAAGAATCGGCTCAGAAGGTGGAATCTTTTCCCTTAACCAGTCTTCTTGTTTTCCATTTTTCCAAAATCTAAAACACAAGTGCGGTCCAGTTGCAAGTCCGGTACTGCCTACATAACCTATTACCTGTCCTTGTTTGATTCTTGCTCCAGCACGAATACCTTTTCCAATTTTAGACATGTGTAAGTATTGAGTGGTGTAGGTTCCATTATGTTTGATTTTCACATAATTGCCGTTCGCAGATGTGTAGCGAGCTTCTATGACTGTTCCATCGCCTACAGAGCGTATTTCTGTTCCGGTTGGCGCTGCATAGTCTGTTCCTAGATGCGCCTTGTATCTTTTCTGAACTGGATGAAATCTTCTCAGATTATATCTAGAGCTAATGCGGGTATATTTAAGTGGATCTCTAAGGAATGCTTTTTTCAAGCTATTTCCGTCTTGATCGAAAAAGTTTACTTCTCCATTTTGCTCGAAAGGGATTGCATGATAAGGCTCTCCATTGTGTTCAAAATAAGCGAGTTTGATATCGGTAATTCCGACTACTTGCCCATCGATTAATTTCTCTTCGAATTGAACCTTGTATTTATCGCCTTTTTGTAAGCTTTGGAAATCAACAGACCAACCATACAAATCTGCAAACATATCAATCAAATCCGGCCCGATTCCCTGATTGGTCATGTCTACATAAAGGGAGGTATTAATCGTTCCTCCAGCTTCTCGGGTTCTATATTCTGCTGGCTTTTCTGCCTTGTAAATGTCAACGCTATCCAAGTCAAAAACTACATATTCGGAAGGACTTGGCTCATAAATAAAAAATCTTGCTTTGGAACTGTCTGTAGGGGTTAAAACAGTGAATTTTCGGTTGGTAGCTATTCCCCTTACATCAAATACCTCTTTAGACTTTTTGGCGATTTCGTCTATAATTTGATAGGGTACATTAAATGGGCTAAGAATGGTGGCTAAAGTTTGGTTTTTTGCGACTGTACCTTCTACGATATTCAGTCCCGTCACATTGATTCCATAGAGGTATTGCTCGTTTAGATTTTCAATCGCAGTACTGTCACTTAGATTTTGCTCTTCAGAACTGAAAGTATTCAATTTCATTTCTGAAAATTGGAACCAAGCCGCAACCCCAATCGAACTAATTAAGGCGGCTATACCAATCCATTTTTTATTCATAATAAACTCTTATGTTTTGAGGGTGAACCGAAACAATCCTCAAGCAAGCCAAAAAGTCCCTTTTTTGCAAGCTTTTGGTGATCAACGGAGGTCATTTAACAACAATTATTGTTCCTGAATCCTGCTGGAAATGTAATTAACTCAAAATTTCGTGATTTTTTCCATAATCTAACTAACTATCAAGCTGCTAATTTTTGAACCATAGGATTTAAAAAGTTTTCTAAACAAGAAAAGATGCCTTTGTATGGAGTAAACTTCTGCATCAACCTCTTCTCTTTTTTTATTTGCTACATTCCTTTTCAAGAATCATGGCTTACTCCTGTGCATTTATTTATCTTTGAGCCTTCAAAAAATAAAAACCTTATGCTTAGAACGCATTCTTGTGGTGAATTACGCCTTGAACACGTCCAAACGAAAGTCAAGTTAGCCGGCTGGGTACAGCGGGTAAGAAATAAAGGAGGCCTGATTTGGGTTGATTTGAGAGATCGCTATGGTGTGACTCAATTGATTTTCGAAGAAGGCTCCACAGATAAAGCCCTTTTGGAAAAAGCAGCCCAATTGGGAAGAGAGTTTGTCATTCAGGCTGAAGGTATAGTTATTGAAAGAACTTCCAAGAACGATAAAATACCAACCGGATCCATCGAAATTAAAGTTGATTCTCTCAACGTTCTCAACCCCGCCAAGGTACCTCCTTTTATAATAGAGGATGAAACCGATGGGGGAGATGATCTGAGAATGAAATATAGATACTTGGATTTGCGAAGGGGAGTAGTGAGAGAAAAGCTGCAATTGCGTCATCGTATGATGCAGGAAACCAGAAAGTACATGGATGCGGCCAACTTCATTGAAGTTGAAACTCCTGTTTTGATTAAGTCTACTCCTGAAGGGGCGAGGGATTTTGTGGTTCCGAGCAGAGTAAATCCAGGAGAATTCTATGCTTTACCCCAGTCTCCTCAGACTTTCAAGCAGCTTTTGATGGTTTCTGGCTTTGATAGATATTTTCAAATCGTAAAATGCTTTAGAGACGAAGATTTGAGAGCAGACAGACAACCTGAGTTTACTCAGATTGACTGCGAAATGTCATTTGTAGAGCAAGAGGATATTTTAAGCACTTTCGAAGGTCTTACCCGTCATTTGTTCAGAGAAGTAAAAGGAATAGAGCTGGAGGAAGTACAGAGAATGACTTTTGCTGAAGCAATGAAGTTTTACGGCAATGATAAGCCTGATTTGAGGTTTGATATGAAATTTGTCGAGCTCAATGAATTGACTCAAGGAAAAGGTTTTGGAATTTTTGATGCTGCAGAATTGGTAGTTGGAATTTGTGCCAAAGGTGCTGCGGAGTATACAAGGAAACAGTTGGATGCCTTGACTGATTGGGTGAAAAGACCTCAAATCGGAGCAAAAGGACTTGTTTATGTCAAATACAATGCGGACGGTTCTTTAAAATCCACAGTAGATAAATTCTATTCCTCTGAAGATTTACAATCTTGGGCTGATGCTTTTGGAGCAGAGCCTGGTGATTTGATGTTGGTTTTGAGCGGAGATGCAAAAACTGTGAGAAAACAGCTTTCTGAGCTTCGCCTTAAAATGGGCGAAGAACTGGGCTTGAGAGATAGAACTGTATTCAAACCACTATGGGTGGTAGATTTCCCACTGTTTGAATGGGATGAAGAAACACAGAGATATCATGCCATGCATCACCCTTTCACTTCACCGAAGAAAGAGGATATCGCACTTTTGGAAAGTGATCCAGGTGCGGTAAGAGCCAATGCTTATGATTTGGTAATCAATGGAGTTGAAATTGGCGGTGGATCAATCAGAATTCATGATAGACCTACACAGCAATTGATGTTCAAGCATTTAGGATTTTCAGAAGAAGAAGCTCAAAAGCAATTTGGGTTCCTAATGGAAGCCTTCGAATATGGGGCACCTCCTCACGGTGGAATTGCCTTTGGCTTTGACAGATTCTGCGCCATTTTCGGCGGATCTGACTCAATTCGGGATTACATCGCCTTTCCTAAAAATAACTCTGGAAGAGATGTGATGATAGATTCACCGAGTACCATCGCTCAGGATCAACTGGAGGAGCTTTCGATAAGAGTTCAACTCAAAAAATAAGAAAAGAGGCCTAGCGCCTCTTTTTTATTGGGGTTTGATCAAATGAGACCGAATGCCCATCACAATCAGAAGTTGAGCAGTAGCATAAGTCCCCATGATAATCACTCCGGCTTCAGGTAATTCCATGTAAAATCTATCAATCGCTAAAACTCCGTCTGAGATTAGGAATAAGCAGGCTCCAATAAATACCTGCCAAAAAGATTCTTTACTACACTTTCCATATCTATCCCGAGCCAAAGTGACCATGGAAACAATGGTAATTATGTAGGCTATAACCGGAATTTTAAGATTTCCCAGATTGGAATTGATCAAAAAATAGATCAGTGCCGCTACTATATAAATCGGGAGGTTGATGAGAAAGACCTTCACAAAATTAACTTTCCCGATTTTTCCCGGGTTCCTCTGGGCTATTTTAAATGCGATTATATAGCAGATATGTGCCATCAAAAAGGCACCAAGTCCAAATATGAATAAATGAGGCCAAAGTAATAGGACATCCCCTATCAAAGAAAAGATTAATGCGGCCATAGTCGCTTTAGACAAGAGGGTCCAGGATATTGGTTTCGAGATTTGAAAAAAATATCCGATCAAACTGATAAGGATCAGTGGCTTAGAGAAAAAAAGATAAGGATTCAGGCCTTCCAGTAAAAAAGATAAGTGGGCAATGGAGGCAAATAAAAACAAATAAAGCCAAAGTATATTTTTATTTTTCAAAGCGTAGAAAATTTGGGGTTCTGACTGTAATATAAGTTGATTTTTAGCGGAACGCTTTACTTGCCAAATCAGATTTTGAAATATCGAATTTTTCAAATTTTTAATTAAATATTCATGCTAAGAATATTTATGATAAAACTCTACAGTTGGCAGAATAAATCTACTTGAAAAGAGATGATAATGATCAAAAAAGAAAATTAAATTAGGGGGAAGTGTTAAGTTATTGTTAAAAATTGTGAAATTAGCGCCCGGAAATTTAACGTAGAGTACCCTAAAAACCTTTCGATGGAAATTACCTTTGCATCGGATTTAATTCAAAACCAACTTTACAAACAAACAAAAAATTATGAGGCAAAATTTACTCAGAAACTTGTTGGCAATGTTCCTGGTAGTGCTGAGCACTAATTGGGCTATGTCGCAGGGTGTGACTACTGGTAACATTCAGGGTTTGGTAACCGACTCTTCTGGAGACGCCCTTCCTGGAGCCAATGTTGTAGCAACCCATGAGCCATCTGGAACCCGTTATGGGGCGGTGAGTAATTTAGAAGGTCGTTTTGTTCTTCCTAACATGCGTGTAGGCGGACCTTACACTGTTAGAATTACTTTTGTAGGATTTGAAGAAAGAGCATTTAAAGGTATTGTTTTAGGTCTAGGTCAAACCTACACACTAAATGCAGTTTTGTCAGATGGTCTTGAATTAGAAGCAATTGAAGTAATTGCAAGCAAAGACGCGATCATGAATGCAGACAAGACTGGTGCTGCATTAAACCTTACAAATGAGCGAATCAATGCTTTACCAACTGTAAATCGTAATATCAACGATTTCACAAGATTGACTCCTCAGTCTAACGGTACTTCATTTGCCGGTACTTCCAGCCGATTCAATAACTACACGGTTGATGGTAACATCTACAACAATAACTTTGGTCTAGGATCAGGTCAGTTTGCAGGTTCAAACCCAATATCATTGGATGCGATCGAAGAAGTTCAGGTTAACTTGGCTCCTTACGATGTGCGTTTGGCTGGTTTTACAGGTGCTTCTGTAAATGCTATCACTAAGTCAGGTACAAATGAATTCACTGGTTCTGCTTACTATTTCTTGAGAAATGACCAGATGATCGGTGATAAAGTGGGGGATACCAGACTTCCAATCGACGATTCCAAGAATGAAATTGTAGGTTTCCGTTTGGGCGGTCCAATCATTAAAAACAAATTGTTCTTCTTTGTTTCCTATGAAACTGAATCTGAGGCAGTACCTAGCTATACCAAGGTAGCGGCTAGACCAGGATTAGAGCCTGATGGTTTGATTGTTTCCAGAGTACCAGCATCTGATCTTGACTTCATCAGTAACCAGTTGCGTACGCTTTATGGTTATGAAACTGGACCTTACGAAAACTATCCATTTGCTTCTGAGCAGGAGCGTTTTAATGCTAGATTGGATTTCAACATCAATGACAATCACAAATTGTCTGTGAGATATAACAATTACACCGCATTTACAGATGTGCGTACTAACGGGAACTCTATCCGATTCATTTCTACTCGATTCAGAAATACTTCTAGAACGGGTATCGAAGCGATGAACTTCCGTAATACTAATTATACGAATGACAGAAATGTACAATCTTGGGTAGCAGAATTGAACTCAAGAATTGGATCCAACATGTCAAACCAATTCAATATTGGCTTTACTTCTATTACGGATCCTAAGCGTGGTATTCCAGGTGGACAGGCTTTCCCTTTCATCGAGATTTTGGAGCCAGATGCATCAGGTAACTTACTTTATTACACTTCTGTAGGTAATGAATTGTTTACCGTTGGAAACCTGTTGGAAAACAACATCTTCAACGTTACTAATAACTTCTCTCTATACAAAGGAAAGCATACCTATACTTTCGGAGCTAACTTTGAATATATGACGTTTGACAATGCATTTAACCCTGTATTCAACGGTTTCTACCGATTCAATAGCTACGATTCATTTGTTGAAACTGTCATCAACAGAACTCCAGGTACATATCCTGATGCTTTCGCAAAAAGCTTTGCCCTAGACGGATCTACAACTCCTCCTACCGATCAGACTAGATTTGGTCAGTTTGGTGTCTATGTACAGGACGAATATCAAGTTACTTCTAAATTGAAAGTGACCGGTGGTCTTCGAGTAGACTTCCCATTCTATCCTATCGATATTCCAAGAAACCAATTGTTGGATAATCTTAACAAGACTTTTGAAACCCCTGACGGAACAATCACTCCAGATGTAAGTACTTTCCCTAAAGTGAATCCATTGTGGTCTCCAAGAGTAGGTTTCAACTGGGATGCTAAAGGAAACAGAACTACCCAGGTAAGAGGTGGTACAGGTATCTTCTCCGGTAGAATTCCTTTCGTATGGTTGTCTAACCAAGTTAACGGATCAGGTGTGGTGAGAGGTGGTCTTGGATATGAAGGTGATGATGTTGAGGATGCCTTTGGTCCCAACTACGTATTCAACCCTGACGTAACATTTGGAAACCCTGAAAACCCAGGACAGTCTCTTTCTAACGAATTGAACTTGACTGATAGAGATTTCAAACTTCCACAAGTTTGGAGAACAAACCTTGCTGTTGACCAAGTGCTTCCATTTGGAATCATCGGAACAATGGAATTCATCTACTCTAGAGATGTATCCACACCAATCGCGTACAATCCTGTATTGAGAACTCCTGACGGTACTTTATCAGGACCTGACACAAGACCTTTCTGGAACGGAACCAACTATTCTAATGATCCTGATTTCAGAAACGTATTCTACTTGACTAACGCGAGAAGAAAGGCAGATTACTACTCTTTCACTGCGCAGTTGCAGAAGCAATTCGATAATGGTTTCAATACCATGATTGCATACACTAGATCAAGATCTAGAGATTTGGATGCTGCGGGTGGTTCTCAGGCTATTTCATTGTGGCCAGCTACTGTACAGGTTGACAGAAACAATCCTGATTTGAGTTTTGCTGAATTTGATATTCCTAATAGATTGATTGGATCTATTTCATACCAGACTGATAATACTACCATCTCCATCTTCTATGAAGGTGCTGATGCAGGTAGATTCTCTTATACTTACTCTGGTAATTTTGGGGATGCTTCAAACAGATTGATGTACATTCCAAACAACGCAAATGAATTAGTATTCCAGCAATTCACCTTGAATGGTAGAGTTGTTACACCAGCTGAGCAGGCTGCTCTTCTGGATGCCTACATCGATCAGGATGAATATCTAAGTGCTAACAGAGGTAAAATTGCTGAAAGAAATGGAGCATTGAGACCTTGGGTTAACAGATTTGATTTAAGAATTACTGAAGATTTGGTTCTTTCTAAAGACTCTAAAAACAAGCTTCAGCTTTCTATCGATATTTTGAACGTAGGTAACCTATTCAATTCTGAGTGGGGTATTCAGAGATTTGCTTTCCAGAACAACTTATTAAATTACCGAGGTGTGAACGCACAAGGTCAGCCTCAGTATAGATTGAATACAGTACCTGGTACTAGCGAATTCCCAACTGAAACCTTCAGAACTTCTACTTCACTAGGAGATACTTGGAGAATGCAGGTTGGTGTAAGATACATCTTCAACTAATCTAATTTAAACCATATTAAAAGCACCTCTGAAAAGGGGTGCTTTTTTTGTATAATCTCAAATAAAACTTCTTTTGGGATATGAATTTGACAAAATGTATCCCCTATTTTTTCCATTGATTGAAGGCATTTGCCTTCAGTGTTTTTTATAGTCAAATCCAAAAAAAGACTATGTAAGTTTACAAGTTCAGAACCAATACCCTGACCCTAGAGTTAAGCTAGCATGTTGTATTATAAAATGTTTCATCACGCTGCAAGTAAAGAGTGGGTGGTATTTATCCATGGAGCCGGAGGCTCTTCTGCGGTATGGTTTAAGCAGCTAAAAGACTTTCAAAAGCATTTTAATTTGCTTTTGATTGATTTGAGAGGTCATGGTAAATCGACGGATTTGCCGAAGGCGATTTATAATCAGGAATATACTTTCGAAGCGGTTACCAAAGATATCATAGAGGTGCTGGATCATGTCAAATTACCCCCAGCTCACTTTATGGGAGTTTCTCTGGGCACAATTCTGGCAAGACAACTTGCAGAGTTGGAGCCTGAAAGGGTAAAGTCTTTAGTCATGGCAGGTGCAGTCACCAGACTAAATGTCAAGTCAAGGCTTTTGGTGTTTTTGGGAAATACCTTCAAAAAAGTAATTCCTTACATGTGGCTATATCGTCTTTTCGCATATATCATACTCCCAAGGAAGCAGCATTCTGAATCTAGAAACCTCTTTATTCAGGAAGCTCAAAAGCTTTGTCAGAAGGAATTTATCAGGTGGTTTAAATTGACTAAAGATATCAACCCCCTGTTGAAATATTTCAAAGAAGTAGATCTGGGGATCCCAACTCTTTATGTGATGGGAGATCAAGATTTGATGTTCCTCGAACCAGTAAAAAAAATAGTCAGACAACATAAAAATTCAATTTTGGAAACTTTGAAAGAATGTGGACATGTGGTCAATGTAGAGCGTCCGGATGAATTTAACCGTCTTTCCTTAGAGTTTATCAAAAACAAATCCTAACCTATTCAGAATTAGAATTCATGAAATGCCCTTGAGGAAAAATCTCAAACAACTTGTCCCGATCTTGTTTCGGGAGGAGGATGATTATCCTGGGCATTCCTCCCGATAGTTATCGGGATGACCTCTAAAAAACAAATCATAAACAGATGAAAAAGCAGACCAAGGTCATTCTTATTTTAGCCATCATAATACTGGTGGTTGTCGCTTTTCTATATCCAAGGTTGGACACTAGAAACACCAATGAGAATGCTGTGACTTCCACTGGTTCAGGATCAGGCCCTGCTCAGGAGCTTCCTGTCAATGTAGTCAAATTGAAAAAAGAAAGTCTCAGAAATCAATTGCAGGTCACAGGGACCATTTTGCCAAATGAATCTGTAGATATTAGACCTGAAGTTTCCGGCCTAGTCAGTAAAATTTCATTCAAAGAAGGTCAATATGTGACCAAGGGAACCCCTTTGGTCTATCTGGATGATGATGAACTACAGGCACAATATCAAAGGCTACAGTATACTCAGAAGCTTTTTGAAACTCAGGAAAACCGACAAAAGCAATTATTGGCAAGAGAAGCGATCAGTCAGGAAGAATACGACATTGCTCTAAATCAATATAATACCACACTTTCTGATTTGAAATTGGTAGAAGCTCAACTGGCTAAACGAATTATTCGGGCTCCATTCAGCGGAAGAATAGGATTGAGAATGATTTCTGAAGGAAGTGTAATCAGCCCATCTGACATGATTGCGAGTATTGTGAATATTGACCCAATCAAAATTGAGTTCTCTATTCCTGAGAGATATTCCAACCAAGTGAAAATGGGAGCTCCAATTTATTTTTCCAATGAATCTTCTAAAGAAGAAGTACAAGGAGAGGTGTATGCCTATGAACCACAAATCGATGCAGCTACCCGAACCCTGAAGTTAAGAGCATTGAGTTCTAATAAAGAAGGTAAGTTCCTTCCTGGAATGTACGTGAGAATTCGATTTGTATTAGAAGTAACCGAAAATGCATTGATGGTACCGGCAGAATCTATTATTCCTGAATTGCAGGGATATAAAGTATATGTGGTAGGCCCTGATAATAAAGCTCAGGAGAAAACAGTAGAAATTGGAACCAGAACAGAGACTCAAGTTCAAATCCTGAGCGGACTGGAAGAAGGGGACTTGGTTTTGGCTACAGGAGTCTTACAGGCACGCCCAGGCATGCCATTGAAATACACTCAAATCAATTAAGATGGCGAGTTTATCGAATTTAAGTATCAATAGGCCAGTTTTGGCCATCGTAATGTCCCTGATCATTTTATTGTTCGGGGCCATTGGGATATCCCTTTTGGGTATTCGTGAGTTCCCCAGCGTAGACCCTCCAATCATTAATGTCAGAACCAATTATGTTGGAGCAAATGCTGATGTAATCGAGGCTCAAATCACCGAGCCCTTAGAAGAGGCTATCAACGGGATTCAGGGGATCAAATCTCTGACCTCTACGTCCAATGATGGGGCGAGTAGTATTACCGTGGAATTTGACGTCGGAGCAGATTTGGAAGCGGCAGCAAATGACGTGAGAGATAAGGTGTCCGGAGCACAAAGAAACTTACCTCCTGATGCCGAACCACCGGTTGTATCCAAGGCGGATGCTGACTCTCAGCCTATCGTTTTCCTCAACGTAAAAAGTGATGAAAGAAGTCTTCTTGACCTTTCAGATATCGCTCAAAATATTTTCAAAGAAAGACTTCAAACCATCCCGGGAGTCAGTAGAGTACAGATTTGGGGAGAAAAGGAATATGCGATTCGTTTGAGAATGGATCCATTGAAAATGGCTTCCTATGGAGTCACCCCTTTGGATGTCCTTTCAAAAGTTCAATCTGAAAACGTAGAACTACCTTCAGGAAGAATTGAAGGCGAGACTATTGAACTTTCGGTAAGAACGAAGAGCCGTTTGTCTTCCCCGCAGGAATTTAACCAACTTATCATCAAGGAAAGCGAGAATAATATTGTTCGCTTTCAAGATGTAGGAAAAGCGGAATTAGCCGCTTTGAATGAGAGAACTGTCCTAAAAAGAGACGGTGTCCCAATGGTAGGGGTAGTTTTGGTTCCTCTACCGGGTTCAAACAATATTGAGATTGTTGATGAATTTTACAGACGCTTAGAGTTTATCAAAAAGGATTTACCGGCTGATGTAGGTTTGGAAATCGGATTTGACTCTACAACCTATATTAGAAACTCAATTGCTGAGGTTCAGGAAACAATTATTACAGCCTTTATTCTGGTTGTAGCTATCATTTTCCTCTTTTTGAGGGACTGGAGAACTACATTTATTCCTGTTTTAACCATACCGATTTCCCTGATAGGAGTATTTTTTGTCATGTACTTGATGGATTTTTCTATCAACGTATTGACACTTTTAGGTATCGTTCTATCCATTGGACTGGTGGTCGATGACGCGATTGTGGTATTGGAGAATATCTATGCACGGATAGAAAAAGGGGAGAAACCACTACAAGCCGCTCAAAAAGGTGCTGAGGAAATCTTTTTCGCAGTAATTGCAACTACAGTGGCATTGGCGGCAGTTTTCCTACCGGTAATATTCCTAACGGGAACTACTGGCCGACTTTTCCGAGAATTTGGAATCGTAGTGGCAGGCTCTGTGATTATTTCCTCTTTTGTCGCATTGACCATGACGCCAATGCTCAGCTCTAAATTGTTGAAAAGAAGAGAGAAGCATAATTGGTTTTACAATTTTACCGAGCCTGGATTTGTTTGGCTAAACAATCAATATGACCGAGCATTAAGCTGGTTTATGAACTTCAGATGGGTTGCTTTCCTGCTTATCATATTCATGGGTGGAGGGATCTATTGGTTATTCAATGAAATTCCTTCTGAATTGGCTCCTACCGAGGATAGAGGGGAGTTAAGAATCAACATGGCAGGTCCAGAGGGTGCTACCTTCGATTACATGGACCGTGTGATTGATCAAATGGTAGGAGATTTCTTGGAGTCTTTCCCCGAGGAAGAGGTTTCTGGATTGATCTCAGTTACATCCCCGGGCTTTGGTACAGCTAGTACCAACTCTGGATTCGTTCGATTTATTTTAACTGACGCTGAGAATAGATCCCGAAGTCAGAACGATATTTTCAATGAGGTGAATGCAAAGCTCAGAACCTATACTTCTGTAAGAGCATTTGCCGCACAGCCTCAATCAATAGGTGATCGTCGTGGAGGCTTGCCAGTTCAGTATGTGCTCCAAGCACCAACTTTGGAAAAGCTGAAAGAAAAGATTCCAACATTTATGGAGGAGGTGAATAAAAGTGATAAGTTCATTTTCGCAGATATCAACTTGAAATTCACAAAACCTGAGCTTGAAATAGAAATTGATCGGGAAAAGGCAAGAAATATCGGGGTGTCTGTACAGGAAATAGCACGAACCCTACAACTTTCCTATTCAGGTCAGCGATTTGCCTACTTCATCATGAATGGTAAACAGTATCAAGTGGTCGGAGAAATGCAAATTGAGGATAGGAATGAGCCAATTAATCTTAGGATGCTTTATGTAAGAGCAGAGAATGGTCAACTGGTGCAATTGGATAATCTGGTAACAGTTGTCGAAAAAAGTACTCCACCGCAACTATATAGATTCAATAGATTTGTTTCTGCAACAGTATCAGCTAACCTTGCCGAGGGTTTTACCATAGGTGATGGTCTAGATGAAATGGATAGAATCGCTGCTGAGGTATTGGATGACTCCTTTGCCACTGACGTATCAGGACCTTCCAAGGAGTTTAGAGAAAGCTCCAATAGCTTGATCTTTGCTTTTCTTTTTGCCTTGGTTTTGATCTATTTGGTCCTTTCAGCCCAATTTGAGAGCTTCTTAGATCCGCTGACTATCATGTTTACCGTGCCTTTGGCAATCTTTGGAGCATTACTTACCCTATGGGCTTTTGATTTTACACTCAACATTTTTAGTCAGATTGGGATCATCATGCTCATTGGCTTGGTTACCAAAAACGGAATTTTGATTGTAGAATTTGCCAATCAGCGAAAAGCTAGTGGGATGGATGTGAAGGAAGCAATTTATGGAGCAGCCGTGGCCCGATTTAGACCTATTTTGATGACTTCTCTTTCCACGATTTTGGGGATTCTTCCAATTGCACTGGCATTGGGAGCAGGTGCTGAAAGTAGAGTTCCTATGGGAGCTGCCGTTATTGGAGGGCTTGCTTTTGCAACCATACTTACCTTGTTCATTATCCCTGCGATTTATACATACTTGACTTCTAAAGAAGGAAGATTAGCCAGAATTTGATGAAGAAAATATACTTTTTGCTCCTCGTGAGCTTATTCGTAAAAAGTTCTTTTGCTCAAAACTCCGAGTCTTTGGATCTGGAAAAAGCTATTCAGCTTGGTTTGGAGAATAATTTGGATGTAAAGATAGCAGTTGAAAACATCAATCTCCGTCAGGGTGAAGAACGGATTGGTTTGGGTTCCTTTCTTCCCATCGTGGACGCTATTTACACTAGAAACTATTCCACAGAAGATGTAACGCAAAAATTTGTCAATGACCCTGAACCTAGACAGATAGATGATGCCAAATCCAGATCTGAAAACTTCACCATGGCAGCAATTTATGGTTTTAGACCTGAAGCTTTTGTGGTTCTTAAAAGACTTGGGCTATTGACAGAAGTTTCTCAGCTTGAAGCAAAAATTGCTGTTGAAAATACAGTAGCAGGTATTTCCACCGCTTATTATCGACTGGTGTTAGAACTTCAGCGCTATGAAGTTTTAAAGAAAACTTTGGAACTCAGCCAAGCAAGATTGGACATTGCTCAGGCACAATATGAATTAGGGGGAGCAGGAAAAAGAGATTACTTGACAGCAGAAGTTGACTATAATTCTGATTTAAGCTTATTGAAAACTCAGGCTCAAATCATTCAGGCTGCAAGAATTAATTTGAATGAGCTGATGGCTTTGGATCCTTCCAGAGAATTTTCTGTGAGTGATACCATTAGGATTGGTGAAATGCTGAGAATTGGAGACTTGGAGGAAAGTGCCTTTATGGAAAACAAGCAATGGCTGGTTACTCAAAGGCAGGAAAACGTAGCTTTTTTGCAAATGAAAGAGCTTCAGGTTTCCAGGTTACCCGCCTTGAACCTAAATATGAATTATGTAAATAATACTTCTAATTCCGATGCAGGGTTTTTGATCCAAAATCAAAGAGAGGGGATTAATTACGGAGGAAACATTTCTTTCAATTTGTTTTCAGGTTTTACCCTGAATAGAAGAATCCAAAATGCTCGAGTCCAGCAAAAGATTCAAGGGTATGCGGTAGATCAGTTTGAGATTCAATTGAAATCAGATTTATATAGAGCCTACAACACGTATTTGAATAATCGGGAATTACTTGAAATTGAACAGCGAAATTATGCTGTCGCCAAAGAAAGTAGTGAGATTGCCTTGGAGCGATTTAGACTAGGGATCGCTTCTTATCTCGAATTTAGAGATGCGCAGGTAAATTTACTTACTGCAGAAACCCGATTGATCACTTCGATTTACAATATCAAGGAACAGGAGATTGAATTGATGCGCTTGTCGGGGAGAATATTTTTCGACAGTAGTTTCGAGGAATTGAGATTACCTCAATAGAATTGAATAGAGGGCCTTTTACAGAGGCCCTTTTCTTTTATGGATTTTTAATAGAAAGGGTTTGTTGTTTTGGCATACACTTTGACTATCAGTGCTTTCGAAACATCCAGGGAGTTTTTCCCAGTGTATGAAGAAAGGAATAATCATACTATTCGCAACTGTTGTTATTTTATTGTTTGGGGTACAGTGTACCTTTCTCGAGCAGCAGTTCAATAGGACATTCAAAAAAGAAACCTACATTTTAGACCTTGAAGGGATTAAAAATAGAGGTTTCATCCGGGCGGCGGTTGATAATAATTCGACAGGATATTATATCTACAGAGGGCGTAGAATGGGCTATGAGTACGAACTCTTAAGAGACTTGGCCAAAAGATTGGGCGTGCAGTTAAACTTGGTTTTGGTTTCTGATATCGATAAAGCCTTCGAATATCTCAATGATGGCCGGGTTGATTTGATTGCTATGAATCTGGAAAAAAGTCCAGTGAGGGAGGGGAAAGCTACTTTTACTCAGGCTCTTGGAAAAATAAGTACCGTTCTGGTCAGTTCCGAAACTACTCCTGCTACCAAATCCTGGCAGGACTTAGAGTCAGACACAATATTTGTGAGGCAGGGGGCAGTTTATAAATCCCAACTTTGTAAAATCAAGGATTCCTTACAAGTGAGTTTTACTGTGATAGAGTCACCTTTGCATGAAGAAACATTGATTGATCAAGTTGTCAAGGGGGAGATTCGATACACCATTGCAGATCAAAATATTGCTCAAGCAAATGCCACTTATTACGAAGGATTGAATATTTCGTGGAAGGTGACCGAATCCGAAGAAGTTTCTTGGGTAGTGAGAGATAATTCGCCCAAGTTACTGGGAGAAGTCAATACATGGCTAGAGGATAAACAGAAGAAGTTTATTCCTATGCTTTATGCTAAATATTTTCTGAACAGTAAAAACAGTTATTTCAGATCTACCAGTCCTTTCTCTTCCTTAGTAGGAAATAGAATTTCTGTTTATGATGATTTGATCCAAAAAGGAGCCGAAGAGTTAGGCTGGGATTGGCGATTATTAGCTTCCTTGGTTTACAAAGAATCCAGATTTGATACCTCAGCAACCTCCTATGCAGGTGCACAGGGGCTTTTGCAATTAATGCCGGTAACTCTGGAAAGATTTGGAGTGGAAAACCCTAATGATCCATTTCAGTCCTTGATGGGTGGAGTGAAATATCTTCGGTATTTGGATAAATTCTGGATGGAAAGAGTGCCCGAGACTAATGAACGAATCAAATTTATTTTAGCATCATACAACATTGGTCACGGTCACGTAGAAGATGCTTGGAGACTTACTTTGAAATATGGCGGAAATACCCAAAGCTGGAAAGAAGTTGCAGGTTTTCTCGAATTGAAAAGTGATCCGGAATACTATCGTGACCCTATAGTCAGAAGTGGATTCGCCAAAGGGCATTTAGCTGTCAACTACGTCAAAGACATTATGAATATCTTTGAATCCTACAAAGCCTTGGTTCAGCCTTAAGCGCCTTCATGCAGTTCAAATATTGCTTCAATTTCTACCGGGATATTATCCGGCAAGGTTCCCATCCCTACTGCTGACCTGACGCCTACCCCGTAATCGGTACCCCAAACATTTGCAAATAATTCGCTGCATCCGTTGATGATATAAGGGTGCTTTTCAAATGTGGAAACACAGTTCACCATTCCCAATACCTTAATCACTCTCTTGACTCTATTTAAAGAACCAAGATTTGCCTTGATGGTGGCAAGCATGGCAAGCCCTACTTGCTGAGCAGCTTTTTTCCCTGCTTCCATATCCAAGTCTTGACCTATTCTTCCGATTATCAGAGAACCATCGGCCTTTACCGTCCCATGTCCCGATAAATAGAGATGTTTCCCGTCAATCAGGCAAGGCTTGTATACCCCTAATGGCTTTGGGGCAGGAGGTAAGGTTAATCCTAGTTTTGCGAAATTACTTTCAGGAGTTTCCATGGCTTTTAATTTTAAATGATGATAGTCACTGAGTTTATTTTCTTTTTTAATCTACAACCAATTCACTTTTTGAATAATATGGGTATGCGCATTCTTACCAGTATTGACAAAAATACGGCTTATTGTCTGCTGAAAGGATCAGAATCCGGAAGCTTCGGTCTTCGGTCATCGGTCTTCCAACCTGTCAAGCAAGGAAAATAAGGCAACTGGCATGATTGCGGATAATCAGATTAAATAAAATACTTCCTTGTTTTTCTATATAAATATATCCAAAATAAGGACACCTATTAATCCTATGACAGCAACCAAGGTCTCCATTAAAGACCAAGTTCGTATGGTGTCTTTGATACTTACATTGAAAAACTCTTTATACATCCAGAATCCCGCATCATTGAAATGAGAAAACATCAAGCTTCCTGCTCCGATGGATAGCACCAGTAAATTGGGGTCCACGTTCATAGTTGTAACTAGAGGAGCTATGATGCCTGCTGTAGTTAGACCTGCCACAGTAGCCGATCCCACACAGACTCGAATAATAGCAGTAATAAGCCAAGCCAATATCAATGGGTGCATTTGCCAGGTTTTAAGACCATCTGCAATGACCTGACTCACCCCGGTATCTGTGAAAACCTGCTTCAAAGCTCCTGCTCCAGCGACAATCAAGAGTATCATTGCGATGTCTTTGGTAGCATCGGTATATAAGGACATCAGCTGCTTCATGGAAAATCTTCTTCTCAATCCTAAGGTATAGGTGCCAATCAACACGGAAATAATCATGACTATCCCAGGATTAGAAATAAAGCCGATCAGTTCATTTAGCTCACCTGAAGTCTCCCAGTTCAGGCTGATGGCTGTAGTTCCTACCAATAAAAAGACGGGCAATAAAGCTGTTATGAAACTATTGGCATTTCCAGGTAAATCTTTTTCCTCTTTGATTTCTGCCTGAAATGTCTTCAAGGGTTTAGCCTCAACCTTTTTGAGTTGCGTTGCGAAAATAGGCCCAGCAATAGCAACGGTAGGGATGGTGATTAAAAACCCATAGAATAAGGTTAGCCCCATATTGGCCTCAAACTGAGCAACCAATGCAGCGGGAGAGGGATGTGGAGGAAGAAATCCATGGGTGACCGATAGCGCAGCGAGTAAAGGAATCCCCACGTACACTGCTGAGATTTTGTATTGATAAGCGACGGTAAAAGCCAAAGGAACAAGGAGTACGAAACCCACATTGTAAAAGAGTGGAATCCCGACGATTAAACCTGTCAATGCCATGGCCCAGGTGATGTACTTTTCACCAAATATATTCATCAAGGTATTGGCAATTCTTTGAGCGGCACCGCTTTCAGCGACGAGTTTGCCAAGCATAGCTCCCATGACGATCACTATGACTAAATCTCCCAGAAGATTTCCCATGCCTTTCTGCACGGAACCGGCAATTTGATCTGCAGGAAGGCCTAAAAGAAAGCCGGCGGTGATGGAAGCTATCAAGAAAGCCAAAAAGGGATTTAATTTGGCCCAGACGATTAACAGTACCAAAATAGCGATACTGAGCAGCACAAGGAAAATGGTCATAGGTTAGGTTGGGTTGAGATTTCAAGATAAAAAAAATGTGCTATTCCGTTGTGCGTTTGATCAAACAGTATCTCATTTTCGAATCCAACGAATCACCCAAGAATTATTGTTTTGTGAAACTCTCAATATATAATTCCCTGGATTAACTTGGGTTAGTAGCTTTTCCAGATCTGTTAAGCCGATTCTTCCTTCATAAATTTTATCACCGGTAAATGTAAGTAACTCAACCTCAAGGGCAGTATTTCTTTCTTTTTCAGGAATTTCAATATGAATAGGACCCGAAAAATATGGGTTAGGATAAATTTTAACAGAAGAATGAGTCTTAGGTAGTGGAATGACTCTTACGGTATTGCTCCAGGATTCCTGCCCTTCCTGATTGGAAGATTTGATTCTATAGTAGGATTCGTGATTATAAAAATTGATGTCTGAAAATTGGAATAGGCTGGCTCCTGCCAGGCTTTTTGAAGCAGATCCAATTAATCTCCAATTTGAAATATTCCCATCTGATCTATAAATCTCAAATGTGTATTCCTGTTCACCCAAAACTTCCCAATTCAAGGAAACTTCCGACCCTCTTCTGATCGCTTCAAAATTGATCCATTCTACAGGTAGAATACTTAATGTTCGGAAACTGCCAACCGTATAATTGCCAATGGCTAAATCTTCCAACTGAATCAGTCTTCTAGCCCAGAGCAGACTAGGGTCTAAACCGTCCAGATGGCTTCCTTGGGCGGCATATCCAGTGCCTACTATTCTCAGGTCATCTACATCATCCACTATCAACTGATCTGCGGAAATTCTCAATTCCATTGGATTCGAACTTGGATTAAGGCCTGAAAACTGGAAGAAAGAAAATAGCCTGTAGAGAATTGGAGTTCCATCAGAGTCATCAAAATTGGAATTGTATTCAGCTCCTTTGTATTCTGTGAATCGAATCTCCAGATTTCCTCCTGCTGTATTTCCTAAGAGTTGGACTTTTCTAACTCCTCCATTTTTTGTGTCTTCAAAAGGGAATGTTCCATTGACCTCATTAAGGCTAGTTGGAATGTTGAGATATCTAAACAAGGCTGCATTTCTCCAGCTTCCTCCAGAATAATTTATCCCACCTTGAGAAGAACTGTTAATTGAAAGGATATTCCCACTTAAGTCCAATGATCCAGAGTTCATAAATAATGTCCTGGTAATTGTCAGATCATCACTTACTCGAATTCGTCCTCCTGTTTTTTGGATAGTTAGGCTAGAAACCGTTATGGGAAATGGACCAATATATTGCTCGCTAGGTCCTACGGCAAAAATGTGGGAATTATTAGATAAAAAATTTCCAGTCCCGGTTTTGACCATATTTCCAGAAATGAAGAGCTCAGTAGGCAAATTGAGATTATGAACTCCTTGCAGCTCCAAATCATGAATTCTGTTTGGTATTCCTGCGTCGGCAAAGCTTGAATTCAGAAAATTTTTAGGAGAATCTCCGCCCCGAAAAATGATTTTCCCATTCAGTTGAAAATTTGCAGCTTCAATTCTAGGGTTAGTTCCTTCCAAAACCATTATTCCATCATCTTGAAGATCAATAAGACCCGCGCTACTGGAGTTAGATCTGAAAATGATATTCGCATTGCAGTCAGTGATGAAAGTTGCCCCAGGCTCAATTGTAAAAACACCAAATGGCCCAGTTCCATACACAGTAGTTTCAGTATTAAATGAAAGAGTTGGACAAAAATTGGGAAAAACATTCCGATCCAACTTTTGCCGGAGAGTTCCAGATTTGACTGTAAAACTGAGGGCCTTGAATGGTTCCTCTATAATCAGTTCCACACCTGGACCGGGATCAAAAATTACAGAATACCTACTATTCGTACTGAATCCGCTCCATGCATTTAAGGGAATGATAATCCTTGACTCTCCCTTAAAGGTAATGGTGCTATTGAAAGAATTTCCAATCCAGTTTTGACTGTTCCAAGTCCCTGATGGAGTGCCTGGAGCAGCTCCACTAAATGCCTGTAAGCTTCCGTAAATATCCAGATTGAAGCTGTTGAGCCGTAGTTTTTGTCCTGCGCCGGTTTCAGAATTGATGAATACATTTTTTACAGCTGCATTAAGATTGAGCGTGAGTGTATGGTTTTGATCAATATAAATATCATTGGAGCTATCTGGGAGAGTGGTAGCAGGAATCCAAGTAGATCCGTCAAAGACATTCCAGATTAATATATTTGAAAAATTTCCGCTGGAAATGGTTTTGTATGCATTAATTTCCTGTGCGCTGGCAACTAATTGGAGCAGGCAAAGTCCTGCTATTGCCGACAATATCCTGTATATTCGACCGTTCAAAAACGCCAAAAGGGCCAACTTTTTGTCCCAGTTTCCCATAGCACAATTAAAAAGTATTTAAAAAGCCTTTTAAGTTAGTTAAATGATAGCTAAAAATAAAGTTCTAGGTCTAATTATTTTCCTGTTATTCATGAGCTTAGGAAGTGTTCAGGCTCAGTTATATAGGATTAGTCTTCTTACTTGCGATCCAGGAGATGAGTTATATATGGCTTATGGTCATAGCGCAATCCGAGTTTTTGATAATGTCAATGGGACGGATTATGTTTTCAATTACGGAACCTTCAATTTCAATACCCCAAATTTCTATGGAAAATTTGCGGGAGGAAAATTAGACTATATGTTAAGCGTCAGTACCTACGCTGACTTTATTACTACTTATGCGGGTGAAAAAAGAGCGATCCGTGAACAAGTATTAGATCTCAATACGGAGCAGGAGCAATACATGGTAGAGTTTTTACAAGTCAATTACTTACCGGAAAGACGTTATTATAGATATGATTTCTTCTTTGATAATTGTGCTACAAGAATCCGTGATGCGATGGATTTGGTTTTGGGAGATCAATTGATCTGGAATGATGAGCAGGTACAAGAAAGAGAAAAAACTTTCAGGGACTTGATAGACGAGTATGTTTTGAGAATGCCGTGGGCTGATTTAGGAATTGATCTCGCTCTGGGAGCTGTAATAGATCGGGTTGCTTCTCCTCAGGAAGAGCAATTTTTACCTGATTATATGGAAGAAGCTTTTGCGAGAGCAGAGATTCAGGGAGATGGTCCGACCAGGCCTTTAGTCAAGGAGACAAATGTTATTTTGGATTTTCCTAAACCCGAACAGGGAGTTATAGGAGCTTTCAATCCCTATTGGTTGTTTTGGTTGGTAGCTGTTTTATTTTCAGTAATTACCTATATCGGTTTTAAAAGAAAAAAGCTATTTATCGGTTTTGATATAGCTCTATTTTCTATTCTAGGAATTCTAGGTATAGTTATTTTCTTACTCTGGTTTGCCACAGATCACTCGGCTACTAAATGGAATTGGAACATACTTTGGGCTTTTCCGGGTCATTTGTTTCTGGCAATTGCGCTATTTTCCAAAAATTTGAAGCTCTGGGTTAGGAAATACCTTTTGGCAGCCTTGATTTTAGCAGATGCAGCAGTGGTCTTCTGGATTTTAGGATGGCAATCTTTTCATCCTAGCCTAATCCCGATTTTATTGGTGATCATTCTCAGAACCAATTATCTGTATTATAATATTTCAAAATATAAACCTCTAAAGGCCTAGAATATTCAGAAGTAGAAAACTTTTGACTAGGGTTTGGGTGTTGGGTAAGTTCGACATAAGTATATGGAATTTAGACTTACTTCAGATTATCAGCCTACCGGAGATCAGCCTCAGGCGATTGAGCAACTAGCCCGTGGAGTAAACGAAGGGGAAAAAGCTCAAGTGCTTTTGGGTGTAACCGGTTCAGGTAAAACTTTTACTGTTGCCAATTTAATCCAGCAGGTTCAAAAGCCAACCTTGGTGTTAAGTCACAACAAGACACTAGCGGCTCAACTTTATGGAGAGTTTAAGCAGTTTTTCCCTGAAAATGCGGTTGAATATTTTATCTCCTATTACGACTACTATCAGCCTGAGGCCTTTATTCCCAGCTCTGGAACTTATATAGAAAAGGATCTTTCGATCAATGAAGAGATCGAAAAATTGAGATTGAGCGCGACCTCTGCTTTGCTTACCGGAAGAAGAGATGTGATCGTGGTGGCTTCAGTATCCTGTATTTATGGTATTGGTAATCCTGAAGAATTCGCAAAGAATGTGATTCGAATTCAAGAGGGAGACAGAATTCCTAGGAATCAGTTGCTGTTTAAACTGGTCGATATATTATACTCTCGAACTCATCAGGATTTAACACACGGTACCTTCAGAGTAAAGGGAGATACAGTGGATATTTTTGTGGCTTATGCCGACTGGGGCTATAGGATTTTCTTTTGGGGTGATGAAATTGAGGCGATTCAAAGAATAGATCCCCAAAGTGGGAAGAAACTTAATGATGAAAAAATTATCTCCATTTTTCCTGCAAATCTTTTTGTAACTGGAAGAGACACCATACAAACAGCCATCAAAGAAATTCAGGATGATATGGTGGCCCAAGTAAATTTCTTCGAAAAGGAAGGGAAATTTATGGAAGCAAAAAGACTCCAGGAAAGAACTGAGTTTGATTTGGAGATGATTCGGGAGTTGGGTTATTGCTCTGGGGTTGAGAATTATTCCCGGTATTTCGACAGAAGAAGTCCAGGAATGAGACCATTCTGTCTTTTGGATTATTTTCCGGATGACTTTTTAATGGTAATCGACGAGAGCCATGTCACGGTGCCTCAAGTGAGAGCGATGTGGGGAGGTGACAGGTCTAGAAAGGTCAATTTGGTGGATTTCGGATTTCGTCTTCCTTCAGCATTGGATAACCGCCCTCTCAAATTTGATGAATTCGAAGATTTGACCAATCAAGTTGTCTATGTATCTGCCACTCCGGCGGATTATGAATTAGCCTTGACAGAAGGGGTTGTGGTAGAGCAGATTATTCGTCCTACAGGATTACTGGACCCTACCATTGAAGTGAGACCAAGCTTAAATCAGATCGATGATTTGTTGGAGGAAATTGATCAAACCATTAAGTCAGATGCCAGAGTTTTGGTTACAACTTTAACCAAGAGAATGGCTGAAGAGCTTCAAAAGTATCTGGAAAGGGCTGGAGTCAAGTCCAGATATATTCACTCGGAAGTGAAGACCTTGGATAGAGTCGAGATTCTCAGAGAGCTAAGACTCGGAGTTTTTGATGTTTTGGTTGGAGTCAACTTATTGAGAGAAGGGCTGGATCTTCCAGAAGTGTCGTTGGTCGCGATTTTGGATGCTGATAAAGAGGGCTTTTTGAGAAATGAGCGAAGCTTGGTTCAGACGATCGGAAGAACAGCAAGAAACTCTGAAGGTAGA
>NZ_DFMT01000013.1:36146-195533 GCF_002376385.1 Algoriphagus sp. UBA3586 | reverse complement strand
GAGCGAAGCTTGGTTCAGACGATTGGAAGAGCAGCAAGAAACTCTGAAGGTAGAGTGATCATGTATGCGGATAAAATCACTGAATCTATGCAAATGGCCATTGATGAAACCAAAAGAAGAAGGGCGCTTCAGATTGCTTATAACGAAGAGCACGGCATAACTCCTACCACTGTTATCAAGTCTCGAGATAAAATCATGGGTCAAACGAAGGTGGCGGATTCCAAGAAGAATGCAAAAGTATACGCGGAGCCTATGCCTGGAGAAAGCCAGCTGGCGGCCGATCCTGTCGTACAGTATTTGAGTAAAGAGAAGTTGGAGAAATTGATCGCTCAAACTCAAAAACAGATGGAGAAAGCGGCGAAAGAGCTCAACTTTATGGAAGCTGCAAGGCTGAGAGACGAGTGGCAATCTCAAAAGAGCCGTTTGGAGGAATTGAAAAGAGGCCCTGGGAAAAGCTGATAAGCATGACACTTCAAGAGGTAAAAATATTGGCTTCACAAGGGGAAGGGCTGACTCTTGAGTTCAAGAAAAAAGCTGCATTTCCTGATAAAATTGTGAGAGAACTGATTGCTTTGGCAAATACAGAAGGCGGGGTTTTACTGCTTGGAGTGGATGATGATGGGACGGTTAGTGGACAAAGATATATAGAGGAAGAAGTCTTTGTGATGCAGAAGGCTATAAAAGAATTGATTTTTCCTGCCTTACCCTATGAACTGGAAACAGTCAAAATCAATGAGAAAAAAGGGGTTGCTCTTTTTAAGGTCTTTAAAAGCCAAGAGAGGCCACATTATATTTTAAATCAAAATAAAAAAAGGGCATTTGTAAGGGTCGCAGACCGCACTGTTCAGGCTAGTAAGGAAGTTTGGGAGATTTTGAGGAAAGGTAGAAATCCCAGGGACATAGTTTTTACTTATGGTCAAAAAGAAGAAATCCTGATGAAGTTATTGGAGGAGTCTGGAAAAATTACCCTCCAAGACTTTATGAAAGCTGCTAAGTTACCCAAGTTCTTAGCCAGCAAAACGCTTGTTCGGTTGGTCCTCGCCAATGTTTTGAAAGTTCATCCTCAGGAAAATGAGGACTTTTTTACTTTGAAGAATTAGGGAGTCTGATTCCAGTTCTTTCTGTAAAGCCTTCATTTCCCTGAAGCCCTCCGCTGTGTATCAGCAGAATTTTAGAACCTTTTTCAAATTGATCTTTTGAGATTAAATCCCAAACAGCAAAAAATAATTTTCCGGTGTAGATAGGGTCTAAAACCACTCCAAAGTTTTCATAAAAGCTCCAAACGAAATCAATCAAATCTTGCCGGTAAGCTGCATATCCTCCAAAATGATACTTGGAGAAAATCTTCCAAGTACCTTCTGGAGAAATACTAAAGTTGCTAAGAAGATTCTTAATTTCCTTATGAATAAACTCACCTTTAAGGGAGGATATGCCCCATAACTGCTGATGCCCTAATAGACTGTTTGCCAAACCGGCAAAGGTTCCTCCTGTTCCAATGGCGCAAACTATGTGGCTGAAGTAACTGTCCTCCTTGTCTAATATTTCGGAGGTTCCCTGGATAGCAGTTGAATTGGTGCCCCCTTCAGGGATCAGGTAAAAGTCTCCAAATTGCTCTCTCAATCCTTCAACAAAGGAAGGCTGGTCTTTTTTTCTAAACTCTCCTCTACTGATAAATTCAAGTTGCATATGGTGATTTTCCGCAAAACTCAAGGTAGGGTTTAAAGGCTCGATTCTTTCTCCCCGGATGATTCCGATAGATTCAAGGCCTTCTTGAAATGCTGCTGCCGCAGTAGAATATATATGGTTTGAATAGGCTCCTCCGAAGGTAAGTATCTTTTTTGAACCAGATTTTTTTGCGGCTTCCAGATTGTATTTCAGCTTAAAAAATTTATTTCCAGAAACTGTCGGATGAATCAGGTCGAGTCGTTTGATGGCCAGCTCCACTCCTTTTGACTCTAAGAGTGGATGATCCAACACTTGATTGACCACTGGATTTGCTAAAATCATGAGGGAATTTAAGGCTTTTGGTAAACTTAATTTTCATCCTTGTATTTTTGTTGCATGAATAAGTTACCCGAAGAGGAATTTGAAGACGAAGAAATCGAACTGTATGAGCATTATCGATTTAATGTTGACAAAGGACAAACGCTCACTAGAATAGATAAATTTTTAACCGAAAAGGTAGCAAATGCCACTAGAAACCGGGTGCAACAAAACATTGAATCTGGTGGGGTTTTGGTCAATGGAAAGCCAACCAAACCTAATTACAAGATTAAACCTGGGGATGAAATCAAGGTGATGTTTGCAAAACCCCCTAGGGATAATGAGGTAATTCCAGAGCCTATTTCTCTTGATATTATCTATGAAGACAATGATTTGCTGGTAGTCAATAAGCCAGCAGGAATGGTGGTTCATCCTGCGCATGGAAATTGGTCAGGAACCTTGGTAAATGGATTGGTTTATTATTTTCAAAATTTGCCTGAAATGAAAGGCAATGAGGGAAGGCCTGGATTAGTTCACAGAATTGATAAAGATACTTCTGGTCTTTTGGTGATAGCCAAATCCGAGGAATCTATGACCTTTTTGGCTGCCCAATTTTTTCATCATACCATAGAAAGAACGTATATAGCCCTTGTTTGGGGAGAACCAGCGGAGGACTCAGGGACTATCACAGGCCATGTTGGAAGAAGTGCCAAAGACAGAAAAGTAATGGATGTCTTTCCGGATGGTTCACAGGGAAAGCATGCGGTTACTCACTGGAAAGTTATCAAGCGTCTACGATATGTGACATTAATTCAGTGCAGGTTGGAAACCGGAAGAACGCACCAGATCAGAGCGCACATGAAGTATTTGGGGCATCCGCTTTTCAATGACTCCATGTATGGTGGAGATAGGATTTTAAAGGGAACTCAATTTTCCAAGTATAAAAGTTTTGTTCAAAACTGCTTTGATATCATCCCACGCCAGGCTTTGCATGCAAAGTCTCTGGGTTTTATCCATCCTAAGACAGGGGAGAAGTTATTCTTTGAATCTGAACTGCCGGAGGATTTTTTGGCAGTTTTGGAAAAGTGGGAATCCTATGTGACTCACGAATAAGCAAAAAACCACAGTTAAGATTACATTCTTTTGATATAAATCAAAAATAACCCCCTGTTTAATGCAAATAATGTAAAAATCGAGATTCAGATTAAAAATATTGCAATAAGAGCGATGTATTCAAGCCTATAATTATCTAATCACTAATTTTCAATCGATTTCATTAAATAATCTGTAAAAAAACAACAGAAACTTTAAATAATTTGCAAAAAACAATTTGATCGCCGTATATTTGAAACAGCAAATAAGCTAAAAGTTCACACACATACTGTAGGATGTTGAAATTGGCAGACAAGCCCTCCTGTCTCGAGGGTGGAGGCCGTGGGATAAAGCATTTTAGCGAGCTCGTAAATTTGCCTAACTACTCCGTGGAGGTTCGAATCCTTCTCCTACAGCAGGTTATTTTGGGTTTATTGTTAATTGACTAAAACCATGAGATTATGTTTCATGGTTTTTTTTATGCCCTTTTTTAAAAGAAACGCCCTTCATTCACGATTTTCAAAATAGGAATTAACAAATCCATAATCATCAAGTGAAATTCTTAGGGTTAGTTATAAAAAGATTAACAAAAAATGTGTTTAAATAAAAATACTGTAAAAAATTGATTAATTTGTTATCAAAATTTTAATAAATAGGAGGTTTTTCTAATTTTGACGTATCGATTAATGAGTTTTGTTATTCATCTAATAAATATGAAGCTCTCAAACCATTTATCACTTCTCTGTAAAAAGCAGGGAAAAAGAAGCGAAGATTAAGCAGTGGAGACATTGATGAGCAATCAGACAATGTGAGTTAATCTTCGCCTTCATTTGAATTTAATCGCTGTGAAAAGCGAAACGATATAATGTAGGATGTTGAAATTGGCAGACAAGCCCTCCTGTCTCGGGGGTGGGGAAATCGGAATAAAGCATGGAACAAACCGGACTATTGCCTAACTACCCCGTGGAGGTTCGAATCCTTCTCCTACAGCTAAAAGCAGTCTGATGAGGGCTGCTTTTTTTATTTTTTGTTGGAGTATTTAGTTATTTTGGTCCAAAATCCTGCTATGATCAAGAGCTTCAAAGAAAAAATATCCAAGCATCCTCTTCGAAAGAAGGTATTGAGGGTGTTGATGATAGTTTTTCTGGCTTTAATTTTCCTGGAATTTTTAATCTATTTCGGTTCTAACCTCCTCTTAGTCAATTGGACTAGAACAAAATTGAATGAAGCAACTGGCGGAGTATATGAGGTTGATTTCAATCGGTTGAACTTTTCCCTACTTCGCAGAGGTGTTTTCCTGAATGGGATTATTATGAGGCCAGTGAGTCTTGAAAATGCCGGTGAAGACCAAGTGCTATTTGATTTTACTCTTGACGAATTAGCCCTTAAAAATATTTGGTACGATTGGTCTGAAAAGATTTTTATTATAGGAAATATAAAACTGGATAATCCAAACCTCAACCTAGAGCTTTCAGAGTCTACCATTTCCAATGCAAAAGAGAGAGATAGTTTAAAAGTTTCCCAAGTAAAGAGACTAGAAAATGAAATCAAGAAAAGTATTCAAAGAATTCCTTTTGGAGGGATTTTTATCAATAGAGTAGAAATAGATCATGCAGACTTATTCTTTTTAAACTTTTTGAGTCAAAAGTCTATCAATGCAAAAAATACTCGATTGATCATTGAGGATATTGATTGGACGAGTTCCGAAGAATGGGAGACTCCTTTCAATGCAAAGGGATTTGAATTTGATTTGGATCAGGTTGAGTTTCTTTTGCCTGATGGCATCCACACCATTTATGCCGATGAGGTCTTCGTGACTTCACTGGAGAATCAAATTCAGATTGAGAAATTCCAGCTTAGATCAGATAAGTCGATAGAGAGTTTTGCATATTATGATATGGACCTTGATCAACTTCGGGTAGGTAATGTAGAGTTGAATAAGGCCTTTATGGAATCGGACTTGGAAATCGATGAGATTATTTTGAACAGCCCGGATTTTAAGGTGATCCGATCTGATAATCCCAAAAACAATCAAAATCAAAATGGTGACTTAAATGATCTGATTTCTGGCTTGTTAAAGTCGTTCTATGTGAAGGAATTATCCATTAATAAAGGAAAATTCTTGACCTATCACTTGGAGGATTCTCTGGAAAATAGAATTGAGGTTTCGGATCTGAATTTCAAAATGGTCAAGTTTTACTTGGGAGATGACCAGACCAGAAAGAAAAATCAGTTTTTCTATGGAGAAGATGCTTCCATGGAGTTGGGAGATTTAACCTTGTACTTGTCGGATCAGGTTCATTTGATCAAGGGAGAAAAAGTTATGGCCTCCTCTTTTTTAGATAGAATTCAAGTACAGGGATTTGAAATAAAACCGAGAGACAGTACTATTTTAACCAAAAGACCACATCAGTTAATTGATATTAGGCTGAATGAATTACTTTTTTCTGAGGCAAATTTGAAAAAGTTATATAATCAGGGAGTCTTGGATGTGGAGAAGTTGGAAATTATCTCCCCCAAAGTACAGGTAACTGATTTGGAAGCGGACTCAGGAATAGAGGAAAGAAAGGGGAGGGGGGCTTCTCTTTTAATGGGCTATCTGAATGAGTTGAATATTGGTGAATTTGATTTGAGGCAAGGAGAGGTGCAGTTTCAAAATCAATCAGGTATTCGGTCTGATGATATTGGTTTTGACCAATTCAGTTTGTTTTTGGAAAATGTCCGCTTTTCTCCTGATACTGCCATGCAACTTCGGGATATACTTTTGGCAGATGAAATGATTTTAAGTTTGGATAAATACAAGCTCAAACTGAGAGATAACTTACACATTTTCAGTGCTGATAAAATCATTATTGACTCTAAAAAATCACTGATCGATGTTCAGAATTTTTCTCTGAAACCCGAATCTCGGGCGAATATCCAATCTGTGCTTGACACCTATAAAAAAACTGTGGCAGTTGATTTGAAGGTGCCTTCATTTCGTGTAGAGGGAGTTGATATCAAAAAGGCTTTGCTTGATCAGGAATTATATATCAAGCAAATTTTGGTTCCTAGACCTGAACTTACCTACACCAAGTACAGAGATCGTTCTCAAAAAAGAGAAGCAAATCAGTTGGATTCTGCTGAAGGGATAAGAGAATTATTGGAGTCCTATTTTGCCATAGTTTCCATTGATTCTGTCAGTTTCCAGGAAGGGAAATTCAACTTTTCAGATCTTTCGGGGAGAAGGGAGATTAGTTTCGTGGAAGAAGATTTATCCCTTACGCTGAAGGGTTTTTATATGGATAATCTTGGTAATTATGATGAATCCAAGACCTTCTTTTCGGACGAGATCATTTTGAATTTGGCTGATTATTCCTTTTCTCTGGCAAGAGGAGATTATGATGTTACGACCAGTAATTTGGTTTTTAATACAAAAAACCGAACGCTGGTTATTGATACATTGCGCTTGATGCCGGGTGACAATCTGAGGAGTAAGTTGTCTTTGTCATTGATTTTACCGAAGGTGAGCTTTGAAGGGATCGATTTGGAGGACTTTTTATTCGATAACCGATTGGATTTAGACAAACTTAATGTAGTCGGCAGTACGATCAGTTTGGAAATCAATCCTGCTATAGAGTCAAAAAACAGCCCGATAAATCCGCGGGTTAGAAGGAGTTTAGATTTTATCAAGGTTGGAGAGATTAGTGCGTTGAATTCTGATTTCAGATTGAATTACATACAAGGCCAAACCGATCTCCAATCCCTACAAACCTCCTTTGATATTACAGTTGCAGACTTCTATTTGGATGAGCAAGCCAATCGAGAGATGGATTTATCCGGGCTTTTTAAGCAAATCTCAATAGGGATCAATGACTTTTCTTTTGCCCTGCCAGATAGTGTGCACTCTGTAAGACTATCCAATTTGACGTTTGATACAGAGCAAGATGAGACCATTCTATCCGGAATAGAAATCCTGCCATTAAAGCCTTTGAATTTGACTGATGGACCGGTTTTTCAAGGGAAAATCCAGGAGATTGGCTTAAGAAATAATGAATTAGAGCAAATTCAGGAGTCAGGAATTTTTGATTTAACCCAATTAAGGATTTTGCAACCTGATTTTAAAATCTTTTTGGACAGTACATCCACCCAAATAAATAAAGAAAACCTGAAAGAGTTCAGGATCAAAGATGGTTTGGTTAATTCAATATTGCTGCAAAACATCAACTTGAATCAGGGCAATTTTGAGTTTTTTTCAAAATCAAATACTCCATTAAATGGACTAGCTTTCAAGGATGTTGACCTTTCATTAAAGAAGCTGGATCTGGATTTATTGGATTTAGAAGAAAATATCAGTCCAGAATTACTTTTCAAGAAGCAGTTGGAGTTTAGTCTCAAAGATTATAATTATTATTTACCGGATAGTATGGAGTTGTTTTCCATTGGTAGCTTTTCCTACTCGGATGAGAATTTAGTATTTGATAAAGTGAGGTTTAGGCCAGCGATGGGAAGGTATAATTACTTGAGGAAAAAGGGCTATCAGACTGATGCAATTGATCTTTTTTTGGATAGAGTAACTGTTGAAGGCTTAAATTTTGAACGCATCTTTGCCAACCAAGGCTACCAAGCAAAAAAGCTTAATGTAGAAGGGATGCGTTTGGATGTATTCAGGGATAAGCGATTGCCTATCCGACCTAATGCTTACAAACCTATGCCTCAAGACTTATTAAAGAATGCGTCCATCCGTGCTTTAGTAGACTCCATTCAATTAAGAAACGGTTTAATACGATATCATGAATTCAGTCCGGGAGCTCAGCTTCCAGGTCAAGTCAGTTTTCATGACATGAATGCTTCCATTGTCCCATTTGCAATGAGCTTGGAAGGGGAAAAGCATCCTATTGACTCTTTCAAAGTAATAGCTACAAGCGAATTGATGGGAGAAGGAAAAGTTGAAATGAATTCTACTTATTATTTTTCAGATGGATCTCCCATTAATTTATCGTTCAAAATGGGAGAAATGCCACTGGAATATGTCAATGATATTTTAAGTAAAGGAGCATTTGTAAAGGCTCGATCGGGAAAAGTGAATTCGGCTGATTGGTATTTCAAATTGACAGAGGAAGAGGCAATTGGAAAAATGACCTTTCTATACGAAGGATTGAAGGTGGATTTATTGGATTCCCTGACCTTGGAAAAAGGAACAGGGAAAGTGGCATTTGAATCATTTTTAGCCAATACCTTAATTAAGAATAACAACCCAAGAAGGCTCTTGGGAAATATCGTTTCCTCTGATATTTATTTCAAAAGAGATAAAACCAAGTTTATTTTCAACACTTGGTGGAAAGCAACTCTTACAGGATTGAAAGGAAGTATGGGGTTAGGGCAACCACAAATGCCAAAAAGAAAAGAGGAGGAATAAAATACTTCTCCAAGTACTAATTAGAAACTCAAAAATGGAAAACCTGCTGTGGAGATCAAATCCGTGTGTATTTTGCAAGTTTATCCTATATTCAGATGCTTATGAATTCAGGCTATTTATTAGGTCAATTCTATTTTTTAAGGAAATAAAAGCGGAATAATCTTGTGTGGAAAATTACCTTAGCCCGACCGAAATTTTTATTGAATTAACAGCTTCACTTGCTGGGATTTTTCTCCCCAAGAAATATTTACTAAATAAAGCCCTCTAGGCATTTGTGCCAGTTTTTGGGCCATTGACTCTTGCAATTCATTAGGATTTCTGAAAAGAAAGGTTTCAGCTACTCCAGTGACGGAAGAGACTGTAACACCTATTAACTCATCATGGTAAGCTTCCGGATTTAAAAGTTCTAATTGGATAGCAGTTCCGACCTGACTTGGAACTGGGTATGCTACCCAAGAAAGGTTGCTTGCTACGGGATTTACTCGCACTGACCGAGTGACCGAATAAGAGGATTTTCCGTCGAAGTCAACCTGCTTGATTCGATAATATACCATACCTCCCGCTGCAGGTAGCTGGGTATCTTCGAAAGAATATGAAACAGGACTTTGGCTATACCCTTGACCTTCAACTCTCCCAATAGTTTCCCACTCTTTTACAGTGTTAATTGCCCGCTCGATTTCAAAGTGGGAGTTTTCCCATTCTTTTGAAGTAGACCATTCAAGAAGACCTGTTCTTTTGGCTAGATGATAGGTTGATTGAAACGATAGGAATTCGACAGGAAGGATTCTTGCAATTTCGTATCTGACGATAACCACTCCATCAGCACCAACTCCTCCATTCGCATCTTCTCCACCACCACCACCACCAGAACCAGGCGTTAATCCATCCTCACCATCTTCATCCTCTTCTCCTCCATCTCCTCCGACAGAGCTGCCGCCGGTGCCGCCACTATCTACACCTCCACCGCCGCCCCCCGCAGCATATATTCTGTCATCGAAGATCATTATTTGTATTCCTCCACCACCGTTACCACCTTCTTCTTCATCAGCGTTTTGACCATCTCCTTCAACTCCACCACCTCCGCCACCGGCATTTTCATCCCCTCTACCTCCTCTATTTCCATCAGTACCCCCTTGTCCTCTATCACCATTGTTTCCATCATTTCCCGCACCTCCCCCGGAGCTTCCAAAAAGATTTCCACCTACAACCGAAAAACCAGTTGTGGAACTGATTGATGAATCGAATCCATCATTAGCTCCTTCACTATCAGATGAACCACCTCCACCACCGCCTGCAGCTATGACTTCATAAATTCCACCGAGATCAAATGTCGTTGAGCTGCCATCCTGACCTGGATCCTCATCGGTAGTTGATCCATCACCGCCTGGTCCTATATCAATATTAAACGAACTATTAACTGGAAGTCCCTCCGACTCAATTTCAGATACTAAAGCCCTGGCATGGACTAAACCCCCAGCTCCGCCACCTCCTCCAGCATCGGCTCCACCCCCGCCTCCGCCTCCTACTACAAGTACCTCAAATTCTAATAATCCAGTAGGCGCTTCCCAAACACAGTCATCAAAAAATTCAATAATTACAATACCTGAGACAGTTCCGTCGTCAATATATTGCCAGCAGCCGCCACTAGGTGGTCCATTAGTGTCAGAGCAATCAAGACTGGGGTCTACGATTGCGCCCCCTGTCAGATTTCCATCATCTGGTGATTTGTTTACTAGCAAGGGTGCTTTAAAAGGTCCGGTAAGATTGTTTCCAGTTATTCTTCCATCATCAGTATCAATATCACCACCAACGGATATGGTATTACACTGATTGGTGTTTAGAGGTCGAATGATTGCATCGTTATCATCATTGTCAAGGTCATCTTCAACGGTTAATGATCCTGCTAAAGTGACTAGATTATTATTTATAAAATCCCCTCCTACAGAGGTATTACCTAGATTTAGGATACCTTCATCATTCTCTAAATCTCGCTCAACGGTTAAGGTGCCGCTACTTGAATTGATTAAGCCTTCATTGGTTACATTTCTAAAAAAGACTGAGCCAAAATTATTTAGGACCTGACTTTCTCTAATTCGAAGGTCTCTATTGGTGCCAGGGTCTCCAAACTGCCCATAGTTGTTTATTGTAATATCGTCCCCATTTAAATTGGCAAAATCATTTGAATAGATTACACCGTTTGCAATACAAATCGTCAGATCGTCTCTATTTCTAAGATTGATTCTGCTGGATCTATTTCCTAAAATACATACTACATCACCATCTTGAATATTACGATTTGGTGTAGGATTTCCATTCCCAGAAAAAGTAATGGTGCATGGCCCACATTGCCCCCACGCTTTTTCCATACCCAAAAAATGGGTACTAACAAAAATTAGAAAAAATAGGAAAATTCCTTTTTTCATGCTTTCGCTTGATTGACTGGTAAGAAGTTATAAGAATAACAGGGTGTTATGAAAACAAATAAATGGGTGATTTGTTTCGGGAACAAATATAGCAATATAAAATGCAAAAAAAATAGTGATGAAAGTATAAATATTTCTTTTCAGAAATTTGAGTAGCCTGTTGTTTAGTAAGTTACAAGAAATCCCTGCTGACAAACCTCGTAAGATTGAAACTTTCTTTGGAAATCCTCCGGAAGAGTAGAATTTATATCTAAATAACAGCCAGTTAACTGAACGGTTCTTTTTATTCCTCAAAATTTTGATATCTAAGCCCAGATAGTACTTGGCTTGATGAAAAAGCAATTGGCTGGTGCACATTTTGATAATTCGAAAAGAGTGGCTCATAGAGTTAGTTCAAAGGTTTTGGAATTTGAAAACCTAGTTCTTTCAGCTTCTGACCTGAAATGTTATTGAAGTCAAGACTGATGCATAGTTTCGAGTTATCTTGTAGATCGATTACCTTCCAACTTCGCTATTGATCATAGAAGTCCTAGAAATTTTGAACCAAGAGAAAATGTTTTAGGTATAGATCAATCCAATTTGCTTTCTTCTACTAAATTAAGATAAGCACACCTAGACTTACGAGACTGAAATCAGTTTCGGATTTACCTTTGAAGAATTACTTTGTGATATTCTTTTTGATCGCCCCAGGAGATTTCTAAGGTATAAACGCTCGCAGCTTTGGTTTGGAACCATTCAGATATTTGAGTTCCCATATCCTTCAGTCCCTCGACCTTAAAGCTTTGATATTGGCCTGTGGCAGCGATGATTCGCAAAGTGATCTCCTCATCATTATAAAAACTGTCATCCATCAATTCTATTTCAAATGGATAACCTGAAGTCGGATTCGGGAACACTCTAAATCTAGTTACTCCTGGCAAGGCTTCAACCTGAATGGACTTGGTATTGCTGTAGGTAAAGCTTCCGTCAAAATCCACTTGTTTTAAGCGATAGTAAAGGAGACCGCCGGCCAGTGGAAGGTCAAAATCTCTAAATTGATATTCTTTTGATCCGTCTGAATATCCAGCGCCTTCTACTTCCCCGATTTTATTCCAATTCTTAACATTGTTGTCCGAACGCTCAATTTCAAACCGGTCATTTTCCCACTCTTTTGCAGTGGCCCAGGCCAGATCGCCAGATCTGTGGGAAGAATTGTAGATAACTGTAAAATAAAGGTAATCCAGAGGTAAAATCCTGAAATTAGGGTAGCGGATATAGACTACTCCTTGGAAGCCATTGCTTCCTCCTGTCCTCCCGGCACCTCCGCCCGACCCGTAGGTGGTGGCAGGTAGACCTAAACCAGTATTATTTCCTCTTCCCCCTGCATAGAAGGTAGCCCCACCAGCTCCGGTATAAGGACTTCCTCCCATACCCGGTGCATTGACAGTAGCACCTGAAGAGGTGCCTCCACCTCCGGCACCATAGAAAACGGCCTCACCTGAGATGCGTTGTTCTACTCCATTTCCTCCTGAACCTGCACTCATTAAAGATGCATTCCCAGTACCATTACCACCACTTGAAGCATTTCCTCCTCCTCCGGCTCCAGAGCTTCCGGCACTTAGAACAAATGCATTACCGCCATCGCTTCCATATGCAGACATTGCTGCACCTCCAGATGAAGGATTGGCTCCACTGGCTGCTCCACCACCTCCGGAAGCGCCAGCTCTTCCTTCTCGTAAATTTGAGTCTGTATTGGAGGAGCCACCACCTCCGCCACCTGCAGCACTTAGGTCATTGAAAGTATTTCCACCTGAATAGGTAAAGCTTGGACCGGTAAAAGTTGACCCAGTTCCATCTCCACCTTGTTGATTAGCACTGGTCGCACCTAAACCTTGTCCACCTGGGCTTACTTGGAATACAGCACCTTGTAATCCCGGTTGGCCATTCATACTGATAGCGGTATAATGCTGATAAATAACAGCTCCTCCGCCGCCACCGCCAGCAGCATTTCCAAAACCGCCGCCTCCGCCGCCGCCGACTACCATCACTTCAAACTCATCCAATCCATCAGGCGCATTCCATGTCCAAGAAGAACAATCACCAGTAATTCGAATGACTGTATAGCCTTCAGAGTCTGTGTATTGGTATACATCTCCTGTTCCACTACAGGGAGATGGGTCTGGACAATCATAGGTAATGACAAACCTACCACTTGGGCCAGTAGTTGACACAATGGCTTGAGCTAACCGGTCGGCTAAAGGCTCAGAAGGCGGTACTTGTGTCGCAAAGATATCCGAGCCTGCAAATACCAAGAAAATCTGGCCACCAGGTATTACTGTAATTGTCTCAATAGCGGTATTTCCACCTGTGCCATTGCCAAATGCTTGAATAGTGATTTCGGATACTCCCGCAGGAGCAGAGTAGGTTGCATTTCCACCTGCTTGGAGATATTCCGTGCTGCAATTGATCCCAAATGGAGTGGTATTATTGTTGGGTACTGAATAAGGACATTGATCACCCACTCCTTGGATGGAGTTGATGGTAAGGATAGTTGTCCCTTCATTAGAATATGGGAGAGACTGAAATGTAAATTGACCAGCTGTGGTGACCGTAACGGTAATCGTTTGATCTGCCACCTGATTCGCACCGCTTGTGCTGTAATTTATTTCATAATCTCCAGGACTGAGTTCCGTGCTAAATAACGTAAATGTGGAAACGTATGGAGGGGTAGAGCCGACTGCAGGATTGTCCACCTCTATACTCGAAATAGGGTAGGTTGGATTATCCACAGTGATGGTTCCTGTCGCGCTGATTGTGCCACAACCACCGGTCAAAGGAATACTATAATTGAAAACGCCCACCTCACTTGGAGTACCCGAGATGGTTATATCTCCGGTAGACGAATTGAACGCGGCGCTCACACCCAGTGGTAAACCATTTGCGCCTGCTACTCCTGCATTTGCAATTCCCGTCGCCCCAGTTGAGGTGTGAATAATGGTAACAGGTTGAGGCACATCCAGGCACAATGGTGGATCTGGATTAACCGGGTCTACGGTATTCTCTGGAGTAACGGTAACGGTAACTGTATTAGAAGGTGAGGAAACACAGTGAACACCATTCAGAGTTGAGACGGTTATTCTTCTGAATTCTGTCGTTTCTGTTAAGGCCGGTGAATCATAAGTAGCTCCTGTTGCACTCGGGATAGATGTCCAAGTTGAGTTAGATGAATTTCTATACTCCCAGATATAGCTGATATTTCCATCTCCTGTACCAGATGCGGTGCTGGTAAAAGCTGCTGGATCATCTCCTTCGCAGATGGATTGGTCTGCTGCAATAGTTCCTGCCAAAGGTTCGCTTTGCAAGGTAATGGTAACCGGGTTAGAGGGAGGACCTTCACAAGAAAGGCCATTTACAGTAGAAATCGTGTACCTCCTGTATTGTGTAGTAGTTGAAAGTAAAGGAGGATCAAAGGAGGCTCCTGAAGGATTGCTGGGTACGTCTACCCAGTTTGGAGTTCCTAGGTTGGTATTTTGTTCCCAACGGTAGGAAATAACAGCTCCCGCGTCTTGAGGAGTATATGTATTTCCGGTAATTGTAGCTGGAATATCACCTTCACAAACAGTTTGATCACTTGCTATAATACCTGCATCCGGTACATCTTTGACTATGATTAACCCTTCGGCCCGAACTTGTTGACATGAACCTGTAGTAAATACCTCATAGGCATATTCTCCTGGTGTGGTTGGAGAGCCATTGATTCTCAAATTTCTACCGTTCCAAGTAGCGGTCACTCCTACTGGCAAACCGGTAACAACTGGACCATCCAATCCTCCCCCAACGGCATATTCAATATCTACAATTGGAGAATCCTCGCACACCACCTGGCTATCATCAGTGCCTACGGCAGAAGTGAGTCTAATGAATGGTGAAAGGGTACCGAATGAAATATCGTCCAATGCAAAATCGTTGCCTCCTAGAGCGGTGTTTAAGTTAACAATTTCAATTACTGCCGTCGTTGCAGTTCCCGAACTCCAGCTTGGATTAGACCTAAACTCTCTCCAGTTATTCAAATTTACCTGAGCTTGACTAGTTGGTTCAGGGGCAGTCGATAAGTCCAATACCGTTCCAACTAATTGACCATTGATTTTAAATTGAAGTCTAGCATTTGATGCTGGATTTAAATTCATGGCCCAAGCTGAGAAATAGTATTCCGTAAACTGCTCCACGGTGACTTCTTGCCTCCAAATAACTGGTTGTCTAAGCGGGCTGCCGATTAAAGCACCTCCATTCACCATCATGAAATTCCTAGGCCCAGTAGCATTATTCGTATGGTCCCTTCCAAAAAAGTTAGTATGATATCCCTGAGGAGTTGTAGTGGTGCTTCCGTGTGCATTGACATTTACGGCATAATATCCTTCTGGCCATAATCCCGTTGCAGGATTACCATTTACATAATAAGCTTGATTTTGAGTGTACTCCGTAAAGAAACTAGGATTTGCAGGATCAAAGTTTGTAAATGAACCATCCACAATTAATTCCTCTGCAATGCTGATTGAAGATGTACTGGTACATCCATCAGGTGATGTGGCTGTCACGGAATAAGATCCAGCGATATTGACAAGCACCGAAGAAGTTGTTTCTCCGGTATTCCATAGCCAAGTAGTCCCAGTGACATTTGAACTAGCAACCAAAAGTACACTTCCATCTACTGCACAGTAATCAGCCTGCAAGGTAATTACCGGTGTAGGGTCAACTGTAATAGTGAATGATCGTGATGGACCCGGACAATTATTCACAGTAGGTGTCACGGTAATAGTGGCCGTTATCGGTCCAGAACTTGGGTTTTCAGCCACAAATGATGGAATATTTCCGGTACCGGAGGCAGGTAAGCCTATAGATGGGTTACTGTTTGTCCAATTATAAACTACTCCTGCAACTCCATTGCCAGTAAAATTCACAGCCGTCGTAGATTGACCAGAACAACCGATGTCTTGATTGGGAATTGCATTTACTGTCGGTTGAGGACGAACCAACACAACCACTTCAAAGGTATTTCCAGTACAGCCATCTGGCGTGGTAGGTGTAACAGTATAGGTAACCGTTTGATCCACCAATGAAGTATTGGTCAATGTCTGGGAAATGCTTGTTTGAGGACTGGCAACATTAGTTTCGCCGGTTATATTACTATTAGGTGTTACAGTCCATGTGTAAGTATTGCCAGCAGGAACTATACCATTGGTGCCATTAAGAGGAGTGACACTAAATGTTGCTCCACTACAAATAGTAGTTCCAGTGATGTTGGATATCACCGGAGTAACATTGACATCGATGGAATTTGTGATTCCGGATACCGCCGTACATCCTCCAGCATTGCTGTAGTTGACTGAAACGTCTTTAGTACCGCTTGTTAACCAGGTTAGGGTAACTGAATGGTTGGTAGCTCCTATACCACCAGAATTAATGGTATAATCAGTTCCGGCAGTTCCAGGTATGGTCCAAATATAGTTTGTCTGCCCAGGTTGTGTGGCATAGGTAACAGGAGCTCCTACACACAAGTCGGTAGTGGGGGCACTGGTAAATGATGGAGTAGGAAGTGCGATTACATTCAAGGTATTAGAAACCGCTGAAGCTGCTGTACAATTATTGGAATTACTGTAATTGACTGTAACGTTTTTGGTGCCGCTTGACCTCCAAGTCAGGGTAACTGAGTTATCAAATGGGCCTATTCCTCCAGCAGTGATCGTAAAGTCAGTACCTGCAACACCCGGAACACTCCATACATAGTTACTTTGACCTGATTGAGTAGTATAAGTTACCGTAGTTCCCACACATACATCCGAGGTAGGTTGTGTCGTGAAAGTCGGTACGGGAAGTGCATTAACGATGGTAGAATTGACCACTGCAGCTGCCGCTGTACAATTATTGGAATTGGTATAATTTATTGAAACATTTTTTGAACCAGCCGTCAACCAAGTCAGCGTTACTGAATTGCTTGATGGTCCAATTCCTCCTCCCGTAATGGTATAGTCTGTACCCGATGTGCCCGGTAAGGTCCAGGTATAATTTGATTGTCCTGATTGAGTGGAATAGGTCACAGAGGTACCCACGCAAACTTGAGCTGGCGGAGCTGTGGTGAAAGTAGGCGTAGGAAGCGGATTGACAATTGTTGAATTGACCACAGCTGATGCAGCAGTACAATTGTTTGCGTTTCTATAATTAACCGAAACAGCTTTTGTACCTGCGGTCAGCCATCTAAGTGTTACCGTATTACTTGACGTTCCGATTCCTCCGGCTGTGATGTTATAATCAGTACCAGCAGTCCCCGGTATAGTCCAGATATAATTGGATTGACCAGATTGAGTGGTATAAGTTACTGGAGAACCTACGCAAACTTGCGCAGGAGGAGGCGAAGTGAAAGTTGGTGTTGGAAGTGCATTTACCAGAGTAGAGTTGGTGGTGGCAGTGGCGGCAGTACAGCTGTTGGCATTGGTATAATTGATCGATACAATTTTAGTTCCACTTGTCAACCAAGTTAATGTAACTGTGTTGTCGGAAGACCCAATACCTCCGGATGTAATGTTGTAATCAGTGCCAGCCACACCTGGAACGGTCCAAATATAATTGCTTTGACCGGTAGTTGTCGTGTAGGTGACTGAAGTTCCCACACAAACTGCAGAAGGTGGAGCTGACGTGAAAGTCGGTACGGGTAGAGGATTTACAATCACAGAGCTGCTGACTGCAGAAGCCGCGCTACAATTATTTGCATTGGAGTAATTGATGGACACTACCTTTGTCCCGGCGGTCAACCAAGTTATCGTCACTGTATTGCTGGAAGAGCCTAATCCTCCAGAGGTAATATTATAGTTAGTACCCTGTGTTCCTTGAACAGTCCAAGTGTAATTGGATTGTCCTGACTCGGTGGTGTAGGTTATTGAGGAACCAACGCAAATCTCACCTGAAGGAGCAGGAGTCAAAGTCGGAACAGGCAATTCATTTACCACAAAAGCTCCAGAAATACTGGATGTCTGATCCGGCCCGCATCCTCCAGAGCTTGAGACTACCACATAATAATACTTTGGAATTCCGTCGGCATTGTCAGATGGAGGAGTAAACTCATTTGAATCAGATCCTACTTGAGTATCAACACCCGGGTTGATCACTCCGGTAGTGTTGGTGTACCATTGGTAGGACAATGAACCAGTCCCTGAAGCGTTGACATAAATTGGGCTAAATGGACCTTGACCTTCACAAATTGTATCTCCGACAAGATCCTCAGAATCGATATTCGTCAAAGGATTGACAATAAAAGCACCTGATATGGATGATGTAACTGTTCCGCAGCTTGGGCTAGTTGCAGTGGCATAATAGTATCTTGGCAACCCATCAGCCACACTCGCGTCAGAAGGAGGGGTGAAAGTAGAATTTGTTTCGCCGGAAAGTAAAACGCCAGAAGTGTTATCGGGAGTTGTATTTTGATACCACTGGTAAGTTGCTGGTACGCCACCATCACCTGTCGCGGCTATTGTTAGTTGGGAGAAAGTTCCTGCTCCTAAACAGAATACTTCATCGGGAGCTGACGAGTCAAGGTCTAGGTTAATCGCTGTTCCGGACGGAGAAACGATATAGGCGCCGGTTAGGTCAGACGTTTGTGCAGCTCCACAAATTCCTGACACCACCACATAATAGTATGAAATACCTTCAGGAGAAGAAGGAGGAATAAAGGTGGCTGAAGTAGCTCCGGATATTGCTGTACCCGGATTAATACTGATGTCTGAATTATCAGGCTTGCGATACCATTGGAAAGATAGAGCTGAACCTGTGGCGGTAATATTGATAGGGTCAAATCCATCTCCAAAACACTCAGTATCCCCTAACTGACCCGGATCAATCTCAGGATCGATGGAAACGGGTGTGCTGATTTCAATGCTATTCGAAGCTGGAGTTGGAATCGAACAACCATTTGCATCTGTATAATTGACGGTCACTGTCTTGGTTCCTGAAGTCAACCATTGAATAGTGACGGTATTACTTCCTGTTCCGATTCCTCCCCCTGTAATAGTGTAATCAACTCCTTCTGAACCTGAAATATTCCAAGTGTAGTCCGATTGACCACTCTGGGTGGTATAGGTCACGGCATCATTCAGACAAACCGGGTTGGATGGCTCTACTGTAAAACTTGGAGAGGGAAGAGGGGCCAGATTAATGGTATTTGAAGCTGGGGCAATTCCAGTACATCCATTTGCATCCGTGTAATTTACTGTAACCGTTTTAGCTCCATCAGTCAACCACTGAATAGTTACCGTATTGCTACCAGTAGCAATACTTCCCCCAGTTATGTTGTAATCGCTTCCCGCTGTACCGGATATGGTCCAGCTATAATTCGACTGTCCTGACTCTGTGGTATAGGTGACATCTTCTCCGATACATACAGGATCCGATGGTTCCACAGTAAAGGTGGGAACTGGAAGAGGATCCAGTGTGATTGTATTCGAAGCTTCTGTTGCACTTACACAGCCATTTGGGTTGGTATAACCGACCGTCACCGTCTTATCCCCATCGGTCAACCACTCAATGGTGACGGTATTGCTACCAGTCCCGGTACTGCCAGCGGTAATGTTATAATCCGTTCCAGAAACTCCAGAAACTGTCCAGATGTAGTTTGACTGACTCGCTTGAGTGGTATAAGTGACCTGATCACCAATACAAACTGGATTTGAAGGCTCAGTAGTGAAGGTTGGGACAGGAAGTGGGTCTAAATTGATGGTGCTAATTGCAGGTGAGATCCCTTCACAGTCATTGGAGTTTTCATAATTCACCGATACGGTTTTTTGCCCATCAGTAAGCCAAATTAGTGTGATTGTTTCATGAGTTCCACCAGAGACAATAGAATAGTCAGTTCCTTCATCCCCTGAAATTGTCCAATCATAATCTGAAAAATCTGAGCCAGATTGGGTAGTATAGGTAACTTCTTGACCTATACAAACTGGATCTGAAGGTGCAATTGTAAATGTTGGATTCGGCAATGAAAAAATATCGATAGTACTTGATGCGGGACCTGTTCCAGCACATCCACTTCCATTTTCATAATTAACGGTAACGGTTTTGAATCCTGTCGTTAACCATTCTATAGAAATAGAATTGGTATTGGTCCCTCCTGCAGTTATGTTATAATCCGATCCTTGAATCCCTGTAATATTCCAAGAGTAATTTGCACGTCCTGATTGTGTGGTATAGGTCACTATCTGGCCTAAGCAAACATCGCCTGATGGCTCGATATTGAATGAAGGGCTTGGTAGAGGACTAACGGAAACAGAACTATTAATATAGGCGGAAGCCAAACATCCATTGGAATTAGAATATCTTAAGAATACCTGTTTTGTACCCTGAGTTAACCAAGTTAGTGTGAGGGAATTGCTTGTACTGGTACCGCCTGAATTTATGGAATAATCAACCCCCGCAGTACCGGATATCTGCCAATCATAATTCAATTGTCCGGATTGAGTAGTATACGTAACCTCCTCTCCAATGCAAACGACACCGGTGGGTTGTGCAGTAAATGTAGGAGTTGGTAGTGCATTCACTATAAGGTTACGGGTAGCTACAACAGAGGCACAGCTTCCCGATCCTGGAACTGTATAGCTAAAAGTTGTTGTTCCAGCAGAAATAGCGGTAACAACACCTGTAGAACTATTTATGGAGGCTACAGCTGGATTACTTGAAGTCCAAGTTCCTCCCAGCGAAGTGGAGGAAAACGTAGAGCTCTGTCCTACACAAAGTTCATTTGCTCCGCTTAATGTCCCAGCATTGGGCGCTCTAGTTACGGTAATAGATCGGGTTTCAAAGTCATCCGGGCAACCTCCTGAACCGGCAACTGTATAGGTCAGGATTGCTGAACCTGCTGACACACCTGTCACAACTCCAGTTGATGGGTTTACTGTTGCTACTGCAGGATTTCCAGATGACCAGATACCGCCTGAAACTGTTGAGGAAAAGGTTCTAGTTCCCCCTTCACATACCTCTTGGGTTCCACTCAAGGTTCCTGCATCTGGTGGTGCTGTGACCGTGATGCTAATGCTTGTTTCGGGAGCTGGACAACCACCACTGGCAGGAAGCCTGTAAATAATAACAGCGGTACCGGCAGAAACTCCCGTCACTAAACCTGTTGTGGAAACTGTGGCTATAGAAGGATTTGCCGAGGACCAGGTACCGAAGGCTGTAGATGATAAAAGTTGAGTATTTCCTCCTATACAGATATTTTGATTTCCACTGATAGTTCCTGGACTGATGGGCTTATTTACGAAAACTGTTCTGGAAGAGGTAGCCACACTACAGCCTGTAATGGTATAGCGTATGGTCGCTGCCCCTGCGCTTACTCCGGTAATTACGCCAGTGGAGGGATTTACTGTCGCTATGGAAGGATTAGTTGATGACCAAACTCCCCCTGCCATGGTGGAAGTAAAGGTGGTAGTCCCACCTTCACAAATAGATTGCGAACCATTAACAATACCGGCTGTTAAGGTGTAAGAAATTTTGATTCGACCGGCACCACCTTCACCACCAAAAACCGAAGAACTTGACCCATCCCATCTGGCACCACCTCCGCCACCTCCTGGAACTTGGCCTGGCTGACCACTAGTATTTTGTGTATTGGTTCCCGCACCCCCATTTCCCCCTTCTCTTCCAGCTGGAATTGTTCCTGGAGTAATTACTCCACCATTTGCCCCATTTGAATTAGCATAGCCGGAAGATCCACCACCACCACTACTTGATCCGGATTGGTCGCCGCCTCGTCCTCCTGCATAGGCAACATCATTTCCAGTTCCAACGGAACCTCCAGCACCTCCAGTTCCAGAATTACCAACACCGGTTCCGCCCCGTGCAAGTAAGCCTGTACCAAAGGTAGTATTGCCACCATTTATGTTGGAGTTATTTCCACCCCTTCCAACAGAATAATTAAATGAATTTCCCGGGCTTACAGTTAAAATTGATCTTGAGTAACCACCTCCGCCTCCGCCTCCAGCTTCATTTCCACTTCTAAGTCCACCTCTTCCTCCACCTCCCCAGGCTTCCACGATAATTTGTGTTACTCCATTAGGAACAACCCATGTGCCTGAAGGATTGGTAGCGAAATCCAAGGTCTCTACACAGCCACAATCTTCAACAATGATAGTTCCTGTTGCAGAAGCCACTCCGCAGGTGCCCAATAATTCTATACTATAATTGAATGTACCGAGTTCGGTGGGATTACCAGTGATATTAATTTGACCGGTAGAAGAATTAAATGTCGCACTGACACCTGCAGGAAGATTGGTGATTGTTCCAATCCCCGTTACCCCAGTAGTACTATGGGTACGGTTTATATTTCCAGTAAAAAAGCAGACGGTTTCTGAAGCTACAGGAGTTACCGATTTTCCTGGGTTTACTCTTATGGTTTTTGTTACTACAGCGGGACTGCAAGATCCACCACTCGCTGTAAGTTGTAAGGTGATAAGGCCCAATGCACTGTCATTTGCTCCGGCGGTGTACCTAGCATTGGCCGGGCTATTGGCATTGGTCCAAGTTCCAGTTCCGTTTAGGTTAGTCCAAACACCACCTGTAGCGGCTCCACCAATACTTCCACCCATTGGGACTGAAGTCTCTCCATCACATATTTCTGCTAAGGCTGCGCCGGGGTTTGCTGTTGGACCGGAAGTAATTGTAAGAGTTTTTGTAGCTGTAGCAACACCACAAGCTCCTCCTGTAGTGGTCAGAGTTAAGGTTATAGTTCCTGTTTCAGCGGCTCCGGCCGTGTAGGTGGCATTTGCTGGATTCGTAGGATTTGTCCAAGTACCAGTTCCTCCACTCCAAATTCCCCCAGAGACAGATCCACTTACAGATCCACCCATGGCAGGAGTAGTTTGGCCTTGGCATATACCCGCTAAAGCCGGGCCAGGGTTGGCTTGGGGAAGGGCGTTGACCTGAATGGTTTTTGATACGGATGTAGAACCACAAGTTCCTCCCGAGGTAGTTAAAGTGAGTGTGATTAAACCGGATTCTCCTAGTGCTGCGGTATAAGTAGCGGTAGCAGGATTGTTTGCATTGGTCCATGAACCGGCTCCACCAGACCAAGTTCCTCCAGTGGCTACCCCTCCAATACTTCCACCCATCTGAGCTGATGTTTGACCTTGGCATATCGCAGCTAGTGCCCCTCCAGCATTTGCTGTTGCTCCTGGGTTTACAGTGATATTTTTCGAGGCGCTTACCGTGCCACATGAGCCGCCTGAGGAAGTTAAAGTTAAAGTAGCTGTACCGCTGTAGCTTGCGGGTGGAGTCCAGGTGGCATTTAGAAAATTTGCATTAGGGCTAAAAGTTCCTCCAATTCCTCCATCAGACCAAACTCCACCAGTAGCGCTACCTCCAACCGAACCTCCTAATTCAGCGGAAGTACCTCTTTGACAAATGGCTGCCAAAGCAGGTCCCGCATTAACGGTTGGGTTGGGGTTGACGGTAATGTTTTTTGAATCGGTATCGCTGCAGCTGCCACCTGTTGTGGTCAAGGTTAGGGTAGCTGTACCAGAATAACCTGCAGGTGGAGTCCAAGTTGCATTTAGAGTGTTCACATTTGGGCTGAAAGTTCCTCCTGCACTGGATGACCAAGTTCCACCGGTGGCCGATCCTGAGACACTTCCACCCAAGGCGATGGAAGTTCCACCTTGACAAATTGCCGCCATAGCTGAGCCGGAATTGGCTATCGCTGTGCAACCAGGTCTGAGGGCTAATAAAATTGCTGCACTTCGAGCATTATTACTTATGGTTACAGTGCCATTTCCTGTAGACCCTGGATTTGATTTTATTGCCCAGGCTCCCCCGATCCCCATATCCAAATCAGCATTGAATGGTTCATCAAATACCTCTGTCAATACCCCAGGATCGGTTGTGGACCAATTACCATTAAATGATCTGTTGTCGTTGATTGCCGCCAACATCACCACTGCAGCATTACTTGTAACTGTTGTTATTGAACTTGCGGTAACAGTTTGGGAATTCCCATTAGTTTGAATTACTCCGGTGGCATCGAATGGATTGGTAGTATCCACCCCTGAAAAAGCAATTATTGCACCTTGCATATCGTCAGCGTCTCCATCACCGTCAAATCCAAAATTAGCCGCACTTAAATCGGCTCCGGTAGCTATTTTATAGAAAAAGTCTACCCTCCATTCGTCATCATCATCAGTACGATATCTAGAACCAGCAATAAATGTCCATCCCGCAGGAGGTGTGGCCTGATTGAGTGTTTCGTCATCATTATCTGTTTGATGAATTGTCGAAATCATCAAATCACCAACTTGAAGTCCACTGGGTCGAGCGATGGTAAGTGTATTGTTACCACTGGTTGCAGTTGTCGCAGTACCTCTTTGAGCTATCTGCCCCCAAACTTCTCCAGCTCCACTTAAAAATACCAAGCCCAAAAAAAGAGAAATCAAGCTAACTTTTGAAAAAATGTAAGCCTTGAGTTTCTCTCCAAAAAATTCCCTTAACTGCATGCAAACCAAATTATTGTGTCCAATCACGCAAAAATTACTTTTAATTCCAAACACACAGTTGAAATGCGATCGGAAGAAAAGGTTTACCATTGCTAATATGTAATTCGACAACTGCATTTTTTTTAATCTCCGAGTAGTGAGGAATACTATAAATGTACAAAAAAACGTATTTCAAAATTTTTAATTTGTTATTGTGATTTCCTATTAAAATTGGAGAAGAGTAAATCAGGTTTATTTTTCTTTAAAATTGATTGATCAATTTTTTTTCCTTGTACCAAAACTTGTGCCTAATAAATTTACATATTTGATGGGTTACGGGACTAAATAGTCTTTCCTGCCAAATTTACTTGATATTGGATTTCTAACTATAGAAAAAAACTGCGATTATCTATTATTGCTAAAAGTATCCTCTAATCCTAAAAAATGCTCCCGACTAATCTAAATTACTTTTTGTCAAAGAAAGAATTTCCAATTCTGGGAATAAAGAAAGTTTACATCTAGATAATATTTCAGCTTTTCGTATTACCATTTATAAAAAAAACCGACTCTTCCGAGCCGGTTTATAAATAGTAATTAAGTCTAGATTTTGAAACTTGAAAGAGAAGCTTTGGCCTTTGGTTTTTTCAGACTTTCGACTCCTGTCTTCCGTCTTCTGTCTTCCATCTACCGTCTTCCGTCTTCCGTCTTCTCTCTCTTTTCCTTACCCATTCATACTGATCAAAAACTCAGCATTGTCACGGGTACCTTTCATTCGCTGAAGCAGGAATTCCATAGACTCCTGAGAGGTCATATCGCTCATCAGTTTTCTCAAAATCCAAACTCTTTGCATCTCTTCTCTATCCATCAATAAGTCCTCTCGTCTCGTTCCTGAGCTAAGAACATCAATAGCCGGATAAATTCTTCGATTCGCAAGCTTTCGATCCAAGGCCAGTTCCATGTTACCAGTACCTTTGAACTCCTCAAATATTACTTCATCCATCTTCGAACCTGTTTCCACAAGGGCGGTCGCAATGATGGTTAATGAACCTCCATTTTCTACGTTTCGGGCAGCCCCAAAGAATCTTTTTGGTTTGTGTAATGCATTCGCATCCACTCCACCGGAAAGGATCTTTCCAGAACTTGGAACCACTGTGTTATGCGCTCTCGCTAATCTGGTGATTGAATCCAATAGAATTACAACATCATGCCCGACTTCCACCATTCTTTTCGCTTTTTCCAAAACGATATTGGATACTTTGACGTGCCTGTCTGCGGTCTCATCAAATGTGGAAGAAATCACTTCCGCACGCACAGATCTAGCCATATCTGTCACTTCTTCAGGACGCTCATCAATCAATAAGATCATCAAGTGAACTTCAGGATGGTTTTGTGTGATGGCATTAGCAATCTGCTGCAATAAAACCGTCTTACCAGTTTTAGGCTGAGCTACAATCATCCCTCTTTGTCCTTTTCCAATAGGAGCAAACAAATCCAAAATTCTGGTGGAATACCCATCAGATTTGGTGGATAGATTTAATCTTTCTTCAGGGAATAATGGGGTAAGATATTCAAAAGGAATTCTGTCTCTGATTTCGTCAGTAGTCTTCCCATTGACAGTGCCTATTTTCAACAAGGCAAAATATTTTTCACCTTCTTTAGGAGGTCTGATGGATCCTTTGATATGATCGCCTGTTTTAAGGCCAAAAAGTTTCACTTGACTAGGAGATACATAAATATCATCAGGAGAAGCGAGGTAGTTGTAATCCAAAGATCTCAGAAAACCATAACCTTCCTGCATCATTTCCAAAACCCCCTCATTTTCAATAACTCCATCAAATTCACGCGGATTGACAAAGGTCTTTTTTCTAGAGCCTTGAGGACTGGTTTCTGCCGCAGGTGCCATTACTTCATCCTGAGACTTGAAGTTTTTTCTTTTTGGAAGTTCCACTTCCTGTTCAGGCCTTGGTTCTCGCTGTTTTTGCTCCTGCGCCTTCGGTTTTTCCTCAGTTTCCGTGTCTTCGGAGACATTTACTTCTTCAAAAACCTTTCTTCTCGGACGAAAAGTCTTGTTTTCTTTTTCCTCAACAGCCTTATCCTGAGTTTCTTTCTTTTCAGCTTTTGCAGGCTCTGCTTCCTTTTTCGGCCTTGGCTCTGGATTGTGTTTTGGCTTTTCAGCTTTTTCTTCCTTTTTTGAGTCTTCTTCTGCCTGAATTTCTGTTACGTTCTGTCTTCTAAACTTAGGCTTGAATTCAGGTTCCTCTTTGCTTTCAGGCTTTCCAGACTTTTTTTCTTCTGGTTGGGAAGCTTCAGGTTCTTGAGCTTCTGCGATGGAGGGCTTTTTCTTAGGGAGGGCCTGCTCTGGGGTGATTGCTTGTTGATCCAAAATGGCGTAGACTAATTCGTCTTTTTTGAGTGATTTGTGGTTTTTGACACCTAACTCTTCAGCGATCTCCTTCAGTTCAGATAAAAGCCTGATTCTGAGTTCTTCTATGTTGTACATAAAGAGAGTATGAAATAAATAATTTGTGGTAAAATGCGAATATGGAATCGTGGATGATTTTCTGAGCAAAAAAGGTCTGCAGGAAAAACTCAAGTCAAAGTGGGCTGACTTGCTCATTCACGGTGATAGCACAATATTAAGCCTTCCAATTTTAATACGCAAATTTTTGGCATTACAAGGAGAAATAAATAAGATCTTTTTGATCAAGCCATCAGTTGCCTAAGGATAGCCATTGATTTCCAAGGACTTGAATTATCGAGTTGCTCACTATAAAAATTGAGCAAATAGTCTAATAATTTTCGCCTGATCTGGATTCCTACCTTAAAGTCACATAAAAAACCTTCCTCTATCAACTTTTCCAAATATTCATGGACTAAGGGTAATTCTTCTGGACTGAATGGAAGAGTTCTACTCTCTTCTAAATATTCTGAGGCTATTTCCGGACCGAAGCCTAGATAGTTGGCTTCTTGGATTAAAAATACCAATGGGAAGTGCTTGATATCAATATTCTTTTGGTCCAATTGTTTTAAGCTACTTTTTAAAAAATCGAAGAGCCATTCGTTTTGATAGTTTTCATAGAGTGTTTTGGAACAAACCTCCGCCATAAACATCAAAATGCCTGATCGTACGAAGTCAAACGGGATTAGCTGATAGGCATAATCTATTTTTGCTTCTGATATTCTTTGCAAACCAGCTCCTTCTTTTTCATATACAACCAAATCTAAAAGGGTCATGGGTTGATATAAGGCTGCTTTAGATTTGGCACCCTGAGTTCTGACCCCATTAATAATATAAGATTTAAGGCCTAATTCACGGCTGAAGATTCTGACAATGATGCTGCTTTCCTTGTAGCGAATAGCACTCAATACAACTCCCTCTGTCTTCTTCAGCATTTTGCTTTTTATTTTTTATCCTCAAAAAAGCACTTTCTGCATCTCGCCTCGTAACTGTCTTTTTCGCCTAACATCACTTTTTGCCTCGCATCAGAAAGGCGCAGGGAAAAAGCTGCTAAGTCGCCGCATTTCATGCAGATGGCATGAACTTTTGTGACAAATTCTGCCACTGCCATTAATTTGGGCATAGGCTCAAAGGGCAAGCCTTCAAAATCCATATCTAATCCAGCTAGAATCACTCTTTTCCCTTGATTGGCTAATTTTTGTGCAACCGTGACAATCTGATCATCAAAAAACTGAACTTCGTCTATCCCCACGACATCACAGTTGCCACTGAGTAATAATATGTCTTCTGCGAAATTTACCGGAGTGGAGCGAATGCTGTTCTCATTATGAGAAACCACGTCTTCCTCATGATATCGTTTGTCAATGCTAGGCTTAAAAATCTCAACTTTTTGTCTGGCGATTTTTGCTCTGTTTAATCTTCGGATCAGCTCTTCTGTTTTTCCAGAAAACATGGATCCACAAATCACTTCTATCTGACCTTTTTTCTCAGGATTGTTTTTTCTGCCTATGGAAGGTTCTATGAACATGCCTACTCGCTATATTCTACGTGAGGAAACTTATTGATTTCAGCTACTTTGATATGTAGCTCGCCCTTTTTTAAAATGGATTGGCAAGATAATCGTTCGTTGGGTCTTAATCGGTTTTGTTTCCGATAAAAAAGTTCTCGTTCGTTGGGATCGTTTAGATTTTCCATTCCGGACAAGACTATCATTTTACAACTGGTGCATCTCCCTTTTTTCCCACAGGCATGCATCCAGTCAATATTATTTTCATGAATTAATTCAATAACTTTACGATCAATTGCCTCGAAATTAATTTCACGATTAAATAGATTTTCTATGACTATTCTGGGCATTTCTTCGTTGACTTTTGTAAACGCTATCTTCAATGACAGTTCAAATTAACAGCAATTATTTAGAAAAATATGCAGAAGAGTACGCCTCCATAGTTTGTGAGCGGTATTATTCAGGCAAACAGTTTATCACAGGTCAGGATATCATTCAGTTAACCAGCTCCATTCAGGTTAACTTTTTCGTGATCAAAAGGCTATTTGAGCTTTGGCAGGAAGAATTGAATAAGCTCAAGAGTAATCCTTATTTTGATTACAGAGATATCAGCGTACATGAGGCTTTGACTCAGTTTATGAATGTGCTTTCCAGAAGAATCAAAGTGGAAAAAGGTCATCTTCAGCCACTGGTCAAGTATGCTTTAATGCAGTCAGTTCAGGTAGCCACAGATCCTGTATCTTTTTATCAAAAAGAAATAGAAAAAGCTCCATCTGGAAAAATCAATGAGTATTTAAAAGAGAATAAAAAGTATTACAAATGGAATACTCAGGTAATTTCTTTTTTGATTGACAAAGCGGGATTCGGGCATGATGAGTCGGCTTACAAAAGAGCAATTGCTGCAAATTATCAGGTGATTTCTGAAAATTTGGAATCAGTTAATTTATTGATTGCCACATTGGGAGATGTTAAGGTTTTTGACCTCGATGCCTATCTCATTCAAAATGACGCACCTGGTAATTTGGGAAAAGAACCCGAGCAAGAGTTGTCAAATAAAGAAGAGCATTCATTTTTTGATGAGGTAGAGAAAGAAACCTCACCTTCCCCAGAGAAGCCCAAAACTGAGATCAAAGAAGAGCCTAAAGTGGTTGTTACTATGGAAAGGCCTGCGCCAAAAAGTGCTTCTTCTTCTATCAGTTCATCAGAACTCAAGCATAGATTCTCTGCAGAAACCTACAGAGGGATGAAGGGTGTTATTGGCGAATTGTCTGAGGGTTTAGCTATCAATCAGCGCTTTATGTTTACTAAAGAGCTCTTTGATGGAAACGCTGACCTATTAAACCATGCCTTGAAATCCATCGATAACTGCAATTCTTTTGATCAGGCCATTGAATTGATCAATCAGCGTTATGTCAATGAATTGGGTTGGGAAGGCTCCAGTGAAGAGGTTCAGGAGTTTCTGCAACTCGTTTACAGAAGATTTCTGGATTAAAACTTATCAATTGATTCTTCCAAGCTGCTGAGCTCTGGAAGAATCAAGCTTGATAAAAATAAATAGCAATACCGTAAAAGACCAAAGAGAAGAACCTCCATAGCTAAAGAAAGGCAATGGAATTCCAACTACCGGGAAAAGCCCAATGGTCATAGCTATATTGATCATAAAGTGAAATAGCAGGATAGAAATCACTGAGTACCCATAGATTCTGGAGAATCTTGTTTTTTGGCGCTCAGCCATGACTACCAAACGGTAGAGTAGGGCGAGAAAGAGTAAAATCACTACTAAGCTTCCAATCCATCCAAATTCTTCTCCCAAAGTACAGAAGATAAAATCAGTATGTTGTTCTGGAACGAAGTCAAATTTGGTTTGCGTGCCCTGCAAATAACCTTTTCCCCAAAGCCCTCCGGATCCAATGGCAATTTTTGACTGAGTCACATTCCAACCTACACCCAGAGGATCCAAATCAGGATTGAACAGAACCATTATCCGGTTTTGCTGGTGTTCCGGAAGTTTGGATACAACAAAGTCGATACTGTAGCTATAGGCAATTGCTCCTAGGCCAATTAAGGAAAAAGCGACAATTCTCTGCCAGGATTTTTTGCCCAATAAAATCAAAAAGATTACGAGGGCGGTAATTCCGAAGACGATATAAATGTTCTCTTTTATTCCCAGAGAAAGTAAACTCAAAGCAATAAATGCCAAGCCTAAAATATAGTATCGCTGTGGAAGTCCCTCTCTATAAAACATGATTAGAAAGGAAAAGTAAACCATCGCAGTACCTGTATCCGGTTGTAAAAGGATTAAAAGTACAGGTAGCATAAGCACTCCGAATGCTACTAGCTGATTTTTAGTTTTAGAGAGATCAAAAGTGGGGCGCTCCATGATTTTTGCCAGAGCGAGCGCAGTAGCAAATTTTGCAAATTCCCCGGGTTGAATTCTAAATGATCCAAACCCTATGGACAGAGTTTGGCCATTCACTTCTTTCCCAAAAAATGGAGTGACTAACAGAATCCCTATGAATATGAGGTAAATGATGATGGATAGGTTTTCAAATAACCTATGGTCTGCGACCATGATTACTGTAATCAGGGCGATTGCAGTGAAAATCCAAACCAACTGCATCCCGGAGTTAATCGAGAAATCAAAAATGCTTTTCTCAGCCTGTCCATCATACACCGCTGCATAGATATTGAACCAACCGATCATTACTAAAGCAAAGTATAGTAATACGGTCACCCAATCGACTCGGTTGATATGGATATCAGACTCTCTCATTTAATAAATAAAATTTCCTGCCAAGACATATTCCTGCAGCGCAGGCCTGGTAATTTCTCCTTTGATATATTTTTCTATCATCAAGGAAGCAGTACTCGCGGCCGCTCTACCCCCCCAGCCAGCATTTTCCACATATACCGCGATGGCAATTTTAGGATCATCCTTGGGTGCAAAAGCCACGAAAACTGAGTGGTCCTCACCATGTGGATTTTGAGCAGTTCCTGTTTTTCCGGCAATGACCAAATCTTTGATCACAGCTCTATTGGCTGTTCCATAAAGCGCCTCTGCCATTGCATTTTGAATCAGATCAAAATGTCTGGCATCAACCCCCACTTCATTTTTGTATCTATATTGGGCAGGTATCTTAGATGGATCTCCGTCTACTGCTTTGATCAAGTGAGGGGTGTAATAGTATCCTTTGTTTGCAAAAATCGCTGCCAAATTGGCCATCTGTAAAGGAGTTACCTGTAATTCCCCCTGTCCAATAGATAAAGAATAAATGGTAGAGTATTTCCACCTTCCTTCTCCATAGACTCTATTGTAAAGTTTGCTGGAAGGTACATCTCCACCTTTCTCACCAACCATATCTACTCCTAGAGGCGAGCCTAGTCCAAATTTCATTACCTTTTCTCTCCAATCATTCAAGCCGATTTCGGTGTCTTTGAAGGTGTTGCTGGAAATCTCTCTATTGATGATTTTCCGGAATGCCTGGTGATAATAAGGATTACAGGAGTTTCGAATCGCTCCGAATAAATTCACAGGCGATGGGTGATTGTGACAAGCAACGAGAGATCTATTGCAGGCAAAGGTTGTTTCAGGAACTAGAATTCCATCCTGCAATCCGATTAAACTTTGCACGATTTTGAAAATAGAGCCCGGAGGATACATTGCCATGATGGGGCGATTGAAAAGAGGCTTTGTCTCTAGTCTGTTGAGTCTAGTATAGGTTTTTCCAAAATCTGATCCAGTCAATTGATTGGGGTCATAAAAAGGCGCTGAGATCATAGCCAGGATCTCTCCTGTTTTTGGTTCGATCGCAACCACAGAGCCTGTTTTGCCCTGCATGAGCATTTCCCCATACATTTGAAGCTCCCGATCAATTGTTGAAGTCAGGTTGATTCCTGCTACAGAAGCGGTATCGTATTCACCATCTTTGAAAGGTCCTTTATCGATCCCCCGCACATTGACCATTTTGTATTTGACCCCCTTGACTCCACGGAGCTCTTTTTCATAATAGCGCTCAATTCCACTTAGGCCCACATAATCTCCTTGAGAGTAATATTTTAAGGTATCACGCTCGAGTTGCCCGGCACTGATTTCCCCAATATATCCCAAGGCATGTGCGGCAATGGGCTCTGGATAAGATCTCACCGAGCGGGTCATTATAAACAAGCCTGGATAGTCAATCAAAAAGTCTTGAATCTTTGCAAAATCTGTGGTAGAAATTTGCTTAATCATAGGTGAGGGTTTCACCCATGAATATTTTTTAGCTGCATTATAGGATTCTATCAAATGCTCTTTGGTAATGCCAAATAGCTCCAGAAACCGGGTCGTATCTTTGACTTGAAATTCTTTCGGGACAACCATCAAGTCGAAAATAGGATTATTGTAAACCAATAATTTCCCATTACGATCATAAATTAAGCCTCTATAGGGATGGTCTACCACACGCTGAATAGCATTCCGTTCAGCCTTTTTCATAAAGCTGTCATCCACCACCTGAATCATAAACAGTTTTGTCAATAAAACTGCGCCAACCAGGAAAATGAAGATTAGAATAACTACAGGTCTCTGATCGTTCATTAAATACCCCTTCTTTTTTTAAAGAAAAGCAACTGTACAAGTATAGCCAAAAGGAAAGTTAAAGTCGAGGAAAAGAAGCTTTTGTTCAATACTCCAAAAAATCCTCCTGTACCCCATTGATCGATTGAGAAAAAGATCAATGAAAAGAAAAAAATCATAGGTGCCGCGTAGGTAAAATACCATCCCATACCCATTTCTTTCAGGGTAGGTTCATTATTGTCATCATAACCTCCCGTAGGACTGATAACTTTCAGCCAATACGGCCTAATAAATCCTATGAATGTAGCTGAAGCTGCATGTATACCCATTGTATCATAGAACACATCAATAAACAATCCAATTCCAAAACTTAAGAGAATTAATGAAATATGACCAATAGAAACCGGAAGGGAAAAGATGACTAATAAATAGAGAAAGCAAAGAGCTACCCCAAAGAGTGCCAGATTTTTAAGAAGGAAAATCTGTACTGCGACTAATATCAGTCCCATCAGGAAAAAGGAAATGAAGGTTCTAATATTCATTGCGGATTTCTGCTTGTTGATATAAGGAGTCTAATTCCCCAATCTGAGTATTTTCTACCAGATACACATAATTGATTCTGCTAAAGTCAGCACTCAGTGCAATCAAGATATCCAGATAGTTTTGCTCTTTTCCAGGGTTAATCTCTTTGATGGTTCCAATTTGTATCCCGCTAGGAAAGATGGAATTGAAACCAGAAGTAATAATTGTATCTCCTACACTTGCCTTTACGTGTCTAGGTACATAGAGCAATTTTGCCTCGTCCGGATTTTTGCCGTCCCAATTCACCGAACCAAAAACGTCATTAGACTTGATTTTGGAGGATATCAATAAGCCGGTATTCAATAAGGAAATCCCCACGGAATAGTTTTTAGAAACAGTTTTGACTCTTCCTACGACACCATCCTGATTGAAGATTCCCATTCCGGGCTTGATGCCATCCTTTTCACCTTTATTAATGGTGATGTGATTTTGGGCAAAACGGAGGGTTTGACTAATTACTCGAGCACTTTTAAACTTAAAGCTTGCTTCAAAGGCGGAGTCAAGTTCAAAGGTAACGCTGTCCACAGGAGGATTAATCCGAGTCAGCTTTTCAAGCAAGGCAGCATTCTGTTCTGTCAGTTCCTTATTTGCTTCAGCCAAAGTAAAAAAATCTACAACATCGGATTGGGTTTTTAAGACTGAACCTGTCAGAGCTGTTGAAGAATTAAAGAAAGCTGCGCCCTGGGGGGAATTATTAGAGACAATCATCCAGACTGCCACTACTTCTAGCAAAACAAAAAGAAGAAAAGACCTGAGACTATAAAGGAATTGGAGGATGCGTAGCATTCAGGGTTTAGGTCATCAATACGGTTCTGAAATTCTGTACATTTTTCAATGCAGTGCCTGTTCCTCTTACGACAGCTCTAAGTGGATCTTCGGCAATGTGAATTGGAAGTTTGGTTTTCTGATGTAATCGCTTATCCAAACCTTTTAAAAGTGCTCCACCACCGGTCAAGTGAATACCGTTGTCATAGATATCAGCGGATAGTTCTGGTGGTGCAATTTCCAAAGCTTTGAGAACGGCCTCTTCGATTTTTGAAACAGATTTATCCAAAGCAAAAGCAATCTCTGAGTAGGATACCTTTATCACTTTCGGAATTCCGGTCATCAAGTCTCTACCTCTGATTTCGTAATCCTCTGGAGCATCATCCAACTCGGTCAATGCAGACCCGATGGCAATTTTTACTTTTTCAGCAGATCTCTCACCGATCAATAAATTGTGCTGGCGTCTCATGTAATCCAAGATGTCTTTGGTGAAAGTATCACCCGCCACTCGAATAGATTGATCAGCTACAATTCCCGATAAAGCAATCAAAGCGATTTCTGTAGTTCCACCTCCAATATCTACAATCATGGAGCCCATAGGCTTTTCGATATCAATACCAATACCAATTGCAGCTGCAATCGGCTCAAAAATCATATAGACTTCCTTTGCACCGGCATGCTCGGCTGAGTCACGAACGGCTCTTTTTTCAACTTCAGTAATTCCGGAAGGAATACAGATCACCATGCGGTGAGACTGCGGAAACATTCCCTTTTTCTGGCCTGGAATCATTTTGATCAAGCCTCGTATCATCTGCTCTGCAGCGTAGAAATCAGCAATTACTCCGTCTTTTAATGGACGGATTGTCTTAATATTTTCATGGGTTTTCTCATGCATGTTCATGGCTTCGCGACCAACAGCGAGTACACGGTTGTTGGTTTTGTCGATTGCGATAATAGACGGTTCGTCGACCACGATTTTGTCCTTGTGTATGATCAGGGTATTGGCAGTACCTAGGTCAATGGCTATATCGCTTGAGAAAAAATCAAATAATCCCATTTTGTATGATTGGCTTTTTGAAATTGAGGTTTATGGTTTAATATAACATGAATCGATGCATATTAAACGAGGGTCGGCAAAATTATTATGTTCATCCCATAAAATGCAGTGATTCCCGATATTTTTTGAATTTAAATTTAAAGAAATCTCTTTAAGGCAAGTTAATTAATCTTTTAGCAATCAATCCTTTTTGGAAAAGACTCCATTACATTTAATTCATTCGCTTGATTTTTAGTGCTAATTGTTTTTCGAATAAAATTATTTTACCTTTGTGCCGTATTCGAAAGTTTCTGGAGGGGACACCATGTCCCCTCTTTCATTATGCATACTATGTCGGATTTAAAAGGAACATTAGCACAAATCGTTGAGAAGCATCTTCCAGATGAAAGCCACTTTCTTGTGGACTTAAGTTTGGGGCAGAAGGGGAATCAAAGTACCCTCAATATCCTCATTGATGCAGATCAGGGGGTAACTATTGAGACTTGTGCCAAGGTGAGCCGGGCGGTTTCGGATGAAATTGAATCGCAGAATTTGATAGAGGATGCATATAGAATAGAAGTTTCTTCACCTGGAGTGGATTTCCCCTTGACCGGCAAGAGGCAATATATAAAAAATGTCGGTAGAACATTGAAAGTATTATTGGTGTCAGGACAGGAAGTAAAAGGGAAACTCAAAGAAGCTGACGATGTCAACATCACCATGTTGGTGAGCAAAAAAGAAAAAGGAAAAAAAGCCCAGGAAGAGGAAGTGAGCCTCTCCTATGAAGACATAAAAAAATCAGTTGTACAAGTATCTTTTAAATAAATAAAATGGATGCCAAAGTCTTAATAGAATCCTTCGCTGAATTTGCGAGATCTAAAAATGTGGATCGACCAACCATGATCCGTATTCTGGAAGATGTTTTCAGAGCCATGATTCGCAAGAAGTTCGAAACTGATGAGAACTTCGATGTGACAATCAATGCGGACAAGGGAGACTTGGAGATTTTCCGTATTAGGGAAATAGTTGACGATAACTCTGAGGATATCTGGGATTTTGATAAAATCAGCTTAACAGATGCCCGCAAGATTGAACCTGATTTTGAGATCGGTGAAGAGGTATATGAAAAAATTGAATTGGAAGAGTTTGGAAGAAGAGCAGTACAGATGGCTCGTCAGACTCTAATCCAAAGAATCAAAGATTTGGAGAAAGATATCCTTTTCAATAAATACGAAGAGCAGGTTGGAGAAATCGTTTCTGCTGAAGTATACCAAATCCTAGGTCGAGAAGTCCTTTTGATGGACGGTGAAGGAAATGAATTGATATTACCTAAAGGAGAACAAATCCCGAAGGATAGATTTAGAAAAGGTGATACCGTGAAGGCAATTGTCCACAAAGTGGATATGATGAACGGAAATCCAAAAATTATCCTTTCCAGAACATCTCCGGTTTTTTTGGAAAGACTTTTTGAGAACGAAGTTCCTGAAGTCTATGATGGCTTGATCACCATCGTAAAAATCGTGAGAGAACCAGGAGAAAGAGCGAAAGTTGCGGTTGAATCCTATGATGATAGAATTGACCCAGTTGGAGCATGTGTTGGTATGAAAGGTTCCAGAATCCATGCAGTTGTGCGTGAGCTTCAGAACGAAAATATCGATGTGATCAATTTCACAGACAACTTGGACTTGTATGTATCTAGAGCATTGAGTCCAGCCAAAGTTTCCTCATTGACTGTCAATGAAGAGACTAAGAGAATTTCTGTTTTCTTGAAGCCAGACCAAGTGTCTTTGGCAATTGGTAAAGGAGGATATAACATCAAGTTGGCCAGCCGTTTGGTTGGTTACGAAATTGATGTGTTCCGTGAATTGAACGAAAATGAGGAGGAAGATGTAGACCTAGCAGAATTCGATGATGAAATCGAGGCTTGGATCATCGATGAGTTGAAGAAAACCGGTTTAGATACAGCCAAGAGTGTTTTGGCTCTGAACAAAGAAGATTTGTTGAGAAGAACTGAACTGGAGGAAGAAACAATCGACGAAATATTCAGAATTCTCCGACAAGAATTTGAACAGTAATGGGTTAAATACCCGAATAATTACCCAATTTTAAATAAGATTTCGAAAGAGGTTTTTGCTTATGTCAGAAGAAAAAATGATGCGATTAGGCCAAATAGCCAGAAAACTCAACGTGGGTACGGCAACCATCGTCGAGACACTGGCCAAAAAAGGCTTTGATGTGCAGGACAATCCGAATTCTAAAATCAACATGGAGCAGGTAGATATGTTGACCAAGGAATTCAAGTCCTCAGCACTTGAAAAGGAAGAGGCTTCCCACCTCTCGATAGGGAAGAGGCATGAAACAGTCTCCCTTGAGACTGAAACCAAGCCAGAGCCAGCTCCGGAACCAACTCCGGAACCTGCGCCAAAACCTGCGCCTGCACCTGAGGCGAAGAAAGAAGAGCCAAAACCTGCTCCGGCTCCAAGTCCAGAACCTGAAAAAGTTGCTCCTGAAGCTCCAAAGCTCGAGGGTATCAAAGTTCTAGGAAAAATTGATTTGAATAAGAAGCCGAATCCGGCTCCTAAACCTGCGGCACCTGCGAAGGCTCCTGAAGTAAAAGCATCACCAAAACCTGAGGCCAGAAAAGAGCCTCAAGCGCCGAAGACAGAAGCAAAACCAGCTCAAAAACCGCAACATCAACAAAAGCCGAAAGAAACTCCTCCTCAGCCTAAAGTTGAGAGAAAAGAGCAAAAAGAGGTACAAAAGCCAGCTCCTAGCGAAGTGATTTCCGCAAAGGCAGACTCCTTGAAAGGATTGACTGTTTTAGGCAAAATTGAATTGCCGGTTGAGAAATCTAAGAAAAAAGGAGGTCCTGTAGCCTCTTCTGATGAAAGAGCCAGAGATAAGAAGCGTCCAAGAAAACGCATAGATAAGAGTGGCGGAAATAGAAATCAGGGGAATAACCAAGGAAATAGAAACCAAGGTCAAAAGGGAGGACAAAAAGGAGGACAGCAGGGTAGAACCCAAAAGGCTGAACCTACCCAAAAGGAAATCCAAGATCAAATCAAACAGACTCTTGCTAGACTTCAGGGAAATAAATCCGGAGGTAAGAAGAGCCGAAGAGATAAAAAAGCCGAGCGTGAACGTGAGGTTGATGTAGATAACGAAGAAACCAAAATCCTAAAGGTTACTGAATTTATTTCAGCTAATGACCTGGCTGCATTGATGGATTTATCTGTGAACCAGATTATTTCCGCCTGTATGTCTTTGGGGATGTTCGTTTCTATTAACCAGCGATTGGATGCTGAGGCGATTACTATTATTGCCGATGAGTTCGGGTACGATGTAGAGTTTACCAAGTCTATTGAAGATGAAATCGAAGTAGAGGAGGAAGATTCTGAGGAGGATTTGGAGGAAAGAGCTCCGATCGTCACTATCATGGGTCACGTTGACCACGGTAAAACATCCTTGTTGGATTATATCCGAATGTCAAAAGTAACTGCGGATGAAGCGGGAGGAATTACACAGCACATTGGTGCATACGATGTAATGACCAAAACAGGGCATAAAATTGCCTTCTTGGATACTCCAGGTCACGAAGCATTTACTGCGATGAGAGCTAGAGGTGCTAAAATCACAGACGTTGCCATTATTGTAATTGCAGCTGATGACAGCATCATGCCTCAGACCAAAGAAGCTATCAACCACGCACAGGTGGCTGGTGTTCCGATGATTTTTGCAATCAACAAAGTGGATAAGCCTAATGCGAATCCAAATAAAATCAAGGAAGAACTTGCCAATATGAATCTATTGGTAGAAGAATGGGGTGGTAAATACCAATCCCAAGACATCTCTGCCAAAACAGGTCAAGGTGTAGACGAACTCCTTGAGAAAGTTCTACTAGAGGCTGAAATTCTTGAACTGAAAGCCAACCCTGATAAAAATGCTGTTGGTACAGTAATCGAAGCATCCTTAGATAAAGGTCGAGGTTATGTAGCTACCATGATGATTCAGGCGGGTACTCTTAAAGTTGGAGACGTAATGCTTGCTGGTCAACATTATGGTCGTGTGAAGGCCATGTTTGACCACAAGGGTAAGAAGATGAAAGAAGCTGGACCATCTACTCCTGTACAGGTGTTGGGTCTAAGTGGGGCTCCTCAAGCTGGTGATACAGTGAAAGTATACGATTCTGAGAGAGAAGCCCGTGAAATTGCCAACTCAAGAGAACAGATACAAAGAGAGCAAAGCTTACGAACCAAAAAGCACATTACTTTGGATGAAATTGGACGTCGTTTGGCAATCGGTTCTTTCAAAGAATTGAATATCATCATCAAAGGTGACGTGGATGGTTCGGTAGAAGCACTTTCGGATTCCTTGCTGAAACTATCCAAAGAGGAGGTTAAAGTTTCCATCATACATAAAGGTGTAGGACAAATTTCCGAATCCGATGTCTTATTGGCTTCTGCTTCAGATGCGATTATTATCGGTTTCCAAGTAAGACCTTCTTCCAATGCTAAAAAATTAGCAGAGCAGGAGGAAATCGAAATCCGTCATTACTCCATCATCTACGATGCGATCAACCAGATCAAGGATGCGATCGAAGGTATGCTTGAGCCTGAGTTTGAAGAAGTGATCACCGGTAATATCCAAGTGAGAGAAGTCTTCAAAATCTCTAAAGTTGGAACGGTTGCAGGTTCTTATGTAACGGATGGGTACATCACTAGAAAAAATAAGATCCGCGTGATCCGTGACGGTATTGTAATTCATGAAGGTGAAATCGATCAGTTGAAGCGATTCAAAGACGATGTAGCTGAGGTGAAAGCCGGTTACGAATGCGGTATTTCCATCAAAAACTTCAATAATATCGAAGTGGATGATACCATCGAAGGTTATGAGATGAGAGAAATCAAAAGAAAAAAATAAGTAATTACTTATAAGGTAAGGGGCTGTCTCAAAAGTGATTTTGTCACATTGAGGGAAGTCGAAATATGAGCCATATCGAAAAAAATGGCCTTCGACTCCACTCAGGCTGACATTTGAGCGATTTTTTGGGACAGCCCCTTTTATTTTCGAAGGATGTTAGAAGCTATACTCTTTTTGATCATTATGCTTTGGGCATTAGCCCTACTGGGATTGATTTTGGGTTTGATTAGGCCAGTTATCGTTTTGTGGTTTTTAGATAGGTTCAATAGGCTGAAGGTTTTAAAGATCTACGGAATACCTTTTTTGATCTTATCTCTTTTGCTATTTCTTTTTCGTGCATAAAAGGCTTTTCTAACGTTAAAGGGAAATACCGCTTATTGTCAGCTCAGAGGATTAGAATCCTGGAGCTTCGCCTGCCAACCGTGGCTGGGTCTTCTGTCTTCAATAGACTGCTCTGAGCGAAGTAGAAGTGTCCAGTCATTCAAAAAAATATAGTAAATGGTGTAATTAAGGATTTTCAGAATATTATATATACATCCTTTGATAATGTCAGAATTTTATAAGTAATTTCTGAAAATTTATCCATTTGAGATCAGTAGTATCCATATTGCTTTTGGTTTGCTTTGCCAGTTATCATTTTGGCTACTATCTATTTTATTATTCTCATCAATACCATTTAGAATCCAAGTGGATAGAAAAAATTTATACAGATCAGATAGAAGGATTGGAAGAGCGAATGATGGTCATTCCACTTTCGGCACCTTACATGTCCAATCAAGAGCACTTTCAAAATACAAATACGCGCTTCGAAAAAGACGGGAAATTTTATAGAGCTATTAAGCAGCGGTACCAAAATGATTCCTTGGAAATTATTTATGTGCCAGATACTGCTAGAAAATCACTAGAATCCACTGTTCAAAAATGGATTTCTGCAGTTACAGACGGCGATTTTGATTCAGAACAGTCTAATTCAAAATCATTCAAAAGTTTTGTAAAAGACTATATTCAAACAGTTTCGCATGAATTTCAAGGGGTCAATTCAAAGGCTTCTGTTACAACACTAGGGTTTATTTTTTCACCTTATCAAAATCCATTTTATACACTTGATTCCCCACCTCCCCAGTTTTTAGGTTGAACTTCATCTTCGGGGCATTTAGCTCTATCTACTTCTTTTTAAGGCTTCAGTATCCTGTTGCCTTTTCAACCTATTACGTTATTTATCATGAAAAAATTATTTCTATCCGGGATAATTGGAGCTTATTTGTTTCTATTCCCGGAATTTGGCTATGCTCAAGGATGCGTAGCCATTCGCCAATTTTCTGGAGTTGGCAATGCTGTGGGACAAGGTAATTTTCAAAATCAAGGAGATTGGAACATCAGTGCTAATTACCGATATTTTAAATCGTTTCGTCATTTCCGGGGAACTCATGAGGAGCCTGAAAGGATAGAGAATGGAACGCAGGTGATCAATTGGTCTCATGGGATGGACCTTACTGTCAGTTATTCCTTTACTTCAAGAATTTATGCGCTGGCTTCTATCCCTTTTGCATATAATGAACGCTCCTCTCTATATGAACATGGAAGAACTGAACGTCACACTACATACAGTTCGGGTTTGGGTGATATTAGAATTGGTGCTGGCTACTGGTTGTTTCCCGAGTCAGAAAAAAGAAAAGGAAATATGGCTGTCGGTTTAGGGATCAAAATTCCCAGTGGAAATTTCCGGGCAGAGGATACATTCTACAATGTAGGTGTAGGAGGTCAACCTGAAATTCGGCCTGTTGATCAATCTATACAGTTAGGAGATGGTGGGTTCGGATTCAATGTGGATTTTCAGGGTATCTGGAGTATAAACTCCTCCCTTTTCGCGTACTACAGTGGTTTCTATCTCTTTAACCCAAAAAACACCAATGGTACAAAGACCTTTAGAAGCAGAGAAAGTGAATTCATTATGAGCGTTCCTGATCAATATGCGCTTCGGGGAGGGGCTTTTTATTCTATGAAACAAATTCATGGTTTAGGCTTCTTGCTTGGTGGTAGAATAGAGGGCATTCCGGTTAGCGATTTATTGGGAGAAAGTGATGGCTTTCGTAGACCTGGCTATGTCATTTCGGTAGAACCGGGAGCAAGCTATATGCTCAAAAATCTAACTGGGACATTGACTGTGCCTTTAGCTTTGGTAAGAAATAGAACTAGAAGTCTTACTGATATAGCTGATTCTACTCCTGAAAACAAAAGACATGGAGATGCTGCCTTTGCAGATTATGTGATCAATTTTTCCCTAGCCTGGAGAATACCTAAAAAGGTGCCTCAGATTTTTAATACTTTATAAATTAAGTAGAAATCAAAGGGCTTTAGAAGGCTCTTTGATTTCTTTTTTGATACTCTTGGTTGCCAATACCAACAGCGAAATGGCCAAAACAAAAAGTAAAGCAGCGATGATGGATAAGACATAGACTTCTTCCTGAAAGTTTTTCCATGCAAATAAACCCAAAGAAGCCAATGTTACTGTAAACATGAAAAACATGGGAAGCGTAACGAAGAGTGCATTTTTCTTTTTTCGAATCATCCACACTGCAATCGTTAAGAGTGCTAAGGCTGCTAACAGTTGGTTAGCTGACCCAAATATTGGCCAAAGGGTGGTAAACTCTCCCGAAAGTAACAGAAGAACAGAAAAAACTACGACTAAACCTGTGCTAATAAATCGATTATTGGAGATGTATTTGGCACTGGGCTGAGGAAGGTCTTCAAAATACTCTTGCAAGGTAAACCTAGCCAAACGGGTACAAGTGTCGAGCGTAGTCAGGGCAAATGCGGATACGGTCAGGGCCACAAAACCTACAGCAAAAGATTCAGAAATTCCTAAACTGGCAATCATTCCACCTAAACCAGTTGAGAAGAGTGAAACAGGCCCTTCTCCTGCCAGTCTTTCCAAGTACTCTGTTTTGGTCAATACCACTACTGCACCAACTGATATAATGGCCAAAAAGGACTCTATTAGCATCCCTCCAAATCCTACGACCTTGGCATCAGATTCTTTGTCCAATTGTTTGGAAGTAGTACCTGAGGCTACTAAAGAGTGAAAGCCCGAAATTGCTCCACAGGCGATAGTCACGAATAAAACAGGAAATATATAGCCAAGATTTTCCGTGGAAACTGTCACCTCCGAACTCATTTTAATTTCAGGATTGGCAATGAAAACACCCAAGATGGCTGCGATCATCATCCCATAGAGTAAAAAGCTGTTGAGGTAATCTCTTGGCTGAAGCAGTAGACTAACGGGTGTGACAGAAGCAATAAATGCATAAGCCAGCAAGGCTAAAATCCAGATTTTATAATCCAATACAAATGGAACTTGCATGCCGAGGTACACAAAAAAGTACATTAATATAACTCCTACCACACTTATAATTACAAAGGTGATTTTTTTATCTCCTACCGCTCTGTTGACCATTCCGAATGCAATGGCTAAAAAAATGAAAAAGATAGAGGCGGATGCTACACCGGGATTACTGACGAAAGTTTTGGCAATAATATCTGCAAAAACACCAATAACTAGAATTAAGGTAGAGAAGCTGAAAATGACAAAAAGTTGCTTTCCTTGGAGGCCTATTTGTTTTCTGATGATCACACCTATGGACTTACCTTCAGTTCGCAAGGAAGCTGCCATACTCCCCAAATCATGAACTGCACCAAAAAATATTCCCCCAATCAAAATCCATAGAACTGCCGGAACCCATCCAAAAGTAACTGCGATGATGGGGCCTACGATAGGCCCAGCCCCTGCAATCGAAGCAAAATGATGCCCCAAAACCACTATTGGCTTGCTTGGCTCATAATCTACACCATCTCTGAGCGTATGAGAAGGCGCTTTATTCTCATCGGAAAGTCCAAATTTCTTGTACACATAGCTTCCGTAAAATTTATATGCAAGAATCAGAATGATGGCTGAAAGGACAAGCAGGAGAGCAAGATTCATGGGGAATATTTTGGGTTTACCTAAATCTAAAAGAAAATATTTCTTGAAGACCTATTCAAAATAAAGCAAAATTTGTGGCCTCTAAAAGGAATACTACAGGAATGAAATTAGAGGTTTTTCATACCCATGTGAAGGAGAGAAATGAGGATGAGTTTTATTTCACAGATATAAGGACTAAATTTGTATCCTTTGACTCGTCAAAAATCATTTTAAAAACTCAATATGGCTTGGTTTAAAAGAACTGATAAAGGGATCAAAACCTCCACAGCAGAGAAGAAAGATGCGCCGGATGGATTGTGGTTCAAAACTCCCAATGGAAATATCATTCATACTAGAGAGCTCAAAAACAACGCTTATGTATGCCCTGATGATGATTTCCACGTAAAAATCGGATCCAAGGAATATTTTGAAATCCTTTTTGATAACAACAAATTCACGGAATTAGACAAGGACATGAAGTCTGGAGACCCTTTGAAGTTTTCAGATACCAAACCTTATACTTCCAGAATTGCTGCTACTATAGATAAAACCGAACTCAATGATGCCGTAAGGACTGCTTATGGCAAAATGAATGGGCTTGATTTGGTAGTGGCCTGTATGGATTTCAATTTTATCGGGGGGTCTATGGGCTCTGTGGTTGGAGAAAAAATCGCCAGAGCAATCGATCATTCCCTGAAAAACAAAGTGCCATTTTTAATGATTTCCAAGTCAGGTGGTGCTAGAATGATGGAAGCTGGTTTCTCTTTGATGCAGATGGCAAAAACTTCTGCCAAATTGGCCCTGTTGGATCAGGCAGCTATTCCATACATTTCACTTTTAACAGATCCGACAACCGGAGGCGTAACTGCCTCGTATGCTATGCTAGGTGATTTTAACATCGCTGAGCCTGAAGCATTGATCGGATTTGCCGGTCCAAGAGTAATTCGGGAGACAATCGGTAAAGATTTACCAAAAGGTTTTCAAAGTTCTGAATTTGTTTTGGAACACGGATTTCTTGATTTCATCATCGATAGACGACAGTTGAAAAGCAGGTTGACCACTTTGTTAAACCTCTTGAACAATTAATCAGTTATCTAAAAAAAATCTATGCTCGATTAGGCTCAAATTTGAAAAGCAAATTGGCCTGTTTTATTGATTAATAGATATATTTGTGCACCGAAAACGGGTATCAATCCATACGAAAAGTAAAACCAAAATTTCATGGGTTCTGTAATTATTACATCCATTGTAGCATTTACCTTAATCATATTGCTACTGGTATTTATTCTCTTGTTCGCCCAGTCCAAACTGGTTAATTCAGGAGATGTGAAAATTGTCATCAACGGAGATGAAAGCAATGCTATCACTACCTCAGCTGGGGTGAGTTTGCTGTCTACGCTTGGTAACCAAAAAATCTTCCTTCCTTCTGCCTGTGGTGGAGGGGGTACTTGCGCTATGTGTAAGTGTGTCGTGGAAGAAGGTGGAGGAGAAGTTCTTCCTACTGAAGTTGGTCACCTAAGCAGAGCAGAGCAGCAATCTAATGTGAGATTGGCTTGCCAAGTCAAGGTAAAGCAGGATATGAAAATCCGCGTACCTGAAGAAATCTTCGGAATTAAGAAGTGGGAGTGTGAAGTTGTGTCTAACTACAACGTATCTACTTTCATCAAAGAATTTAAAGTTAAGTTGCCAGAAGGTGAAAACTTGGACTTTGAATCCGGAGGTTATATCCAGATTGACGTTCCAGCTATCACGGTAAACTTCAAGGATATGGATATCACTCCGCATCCTGAATTGGGTCACCCAGATGATGTTTATCAAAGTGATTGGGATAAGTTTGGTCTTTGGGACTTAGTCATGAAAAATGACGAGGAGCTTTTCAGAGCTTATTCCATGGCCAACCACCCTGCTGAAGGTAATATTATCATGTTGACAATCCGTATTGCTACTCCACCATGGGATAGAGCAAATAACAAGTGGATGGATGTCAATCCAGGAGTTTGTTCCTCATACGTATTCTCAAGAAAGCCAGGGGATAAAGTGATGATCTCCGGACCTTATGGTGAATTCCATATCAACCCGACCCAAAGAGAAATGATCTACATTGGTGGTGGTGCTGGTATGGCTCCATTGAGATCTCATATCTTCCACCTTTTCCATACAGAGAAAACTGATAGAAAAGTATCTTACTGGTACGGTGGTAGATCTAAGAAGGAATTGTTCTATGTTCCTCATTTTAGAGATATCGAGAAAGAATTCCCTAATTTCAATTTCCACATTGGACTTTCCGAGCCACTTCCCGAAGACAATTGGAAAATCAAGAAGTCTTTGGACGATAAAGAAGGTGATGGCTATGTAGGTTTCATCCACCAAGTGTTGTATGACAACTACTTGAAGGATCATCCTGAGCCAGATGAGGTAGAATTCTATCTTTGCGGACCTCCTTTGATGAACGCAGCGGTTCTTAAAATGCTAGACGATTTAGGAATTCCTCAAGAAAATATCCGATTCGATGATTTCGGAGGATAATCAAAACTTAAAATCCCGCTTCGGCGGGATTTTTTATTTGTGGTCACATTTTTGATTATTTTTACCCAACATCACACCCTTATGAATATTCAATCTTTTTTCGATCCCGTTGCGGACTTTCTTTGGCAAAAAAAATACCCGGAAAATTCATTTTTCCGACAAATCCACTGGTATGGAGAAGAATTCCCTGATCTGAAGGGTATTCAAATTGCTTTGGTAGGACTAAAAGAAGCCAGAGGAATTCAAAAGTCCGAAAGTGTAGAGCGAGGATCCCTTGAAATCCGTGAAAAACTGTATGAATTAAAACGCGGAGTTGGCCCTTACAGAGTAGCCGATTTGGGAGATTTAATCCCAGGAGAAACCTTGGAGGAAACTTACCAAAAAATGCAAAAGGTAGGGGAGTTCTTGATGAAGCAACAAATCCTTCCGATTTATTTTGGGGGCACTCATGATTTGGATTATGGCCAATATCTATCCTATCAAAAAATGAAAAAGCTGGTCAGCCTTTTGACTGTCGATGCCAAATTGGACATGGAAGAAGAGGGGCCGCTTTCAGACCAACACACACAGGAAATTATTTTACATCAGCCGAATTTCCTCTTTTCTTATTCTCATTTGGCCTATCAAAGCTTTTTGGTAGATCCTTCTTTGATCAATGTGGTAGAGAAACTCTATTTTGATCACATGAGACTGGGAATGGTTAGGAAAGAATTTAAAGAAATAGAGCCATTGATTAGAAATGCTGACTTTTTGAGTTTTGATCTATGTGCGATTCAATCCTCTGATGCTCCAGGAGCTGTGGATCCGCAGCCATTTGGATTGACAGCCGAAGAAGCCTGTCAAATCTGCTGGTTTGCCGGAATGAATGAGAAATTGAGTTCCATTGGAATTTATGGTTACGAACCTTATTTTGATGATGCCTCCAACAAGACAGCTAAAGTTAGCGCTGTCATGATCTGGTATTTCATCGAAGGTTTTTATTCCAGAAAAGACAGCCTTTCCTTCAAGAGTAGCGATTATACCAAATACACGGTTTCTCTAGATACAAAGCCTAATACTCTGGTCTTCTATAAAAGTAAAAGAAGCGGAAAGTGGTGGATGGAGATTCCTCATAATGAAACGGAAAAGTTTGATAGGGTAAGTACAGTTCCTTGTAGTTATTCTGATTATCAAGTTGCACAAAAAGGAGAAATTCCGGAGCGTTGGATCAATGCTCAGATCAAGTTATTGTAATGAAGGATTACACGAGGCAACAATTGGCCTTGAGGAATGGGCAAGACAAGCCGGAAGTATGGGTCTCTTACAAGGGTTTGATATACGATGTAAGTGCATCCAGACTTTGGAAGACGGGCACTCACTATGAGCATTGGGCTGGACAGGATCTTACGGAGGAATTGAAAGATGCTCCCCATACAGAAAAAGTTTTTGAAAAATTTCAGCCCATAGGGCGATTGATTTGAAATGATATTAATAGCAGATAGCGGTTCCAGTAAGACAGACTGGAGAGTAATTCATCAGGATGGAAAGATTTCCCAGCATAGAGGTGTTGGCTTCAACCCCTATTATCAGACGGCCGAAGAAATGGCTATTCAAATGCGGGATGAGTTTCTTCAAAATCTATCTGATGAAATTGAGCAGATTTATTACTACGGTGCAGGCTGTTCCGCTCCTGAAAGAAAAGCTGAAGTTGAACAAGCTTTAAAATCCATTTTCCCTGATTCTGCTGTAGAAATTGATCATGATTTAGCTGCTGCTGCTCATGCTACCTGTGGACATCAGGCCGGGATAGCTTGTATTTTAGGCACAGGTTCAAATAGCTGCGATTATGACGGAGCTAAAATTGTGGATTCAAGACCCGCTCCGGGATATATTCTGGGGGACGAAGGAGGTGGAGGATATATTGGGAGAAAGCTACTCCGGGATTTTATCAACCAAGAAATGCCCTCTGAAATCTTTCAGGAATTGAAGGATAGATTTCATTTAACCCAGGCAATCATCCAGGATCATGTTTATAGGCAACCCTTTCCAAATAGGTACATGGCTAGTTTTTGTAGATTTATTACAGAACATGCATCCAACCCTTACTGCTATCGCTTATTCTATGATTCTTTTATTGAATTCTTCGAAAAGCATATCTTTAAGTATAAAGACTGCAAGTCTAAGCAAGTTAATTTTGTCGGATCCATTGCCTTCTATAACTCAGATATTTTGAGAAAAGCAGCGAGGGATCAAGGCTTACAAGTAAATTTGATTATAGAAAGCCCTATAGCAGGATTGACTCTGTATCATCAGAATAAATTATAAATCTATTCTGTGGAAAAGAGTCCTCATACATTTGGTTTGGAGCATTCAAAAAAGATATAGCGACCCAAAAAAATCTATCAAAAATGAAAGTGACAGAAAGTACCTCTTACTATGATAATCTGGAGCAAATGTCTATTCCGGAATTATTGGAAAATATTAACCGGGAAGATCATAGAGTGCCTGAGGCTGTCAAAGAGGTTATTCCAGTCATTACATCCCTGGTAGAAGAGATTGTTCCGAGGATGGAAAGGGGAGGGAGACTAATCTATATTGGTGCCGGTACTTCTGGCCGTTTAGGCATTTTGGATGCCTCAGAGTGCCCTCCGACCTATGGAGTGCCTCATGATTGGGTCATTGGATTGATAGCTGGAGGGGATGCCGCTATACGCAAAGCCGTAGAAAATGCCGAGGATGATGCAAATCAAGCCTGGAAGGATATTCAGGAATATGGATTCAACCCAGATGATACGATCATTGGTATAGCCGCTTCTGGCACGACTCCTTATGTAATTGGAGGTGTGAAAACAGCCAAAGAAAATGAACTTCTAACAGCCTGTATTACCTGTAATCCAAATTCTCCCTTAAGTCAGGAAGTGGACTTTGCAATAGAAGTAGTCGTAGGTCCCGAGTTTGTCACAGGAAGCACTAGAATGAAGGCCGGTACTGCCCAAAAATTAGTGTTGAATATGATTTCTACTACGGTGATGATCAAATTGGGAAGAGTAAAAGGGAATAAAATGGTGGATATGCAGCTTTCCAATGCCAAGCTAATTAACCGAGGAACCTTGATGATCATGGAGGCTACGGGCTTGGACGAGGAAAAAGCAAGAGAATTGCTCCTTTCTCAAGGTTCAGTAAGAAAAGCAACAGAATACCATTATAAAAACAAGTAAATCTCTTACTTAACTAGTAAATATCCTTGGAATGGCTGTATCTTTGCAGCCCAATTAAACGATTGAAATCCAATTGTTTATTTAAAGTTTATGTATATCCGCTTTTTTTTCCGCTGAATGGGAAAAATTGTTCAGTTTTAGCCTTATGGATCAGAATCCGAAAACTTCGGTCTTCAGTCTTCTGTCTTCTAGCTCGATGAACAAAGAAAATATGTCAATTGGAAGGATTTGCGGATGATCAGTTAAAAATTAATACAGCAGTGATGTTGCATACTTATGAAAAAAGATAATTCAAGAAAACCATTTTTTGACTCTAAAAAATCTGAATCCTCAGATTCCAAAAAATTCCAAAAAGGCAAGCCGGCTCCTAAGTCTAAGTTTGGTTCAAAAGACTTCGATAAAAAGAGTTTTGGGCCAAAAAAAGATTGGAAAAAATCTGACACTTCAGCTAAATGGGATAAAGAAGACAAGCCCGGGAAGAGACCAAATTTTAGAAAAGATGAGGGTAAATTCTCCAATTCCAGTCAAGGAATGGAGAAAAAACGCTTTTTTGGAGCTAAGCCTGAATCAGGTTCCGAATCAGGCGACTTCAAAAGAGAGCCTTTCAAAAAATCATTCAAGAAAGATTTCCAAACAAAGCCTGAAGGAGATAAACCAAGAGCTTATTTAGGAAGAGGGAAGGATCAAAAGCCTATTTATGGAGAAAAGGAAGTAGGCAGAAGCCCTAAGCCTGCAGGGAAAAAGGGTTTTGGGAAAAATCGTCCCAGTCGTTTTGAAATGGATCAAAACCGTCCAGATTATAATTTCGATGCATTGCCTGCGAAAAAATCTAAGGGGTCAGAAGGATCTGATTTAATTCGACTGAATAAATACATTGCCAATTCCGGAATTTGCAGTAGGAGAGAGGCCGACGAATTGATCGCTCAGGGATTAGTCACAGTGAATAATGAGGTCATTACTGAGCTAGGGTATAAAGTAAAGAAAGCAGACCGAGTAGTATATCAAGGAAGAAGAATTAATCCTGAAAAGCCGGTGTATGTTCTATTGAATAAGCCAAAGGACTTTATCACTACGACCGAGGATCCGATGGAGCGTAAAACAGTGATGAAGTTGGTAGAGAACGCCTGTGAAGAAAGAATATTTCCGGTAGGTAGATTGGATAGAAATACTACTGGACTGCTATTATTTACCAATGATGGGGAATTGGCTGCCAAGCTTTCTCACCCTTCCAATGAGATCAAAAAAATCTATCAGGTAACCTTAGATAAACCTTTGACCAAAAAGGATGAGGAAGCTGTATTAGAAGGCTTGACATTGGAAGACGGACCGGCTAATGTAGATGACATGCAAGTGCTTTCTAAGGATCGTAAAATTCTAGGTCTTGAAATTCACATAGGACGAAACAGGATTGTAAGAAGAATATTCGCTCACCTTGGCTACGAAGTGACTGCCTTGGACAGAGTAATGTTTGCCGGATTAGATAAAAAAGACTTAAAACGGGGACATTATCGTTTCTTATCCGAAAAGGAAGTTATCAAACTGAAATTCTTTGTTTAAAATAGAAAAGCTCCTTAACCGGGAGCTTTTTTCATATAAAGCTTTTCAAAGCCTTTTCAATTCAGGTGTGGTTAAAAACATGGAACACTAAATATAATAGTGGGGTCTATCGAGAAGAGATTGAACATGATGACTTACTACTGTTAAATCGCTTTAGGTCGGTTGGTAGGGTTTTTTTATCATCTAATCTATGGGTTATGCCCATGGCTAGGTTCGACGCACATTTAATAAAAGTTTCACCACTTTATAGTCAAGATTTTTCGACATTTTTTGTGATTGTAAAAAGACGGTGTAGCCGTCCAACCCTTCAATAGTCCTAGGTGAAACCTAGAGCTAGATATAATAGTTGGGTCCATCAAGAAGAGATTGAGCATAATGACTTATTACTGTTGAATCCCCTTAGGTCGGTTGGTAGGGGTTTTTTATCATCTAATCTATGGGTTTTGCCCATGGCTACGCTCGACGCACATTTAATAAAAGTTTCACCACTTTATAGTCAAGATTTTTCAACGTTTTTTGTGATTGTAAAATGACGGTGTAGCCGTCGAACCCCTCAATAGCCCTAGGTGAAACCAAGGGAATGAATACGACAAATAATTTAGTTTTGGCAACCCTGAAAGGGTTGAATTATAGGTATTCTATTTGCAAATTCTAATAAAATGAAATCAATACTAGGCGCAATAAATTGACTCATCAAACCTCATTTTAGCTTTGCCAGATTGTAGGAAAGGAAATCTATGTTTACACGAATGTTTATTATATGTTCAGAAGGGATGGCTTGAAAATAACTTCTCCATATTGTTCGACCCCTTCAGGGTCTGTAAGTACCATATAAATTGTATTACCTGTCACCATGGGTTGCACCCATGGCTATTCAAAGGTTTGACCCCTCTCGGGGTCATTATCATTGTACCAGAGGAATGGATAAAAGACGGTGAAGCCGTCTAACTTCTGAAAAGTCCTAAGCCTTCCTCTATCGGTCGGTCGGCGGAACTGGTGGAAAAATAAATTTTTGTTGGTTTGGATCTGGCAACCCTAAACAAGTTAAACTTTGAAAATGGAATTACATCTAACAGTTGCCTTAGTCCATGGCGTCCATTCCAAACATAGGCGAAAGGGGGCATAGTTTGACGAGTACCGCACCATTCTAAAAAAATCGGGTTTCGGGATTTGTTCAATGCAGTTCTGATGCTTCTCTATTCCAGAAATATTGGGATTAAAACTCCCTTTTCTGGGAGGAAATTCAATCAAAAATGGCTCAATATTCCACTCCATTCCTTCTTGAACCAGATAGAAAATCAGAACTATTTTTTATCACAAGTGTTGAATAGTAGTAAGAGTAAACTTTTAAACATACAACCATTATGGAAATTACTAGAAAAGCTAAAGAAGAATTGGAAAATAGAATCGATAGAATTGAAGAGTTTATCGGCAAAAAAGGATTGGGATCAAACTACCTACAAAAAGCAAAAAAAACGCAAAGGGATATCAATTTGGCCTTGGCAGTGGGAGGAGTGATTATGATTGCCGGTGTAATACTCTGGATGAAAAGTAACGATTAATAGGTCATTTTTTCTAAGCATTCTTTTACTGGACGCTAACCTATAAAAAGAATCTTTTTTTAGGTAAAGCCTTTTAAAGCCTTTTCCAAATCTCTTTTAGTGATAATCCCTCCCTTTCTCCAAAGAATTTTGCCTCTCTTGAAGAGTGCATAATGGGGGATTGATCTTACTGCAAATTGCTGCGCAAGCTGAGGATATTTATCAACGTTTAGTTTTAAAAGCTTTATTTTGCCGTCGAGTTCTTCGAGAACCTCGGAAATAATTGGATCCATGGTTTGACATGGTCCGCACCAATCCGCGTAAAAATCCACTAAAATGGCGTCTTGGCTTTTGCTAAGTTTATCCTTAATCGATTCTTTAGGCATGCAGTAAAAGTAAATGATTCTCTAGAGCTTCGAAAACTCAAACAAAAGTTAGCTCTGATCAATTTGGCCTAAACAAAAAAACCGACCCACTATGTGGATCGGTTTCTTTATATTCTTGGAGTAATTACTCCTGCATTCTTGGTCTAGTGGAATCCAAAGTAGCTGGTGCCTTAGGCATTTCTACGCCTAATTTTGCCAATACCAACTCAGTAAACTTATCTTCTTCTTTGGTATAAAGAAGGATAGGAGCTTGTCCTGCTGTCTCAGCAAATACATGAGTGTAGTTATTTTCAGCAGCTACAGCGTTAATTGCATTGATTACTTTAGTCTGTACAGGGTCTAATAGTTCCTGTAATTTTCTTTGATAGCTAACTTGAGCGTCTTGCTCATATTTCTGCAAATCTTGCTGAAGTTTAGTAAGCTCCTGCTCTTTTGCAGCTCTAGCCTGCTCAGTCATAGTACCAGCTGCTTGCTGATAAGACTGTACTTGTCTTTGGAAATCCTGAGCTTTTGTTTGAATATTTGTTTGAAGTTGGGTTTGATAATCCTGAATGTCAGCACCGATTTGCTCCATTTCAGGCATCAAGTCCATGATAAATTCTACATTGGTATAACCAATTTTTACTTCCTGCGCTTGGGCGACAAATCCTACGCAAAGCAATGCGATTGCGGAAAGGATAACTTTAACTTTCATACGTTTAGATTTTAATTTTAATTGTTGTCTTCTATTCCTAACTCTTCCAAAACAAACTCTGAATAGTCATGTCTTGGGTCTGTATAAATAATTCCCGAAGGTACGGAGGCTTTGTCAAATAACATGGCCAAATTGTTTTTTCTGGACACCCGCTCTATGGCATCATAGATCTTTGACTGCAAAGGTTGTAAAAGCTCCGCCTGCTTTTGGAAATATTGTCCATCAATACCGAATATACGGCTATTGAATTCCTGAGATGCCTTCTCTTTTTTCTTGATCTCCTGCATCCTATTCTGATACATTTCCTCTGTCAATAGAACTTCTTCAGCTTTTAGCTGAACGTACATTTCTTTGATCTCTTTATCCAAACTTTGTGCCTCTTTCTTCCAGTTGTCGCTGAGCTTTTGTAGCTCCTGCTGCACAATTTTGTAATCTGGATGCTTATTTAAGATAAACTCTGAATCTATATAACCGAACTTTTGTGCCTTTAGAGAGCCAGAAAGCAGGATTAAGAAAAGCAAAAGTACAATTTTCGATGAGTTATTCATGTGACATCAATTTGAAGATTCAGCTCTTAAACGAGCTTTGTTCCCTTAAATTTTGACATAAATTAACTAATCTCGCACTCATTTCAAGCTTATCTAAACTGCTGACCAATGGTAAAGTGGAATTGTGGACCACTTCTTCTGGTTTCTCCAGGTATTTGATCAAAGCCATAACCCCAGTCTACACCTAATAATCCGAATGCCGGCATGAAGATTCTTGCACCCACACCTGCTGATTTTTTCAGATCGTATGGATTAAAGTCCTTATAAGATCCCCAGTTGTTTCCGGCTTCAGCAAAGGTTAATAAGAATATCGTTGCTGATGGGTTAGGAGAAACCAAGAATCTAAGCTCCATGACATATTTGTTGTAAACCACACCACCAAAAGGATCAGGGTTGGCCGTACCTCTCGTTTCTCTTCCTGGAGTAATCGATTGATTTTCGTAACCTCTTAGGCCGATGATTTCCTGACCCAAAGCAAAGTTATTAAAGGTCATACCGTCACCACCCATAACAAATCTTTCCAAAGGAATCAATCCAATTCTATTACCATAAGAGCCCAAGAAGCCCATATGTGCTCTGGCACTTGCCACAAATTTGGTGGATCCAAATAGTGGAGTATAGACAGAAGCATCAAACATCCATTTATGATATTCCAACCACTTATATTTTTCCTCATCACTTGATTCAGAATTCAAGTTCTGATTCAAAGAAGTATAAGGTGGAGTAAATGAAGTGGATAACATGATATTCGACCCAAATCTTGGATAGATTGGATTATCCACGTTATTTCTGGCAATCGTATTGTTGATTGATAAGCTATTAGATCTTCCGGTCGGATAACTCAATCCGAAGGATGTTCCAAATTGATCGAACTCATAAATCTGGAACTGAAGTGAGTTGGAAACGCTAAAGTAATCATCCGGCCAGGTTACTCTTTTTGCTAATCCAAGAGTCGCTCCAGTGATTTTGAAAAAGCCCAATTCATTTCCAAAGTTTGCTCTATTGAAGAAGTCAACCTGTCTTTGTACAGAGTGGTTAAAACTAAAGCTCAAGGCATTTGGTTTCTTTCCTCCAAACCAAGGCTCGGTCAAGGAAAGAGAATAGTTTTGGAAAGAACGCCCATTAGCCTGAACTCTCAATGATAATTTTTGGCCATCTCCTACAGGAAGTGGATCCCATTTATCAAAGTTGCCGATGTTTTTGATGGAGAAGTTGTTGAAAGTAAGTCCAACAGTTCCAACGAACCCAAAGAATCCTCCCCATCCACCGGATAGTTCGATCTGATCATTAGGCCTTTCTTCCAGTTCGAAAGTGATATCCACCGTCGCTGCTTCGAAATTAGGACGAAGGTCCGGATTGATTTTCTCAGGGTCAAAGTATCCTAATTGGGATAATTCCCGGATCGTACGTACCAATAAGGCTCTGTTGAATTTCTGACCAGGGAGAATCCGGATTTCACGCATCACCACGTGATCAGAAGTTCTTTCATTTCCTTTGATGCTAACAGAATTTACAGTTACCTGCGGGCCTTCAAAAATCCGCATTTCCAAATCAATGGAATCGCCGACTACATTAACTTCTATCGGCTGTATATTGAAGAACAAATAACCATTATCCTGATAAAGGGAACTGACATCATCTCCCTTTTGAGGATCATAATTCAGGCGCTTATCGAGCTTTTCTTTATCGTAAACGTCCCCTTTTTGAATACCAAGCTTGGCAGCCAACACCTCATCAGGGTGAATGAAATTACCGGTGAATTCAATATTTCTGTAATAATACTTTCTTCCCTCTTCTAGCTCTATGTCAATGTTGATCTCATCTTTCCCGAACTTGTAAACAGAGTCTTCGACAATTTTGGCATCTCTGAATCCCTTGCTTTGGTAGAAGTTGATTACGTTTTCTTTATCATTCCTATATTCCTTGGGAATGTATTTGGACCCGGCAAAGAAATTAAGTTTGAAGTTTTTGTTGATGTAAGTTTTAGCGTCCTCTTTGGAAACAGAATCAGTGTGTAAAACTGCATTTCCAATGTCTTCAGGAGTAGCTGCCGTAACTCTGGAATAAATATCGCGGAACACACTTACTCTCGCATGCTCTTTGGTTTTCTTCAACTTCCCCTTCACTTTGGAATCAGCGATCTCCTCATTTCCAAAGATTCTGATTTCATTGATCTTAACTTTCGAGTTTTGATTAACATCGAATCGGAGCTTGACAGAATTGGGAAGTGTGGTATCTCGTTCTTGAGTCACTTTTACATCCGTATTCAAAAAGCCTTTGTCCACAAAGTACTTTTGGATATTTCGCTGCGCGGTGTTGAGAACGTCCTCCCGAACTACTCTTCCTCGAATATTGACTTTGTCTCTCAGTTCGCTTTCCTGAGTTTTATTGATTCCCTTAAATTCTACTCTGGAAAATCTAGGTCTTTCAGTTAAATCCAATAGCAGGGAGATATCCTCACCTTCCACTTTCGTCACTAAGATTTTTACATCTCCGATGATCCCTTGATTCCAAAGCTTTTTCAAAGCATTCGAAATAGCCTCTCCAGGAACTTCAATTCTATCATCGACTTTCAAACCGGAAAGGGATAGAATGGCGGTTTCGTCCAAAGTGGTAAGACCAACTGCTTTTATTTCTGCGATTCTATAGGTTTCTGGTTTGGAATAATTTAATTCCAAAATATTCACCGGTCTAGACGATGTATAACGGCTTTGACCCAAACGAATTTGAGCCATTGCAGAACTTGCCCAGATCAGACAAAACAGAATCAGTAAACTTCTTTTCATAAGACTATAATTTGACCGAGATGGTCATATGGAATCTCGCTTTACAATCTTCATTTGCTGAAATGAGAATCGAATCAAGCTTGACTACATTTATTACCTAAGGTTTAACTTGCTCTCCGGTTTTACCAAATCTTCTTTCCCTTTTTTGGAAATCCAAGATGGCTGCTTCCAGATGCTCTCTTCTAAAATCCGGCCATAATACAGGAGTAAAATGTAACTCTGTATAGGCCAGTTGCCACAGGAGAAAATTACTAATCCTGTACTCCCCACTGGTTCGGATCATCAATTCAGGATCTGGTATTCCTGCGGTTTCTAAATGCTCCGCTACCAAATTTTGATTGATATCCTCAACCTTCAATTTCCCCTCAGAGATTTTTTGAGCAATGCGTTTGGTCGCTTGGGTTAGTTCCCACTGTCCACTGTAGCTTAATGCCAAGATGACGGTGAGACCGGAATTGGTAGAGGTTATTTTTTTAGCCTCCATTAGTTTTTCGTATGCCGAAGGAGGGAGGCTGTCAATATCGCCTATGCTTTCTAATCGGATATTGTTATTCATCATCATGGGCACTTCATCGGTAATAGTTTTTACCAATAATTCCATGAGACCATTCACTTCATCTTGAGGTCGGGACCAGTTCTCGGTAGAGAAAGAAAATAGGGTTAGATATTTCACTCCCAGGTTTTCTGCTCCCTCTATTGCATCTTTTACAGCCTGAATTGCATGTCTGTGGCCGAATATCCTCATGGCGCCTTTTTTCTTGGCCCAACGGCCATTGCCGTCCATGATAATTGCAATATGTCTGGGGATCCGCTCTCTGTCTAGTACTTCCTTCATTACTTGGGTTCAGAATACCTTACATTTTTGGAGGTACAAAAATGCTATTTCTTTTCCAATAATTAAGCCTAAGACTCAATTAATTAATAGGCGTAGCATTTGGTAGAAGCGATGGTGTAGCTAAGTGTCACACCCAAAAAGTAATACCAATCCTTGTCATACGGGTTTCCGTAGTTGATCCCATAGGGTTGATTAGGGTTGGCCGGATCCTGAAATCTGGGTATAGGCGGTGTTCTACTATCTACCTTATCCAGGTAATCCGTAAATGTGGCTCTAATGCCAGCTTCGACTGCAAGTGTCCACCTATCATCAAGCCTGTATTTTACCCCTCCTCCAAATGGAATTACCACGGTACCTACGTTATACCTTTCCGAAAATTGGAAAGCATAGGTGTTTCCTTTTGAAAAGAAGTGAGAATAACCTATTCCAAAGAATGCATAAGGAGACCAGAAAAATTCAGAATCATTCCGAAGGAAATCCAGGAAATTAAATTCCATAATGGCTGTTCCTTCAATAATCCCTCCTCTGAATCTTGCATCTCTTCTCTCTGCTACCAAGTCATAAGGTCTTACACTATCGGTAGCTCTTAGAGTACCGGCTGTCAAACCAAGCCGAAGCGTCCATACATTGTCAAAATTTCTCTTGCCAAACAACGTGCCGTGAAGACCTAAGTGGTCCAGATCAATTTTCCTCAGGATATCCCCGGTATATGCCGTGGTACCCAGTCCGCCACCTATTTCATATTTCTGAGCCTTTGCTTCCGAAAGAAAACAAAGACCTAGTATAGAAATACAGACTAGTGTTTTGAAAATCTGAAAATTGACCTTTTTCAAGACGATGCAAGTTATGAAGTACCCAACGTTTAAAAAACGCTGCCTAGTATGATTGCGGTTAATATTTGTTAAGCTAAAATTGGCATTTTTTTACCTTTTAGCCTCAATTTCTCATATCAAAACCCCAATTTAATTTATACCGCAAGGTATCAAAAAAATTGTAGCTGGGTAATTTGACAAGCCGGGCACAGAATTGTTCTTTTTTTACCTTCAACTTCAAGTCTGAAGAAATGGAGGTAGATCTGGAGTCCAATGAAATCAAAAACTTCTCTGCCCTTCCTTCTATTTCGAAGGTAATCTCACTTTCATCTGAAACGATGATAGGTCTCACATTTAAATTATGAGGACTTACCGGAGTGATGACTAGATTTTTTGCCTCTGGAGAAATTAAAGGTCCCCCGCAACTCAAAGAGTACCCCGTAGAGCCGGTTGGAGTTGCTACAATGAGTCCGTCTGCCCAATAGCTGTTCAGATACTTTCCGTCAATGTAAGTATGAACAGTGATCATGGAAGAAGTATCTCTTTTGTGAATGGTGAATTCGTTCAATCCGAAATTCAACCCATTGAAAAGTTTTCTTTTTGCATCCAGAGATACGAGGCTTCTATTTTCAATTTGGTAATTATTCTCGCTTAGGTTTCTAACTGCCTCGTCAATTTTATCGGTGGATACAGTCGCCAAAAATCCTAACCTACCCGTATTTAAACCCAAAATCGGAGTTTCTACTTCTCCCACCTGACATACGGAGTCCAGCAAAGTCCCATCGCCTCCTATGGAAATTAAAAAATCCATCTGGCTCATATCATCTGTACCGTCCAGCAGCCAATAATTCAGCCCGGTATTGCCGTGCATTCGAAGTTGCCTGTCAAACTGTTCCGTGACAAATATTTCGAACTGATGATTTTGTAAAGCTGTGAATAAAGCTTTGACGTCATTTAGAAATTCTATTTTGAGCGCCAAGCCGTGCAAAGCGACTTTCATCTGTTTATTTTTTATTTTTCATAGGTCACTACCTTCCCCGAAAATCGGGATGGAATCCCTGCCTGTCGCAGGCAGGTCGCATAATTCCCCGATACATCGGGGCATCCCCCAGAATGACGGCTTTGTCATGCTCGGTTTCACCTGTTTAAAATTTGAGTTTATTTGGCATAAAATCCCTCTTTAATCTGCAAAAAAGCAGGGTTTTTAATAGGTATTGAATCAAAAAAGATAAGTATTCCTTTCAGGTGGGGAATACTCATTTCTTGAATTCATAGCCTAAATATCTAAAAATCTTAGCAAGTTACCGATTCTGTCTTCTTCACTACTCACACCGGTTTCCTCCTGGTAATGGTCTAGGATCTTATAACCAAAACGCTCCAAGGTAGCTTTGATATGTCGTAGTTCAGGCTTGTCTAGTTTCAGAGTAAGCTTAATTTTAGAATCATCCAATGGGTCACTACTTATAAATGAACTTAATACTTTGGTATTTTCTGTTTCAATAATCCTACTGATTTCTGCCAAAGAATAATCCGTCATGTTCAAAGAAAGAATCAATACAGAGCCTTGGGATTGGATAGAAAGGCTATCCGCAAAAGCAGAGATTGCATCTTCCATGGTTACGACTCCCAAGTAGGTCATATCTCTATCTACCACCGCAACAATATTGGATTGATGCTCTGAGCTGGCCTTTAGTACATCGTAAATATGCTTGTCACTGTATACCCAACAATTTGGATTTTCAGGAACAATACCCAAGATGTCTTTATCCAAATCATTCAATTCAAAAATCATTTCATCTCGGAGAAGCCCTAAAAAATGACCTTGATCCACAACGGGTAAAACATCCGTTCGGATCTCTTCCATCCAAGCCAAAGCCTTTCTAGTCTTGTCGCTTAGCTTCAATGGAGGAATAAGGTTATTGATAAATTCGTAGGCCTGCATAAAGGAAATATAGGAAATGATTTACGGTTTTAAAACGTCTAAAGCCTTATTCTTGTTCCTTTTTGATTGGATAGACCTTTTTCGTTCTAAAATTAGGAGAGGAAATTCACTCCAATTCCTAATAAAATACCCCCCAAAATGATCATAGGGGAGGATATTTTAGTGAATTGAAGCAGGCAATAGGTTCCCAATATCATTAAAATATTAACTAGGTTAGCTTCTAATGGCTCAAAAAGTAAATAAGCTGCAGCAATCAACATCCCGCAGGATACGGCATTGATTCCTTCCAGCGCAGCTCTTACAGGTCTGTATTTTTTCAGTTGATCCCAAAATCGAATCACAAAGAAGATCATAAATATTCCAGGCAGGAATATTCCTGCAGCAGCGATTAATCCGCCAGTTAGAAAACCAACCAATCCAAACTCTTTCATGGAAAATGCCCCTACAAAAGACGAAAAAGAAAAAGTAGGTCCCGGTACTCCTTGTGAAATAGCGTATCCAGTCAGGAATTCTTCAGAACTGAGAAAGTTTTTGAAATCCACAAATTCAGTGTACAAGTAAGGCACCAATACTTGACCTCCTCCAAAAATCAAGCTCCCGTTTCGATAGAAATTCTCAAATAAGATGACAGGTTGGTATTTGGTCAAAGCACCTAGAGTTGCCGCCAAGACCAAAACCCCGCCCCATAAGTAGAAATTGGCCCATTGGATGACCAAAGGCTCATCTTTTTCATACTTGGGTTGATTTTTATATTTGATTGAGGTGCTTAGTCCCCCAGCCAAAAGAAGAATGGGGAATACATAGGGAGAACTGTAGAAAAATGAAATGAAGGTAGAAATCAAAACCAAAACCATGGCTTCAGTGGTCTGTACCATTTTTGAAATCGTTTTTTGCGCGGCAAAAATGATAAAACCTATCGCCATGGGCTGAATGAATTTGGCGAAGTTTAAAGCCCCTGGGGTATTTTCTTCTAAAAAGTAAATCAATGCAGCTGCAGAGGTCATCAGCAGAGTTGCAGGGATTATCCAAACTAATAGCGCTAAATAAGCGAGATTAGGACCTCCCACTCTGAAGCCAATTGCTGAAACCAATTGCGTAGAGGAGGGGCCGGGAAGCATGTTGCATAAGGCATTGAGCTCCCAGAGTTCTTCTTCGGTTATATAGTTTCTTGTATGTACCATGCGATCAATCAGCATGGCTAAAAATGCCTGAGGGCCACCAAAGGCTGTCAAAGAAAGGGTCAGAATGTCCCTTAGAAATAGGTAGTATCTGACCCTTTTGACTGACATGATTATTTACGAAGGCCTAATTCCCGAAGTCTCTCCTCCAAAAACTCACCAGCTGTGGCATCTTTGAATTGCTTCGGATTTTGCTCATCTATGCAACTTTCCAGGCAGGTCAAATCCATATCGGATCTTGGATGCATGAAGAAGGGGATAGAATACCTACTTGTGTTCATCAATTCGCGCGGTGGATTTACTACCCGGTGAATAGTTGACTTCAATTTTTTATTGGTCAATCTTTCCAGCATATCGCCGACATTGACCACCAACTGATCAGGAAGCGCAGTGATTGGAATCCATTTGCCATCCTTTCTCAAGACCTGCAAACCATCCGCACTTGCACCCATCAATAGCGTGATCAAATTGATATCTCCATGTTCCGCTGCACGTACAGCATCAGCTGGAACCTCATCGGGATTAGTGATCGGGAAATAATGAATTTGTCTCAAAATCGAATTTCCGTGAGCCACCTTTTCTTCAAAGTAATCTTCCGGTAGATCCAAGTTAAGCGCAATCGCTCTCAACATGGCTTTCCCTGCATTTTCCAGTGTTCTATAAGCTTCTAAGGCATCATTCTTAAACTCTGGAAGTTCATCCGGCCAAATGTTTTCAGGATACTCTGCTTTGATAGGATCTGAGTCTGGAATATGTGCCAGCTCTTGCCCTACATGATAAAATTCTTTTAAGTCTCCGGTGTTTCTACCTTTTGCATGCTCTTTCCCTTTTCCGGTATAACCTCTTTGAAAACCGATTTCAGGTTTTTCATATTTGGACTTTACTTCATCCGGTAATGCAAAAAATGATTTGATACTGCCGTATAATCTGTCTTGTAAATCCTGTGACAATCCATGATTTTTGATCGCCACAAAACCTATGTTTTGATATGCTTCGCCTAATTTTTTGACAAAAGCTGCTTTTTGTTCTGGTGTTCCTGAGGTAAAGTCTGCTAAATCCAGACTTGGAATCTCGTCGAATAGGATGTCCATCGTAATATTCTGTTAGGTATGATTTCCTGAAATTTTGCCCTAAAAATAATACCTTTAGTATCAAAACCCCGCGGTATGAAAAAAAACCTGTTATGGATGCCCGTTTTGATCCTTTTTATTTGGGCTTGTAGTGAGGAAAAGAAAAAAATCAACGAGGAAGTCATGGAGATTTCCCAGGATTCTCTTTCTCTAGACCTAAGCCAGCAGAAGGTTACCTTTTATCAATACGAGGACTCCTCAGATTATCCTGATGCTATTCTTGAGTTATATACCCCGCTGGGAAATCAGGTATTTCGGCCCGGAAAAGTACCTTTTGAATTTAATATCAAAAACTTTCCTTTTGAAGAGCAGTCTGCAGAGCGCTTTTTGCTATTCAATATTTTGAATGGTGGAGATCCTGCAGGTTTCAGGACACCAATATTTCAAAGGCAATTGGAAGAAGGAAGCTATAGGGTAGTAGCTTATCTGGTAGATGAAGAGGGATTGGCCTTAAAAAATTTCGGAAATTATGTTGATAGAGATTTTCAAGTAGGAGACTCCAGACCATTTCCGTACTCAGCAGAACCCTATTTGGCAGTCAATCTTCCTAGAAATAATCAGATTGTAGATGCTGATCATGAGTTGATTATTGATTTTTTGGTAGTAGGAGGAGATATGAAACTGGATGGGCTGAAGGTAAGAATTGAGGTAGGGGAGTTTTCCTACGAAATAGATCACATGGCCCCAGTTCGGGTAGCCAATTTGCTTCCAGGAACCTATCAAGTTCAAATTTCCCTTTTGAGAAATGATGGAAAAGAGCTGGAAGGCCCTTTCTCCTCTGTTACAAAGAGCATCATTGTAAGATAAGTCCTTATCTTTGCAGCTTTCTAAAGAATACCTTTTCCATGCTATTAGTAAATCATATTCGAGATAATTTCGAGGCCGTTTTAGCAGGTCTTAATAAAAGAAATTTCCCAAATGCTGAATCATTGTTGAATCAGGTGATTCAGCTGGATGATCAGCGAAAGTCCTCCCAAACTCTGAGAGACCAGATTCAGGCTGAATCGAATGCTATTTCCAAACAAATTGGCATGCTGATGAAGGAAGGAAAAAGGGATGAGGCGGAAAAGGCAAAAGCCCGTACAGCTGAGATAAAAGCTCAGATTAAAGAGTTGGATGATGAAAATTCAAGAGCTGAGGAGGATTTAAAAGCACTTTTATATACTATTCCGAATATCCCTCATACTTCCGTTCCTTCAGGGAAATCAGCTGAAGATAATGAAGTGGTCTTAGAGCATGGTGATATCCCCAATCTATATGATGGAAAGCAACCACATTGGGAGCTGATCAAGAAGTACGATATCATTGACTTCGATCTAGGAGTAAAAATTACCGGCGCGGGTTTTCCTGTTTACAAGGGGAAAGGTGCTCGACTACAGAGAGCTTTGATCAACTTCTTTTTGGATGAGGCCTTGAAAGCTGGCTTTATGGAAGTTCAGCCGCCAATATTAGTGAATGAAGATTCAGGATATGGTACGGGCCAGCTTCCGGATAAGGAAGGGCAGATGTATCATGCAACTGCAGATAATTTGTATTTGATTCCTACTGCCGAAGTTCCAATTACGAATTTATATAGAGATGTCATCGTAGCTGAGGATCAATTACCGATTAAGAATGTTGGCTATACCCCTTGTTTCCGAAGGGAAGCAGGTAGCTGGGGAGCGCATGTGAGAGGATTGAACCGTCTGCATCAATTTGATAAGGTAGAGATCGTTCAAATAACTCATCCGGATAAGTCCTATGAAGCTTTGGAGGATATGAGCAGCTATGTTCAAGGTTTGCTTCAAAAACTTGAACTTCCTTACAGGGTCTTAAGATTGTGTGGGGGAGATATGGGCTTTACTTCTGCTTTGACTTATGATATGGAAGTTTATTCTGCTGCTCAAGAAAGATGGCTGGAGGTGAGTTCTGTTTCAAATTTTGAAACTTACCAAACCAATCGATTAAAACTTCGCTTCAAAGGTGAGGATAAGAAAACTCAATTGGCTCATTCTCTCAACGGCTCGGCGCTTGCCTTACCGAGAATTGTTGCCGCTATCTTGGAAAACAACCAGACTGAAGAAGGAATTAAAATGCCAAAAGTTCTTCATTCGTACTTGGGTTTTGAAATGATTTAGTGTAAAAATTTATAAATATTTGAAATTAAGGCTGCTCCATAATTGAGCAGCCTTTTTTATTGTTTTTGACGATTGGTAATAGAATAATTCTATTGATCTGAATAAGTTTTGTCCGCAAAGGATTGCGATCTCTAGAGAATTCTATTGTATTTCGTTTTATGATATAATATTTTAAATAAAAATTAATAATAAAATATAATTTTGTTAATATCATTTCAAAAAACTTAATTCGATAGTTTATTCTTTTTATTCTGTTTGATGCTTTTTAATTTCGTGTCCATCATTAAAATAAAAATACATGGCATTAGTAGGAAAAAAAGCTCCATTATTTTCTGTAGGAGCGGTAATTAACGGAGAAGAAATCATTGAAAACTTCAGCTTAGAGCAGTATCTGGGTAAAAAGAATGTTGTTCTTTTCTTCTATCCAAAAGACTTCACTTTTGTATGTCCAACTGAGCTACATGCTTTTCAAGAAAAATTAGCCGAGTTCGAAAAGAGAGATACTGTAGTAATTGGATGTTCTACCGATACAGAGGAGACTCACTTGGCTTGGATGATGACACCAAAGGCTGAAGGAGGAATTGAAGGAGTGACTTACCCTATCTTGGCAGACGCTGCTAAAACCATTGCTTTAAATTATGGGGTTTTGGCGGGAAAATATTCTTTCGATGCTGAAACCAACTTCTGGTCTTTTGAAGGAACCCCTGTAGCATACAGAGGAACTTTCTTGATTGATAAAGAAGGAACGGTACGTCATGAATCAATCAATGACCTTCCTCTTGGAAGAAACATCGATGAGTACTTGAGACTTTTGGATGCTTTGCTTCATGTGGAAAAATTTGGTGAAGTATGTCCTGCCAACTGGGAGGAAGGAAAAGAAGCGATGCAGGCTACTAATGAAGGTGTAGCTAATTATTTATCCAATAATTAATCAAAACCATGATAGAACTAACTGAAGATACTCTACAAGAGCTTGTAGCATCAAACGAGGAGGTAATCGTGCAGTATTCTGCTGGCTGGTGTGGAAATTGCCGAATTATGAAGCCTAAATTCAGAAGACTTGCAGGAGAAAATGCAGATAAAGTATTTGTGGTAGTTGACGCTGAGAAGTTTCCTCAATCTAGAAAGCTGGCACAAGTCAATAACTTGCCGACTTTCGCCTCATTCAAAGGAGGTCAGTTGGTCAAGCAGATTCAAACAAATAAGGAAGATCAATTAAAAGCCTTAATCAATGAAATTGCCAGTAATTAAAACCATTCAGAGAACTTGTACTCCTGAGCAGATTGAAACGGCTCTGGAAGTTTTAGAAAATGTTTCTGAGGCTCCTTCTCTAAAAGAAAATGAGGTAGATGTGATTGGAGAGCTTATTTCCAATCTCTGTGGTGCGCTGGAGGTTCATGAAATGGTAGCTTCTGGTATGTCTGAAAAAGACGCTGGAAACGCCTTTATGAAAAAGGTATTGAGCTCAATTGATCGATAATTAAGGGTCTATTGTTAATTAAAAAAGGAACTCTAATAGGGTTCCTTTTTTTAATGATATGAATTATTAAATCTTGTTCGAAAGTTTGAGCCATAAAACATTTTCCTCCCGATTAAGCGTTTATTGAAAAGTTGAATCTTACTCTAAAGACATGAAGAAACTTATACTACTCTTTTTTCTTTTGAGCTTATGTGAGCTTTCATTTGCCCAAGAACAATCAGACAGAGATTTAATCACTAAAACTGTACATTTGTATTTTGACGGGATGATTGAGCGGGATAAAGAAAAGCTTGAAAAAGCATTTCTTCCCGAAGCTAGGTTGATTGGGTACAGAGGGGAAAATCTGACCATAACGGACTTCGCTACATGGGCAGAAGGTACTTCCAAAGGAGACAAAAGAAATCCTTCTGACTATAAAAATGAGATTATTTCCATCAGAGTTCAGGGAAATACTGCCTCAGTTGAAACAGAGTTGTTCTGGCCGGGAATTTATTATTATGATTTTCTAACCCTTATCTTGGTGGAGGGCAATTGGAAAATCGTTCACAAAAGCTGGTGGGAAAAACCTTTATGATTGGAGCTTTTGATGAATTTCTAAGACTTGGGGAATCAGCATCTTATTCTCTGTATTTTTGATGACAAAATCAGCTCTTTCATTTTTGTCTTCATCTGGGATTTGCTGATCAATAATCTGATTGATTTGCTCTAAGGATCGATGAGGGTCTCTCATAAGCACCCGGTTTACTCGTATTTTGAGGGGTGAACTTACATTGATGACGGCATCGAGTTTCTTTTCACCGCCAGTTTCAAAAATTAATGCTGCCTCTTTAAGCACATAAGAAGTACTTTGAATACTAGCCCAGGTTTCAAAATCCCTTCCTACAGCTGGATGAACCAAGCTATTGATCTTTTTTACTTTTTCAGGATCAGAGAAAACGGTGGATGCTAAATACTTTCTATTTAAGTCCCCTTCTGAATTATAGCTTTCTTCTCCGAATTCTTGGATGATTTGCTCTTTTAATTCCGAATCATGGTTCATCAGGGATTTGGCTTTATCATCTGCATAGTAAACAGGGATTCCCAATATCTCAAAAATTTTAGCCACGGTGGATTTTCCAGAACCTATTCCTCCCGTTATTCCGACAAGCTTTGGCTTAGGGCTCATACTTCAATCTTAATTGTGGAGGCTCCACTCTAACCTGATCTAAAAAGGAAGGAAGCGGGTTGATTTGTACGGATATAGTGGAGTCCTGTCGGTTTCTTTTGGAGTAGTCCAAAATTGCTTCAAACTCCATTTTCTTTAGCTCTTGGGTTTTTCGCTCATCCACCAAGTAGTACATCATAATCAATGGATCTTCTTCTTCCAGGCTGACAGTTCTGGGAAAGTTAATTTTTTTAACCTTCAGTCTTTTATTTCCTTCCAAAAAAGCAACCAGATCCAATTTCACCTGAATGACTTCATCTTTGATGGTGATGAATTGCTGAATATTTTCACCTACTTCTAATTTGACAGTTTTTTTGAGGTCTTTGTTGAGCCTATTTTCCTTAAGCTGAACAGGGAACTTGCCCTCGAAAAGGTCGATAATAGAGCTAGGGCCAACTACTGTCACTTGAGAAGGTTCGAAAATCGGTTTTTCCAGCAGCCTATAATTTTTTGCTAGGGAGTAGCTTAAAGAATCCAATTCAGGCTGTAGTTTGACTGTTTGAATTCTATCAATTTCATATTCAAGCGAATCTCTGACTAAAGAGACAAGCTGGGTTGGGGAAATAAATTCGGAGATTCCCCGCTTGATATCGGCAGTCAGGATGAAGTTTCTGGAAGTAGGATTACTTAATTCTATGACATAGGGATTGTTGTTGAAGTTGAAGTACTTTCTTAACAAATCCCACCCGTTGCCGGAAATTTCGATTTCCACGCTTTTTGGCAAAGGCCTGACTGCCATAAACTTCTCTTGATTAAAAGAGAATTCTATGGGATAATCGACAATAGTCGTATAGTCGTCCTTATTCAGGGCGTTTAAAATCCAAAAAGTGGTAGCCGCTGCAACGCAGAGAACTACCACTTTTAGATTAGAGAGTTTTTTCGGTGAAATCCCGCTAGAGGATTTTTTAGTATCCGGCAAAATTCAATGTTTTATTTTGTTGGTTTCTTAGAGAAATCCATGGAGATAGCTGATTTTTCAACTTTGACTTTGAATCCTCTATCTAATTCAAGAATTACCACATCACCTTCAACCGAACTCACTTTACCGTGAAGTCCTCCGATTGTGACTACGTCTTCTCCTTTTTTGATTTCTTCTATAAATTTCTTGGTCTCTTTTTGTTTCTTCTGTTGAGGTCGAATCATAAAGAAATACATGATCAAAATGATCGATCCGAACAGAAAAACCTGTCCCATAATGCCTGCGCCACCGCCCGAAGCTTGCGCTAAAACTGTTGCTATCATCAATTATCTTTTTACCGGTCCTACTGGAGCTCCTGCAGCACCTGCACCAGGTGTAACAGTACCCTTCATTTGAAGACGGGTTACAGTTGGATTGGTATTAGCTTGAATAGTAACAGTTGGAGCCTGAGCACCTGACTTCGCAGTAGAGTTGAATACTACTTTCACGAAACCTTTTTCTCCTGGATTTACTGGAGTCTTAGTCCAATCAGGGCTGGTACATCCGCAAGAAGCAGTGATGTTGGAAATCACCAATGGAGCCTGTCCATTGTTGGTGAAGTTAAAGATATGCTCAATCACTTCTCCCTCTTTGATAGTACCAAAGTTGTACTCCATTTCTGCAAACTCAAATGCGCCTAGAGTGCTTGGGTCAGCAGTTTGGGTAGTTTGAGCGTTTACAGGGGTGATGGAAGAACTACCAGCTTCAAGCTGTGCGATTTTATCTTCCAATGCTTGAATTTTAGCGTCCTGATCGTTTTTCTGGCTGCAAGAAGTGCCCAATGCAATCATTAGGGCTAATGCAGCTACACTCAAGAGTTTAGCTTTCATATTAGTTTTTGTCTTTGTTTATTTGGTCAATTAATTTATTCACGTCACTCAGAAGATTTTCTGCCTTGTTTTTGGCTTCTGTGATTACTCTTTTTCCTTCTGTTTTAGCTTCGTTGAGGTGAAGTTCTTTTCCCTCTACTAATTCGTCGATCAATTCTTCCAGTTCCTTTTTATATTTTGAAAGTCTGAAAGAAAGTTTGTCTCTTGTATTTGAACCGCTATCCGGTGCGAAAAGTACACCCAATGCCGCACCTACACCGGCTCCAATGACAAATGCGATGAGTGAATTACTGTTTTTGCTCATAGTTGTATTATTTATTGTCCAAAAGTCCTCGTCCACTTTTACGAATTTTACCGCTTTCGGTTAATTCTTTCGCCATGACATCCAACAATCCGTTGACGAATTGCTTACTCTTTGGAGTACTGTATGTCTTGGAGATATCAATGTACTCATTGATGCTGACTTTGACAGGGATGCTTGGGAAGTTTTGCATTTCAGTAATCGCCATAGATATGATGACTTTATCTGTAAATGCCAATCGATCAATATCCCAGTTTTTGGTTTTTTGACTGATTAACGCCTTATTTTCCCTGTCATTTTCAATGGTGAAGTTAAAGATATTTTGAAAAAACTCCTTATCCTCATCCCAGTTCATTGCAATTTCAGGCATTTGCCCATCAGAATCTTCTCCAAGACCTGCTGCATTTTTCAGAACCTTTGATGCCAAGCTGCGAACGACTGACTTGTTCTCTGTCCAATTAAGGTCTTTTTCAGAAAAGTAGTTCAATATTACGTCGTTTTTGAATAGAATCTTCTTCAAAAGTTCATCTGCAGCATGCAAATCTTCTTCCACGGAAGGATTACTCAACTTTATATATGCCTGGTATTCCTCAGAAGGTTTGATATAATCTCTAAACCATTCTCTGATTTCCAATTCCAAATCATCCAGGTTTGCATTGTTTTTAGCTACTGCTGCACGATAGATATCAGATTCTCGAAGGTTTGCCAGAACCCTATTGTTTGTCAGATTCAGCTCATTGGCAAATGCTACAGGGTTCCCCGCCTGAAGCTTTTTTTTCTTTTCAATCTCTGTACCGGCTTGCTTGGAAAATGCCTGCAATAATTCGATTGCTAAAAGATAAAGTTGGGGGATTCTTTCTGCGGAAGCGATCATGTTTTTCAACAGAAAATCCTGATCTTTTTTATTGGAAGAATGGAAAGTATTGATTGCCTCCAATACGACCTTTTTGATTTTTGGACTTCCGTCAGAAGCTTGAAGCTGACTTTTGCTGTCTACACTTTGTTCGAATAATTGGATAGCTGACTGGGCATCTCTGGAGAGGGCAGCCTTGTCCTGGACTTCCATACTATTCAAATCTGGTAGAAAGGACTCCTTGATGTAATCTTTTGCAAGGTTAAAATTGGAACCTTTGCACTGCTCATAGGCATAAAGATTTTGAAAAGCTTTGACCCTGAGGATTCTTCTGTTTAGCATAGTTTGAGAAACGAGCTGTAAATATAGACATTTTGACCGGGCTTCACCCTGCCATATGAAGACAAAAAACCACCGAAAGGTCCTTCCGGTGGTTTTCATCAAGTAATTTTTATTTAGAAAGAGAGCTTAACTCTTCCAATTGCATTGATACGCTCTTTAGCAGCTTCGATAGCAGCCTGCTGAGCAGGAATATTTTCTTTTTCAGACTTATTCAAGATGTATAAACAAGTATCGTAGATCTTTTCTGCCTGCTTGTAGACAATTTCTCTATTGTAACCGCCAAAATACTCTGCGCCAACATTGATCACACCACCAGCATTGATTAGGAAATCTGGAGCGTAGATAATTCCTTTTTCTAAAAGGATCTGACCATGCTTGGCTTCGTCTTTCAATTGATTGTTGGCTCCACCGGCAATGACAGCACATTTCAGTCTATCAATTGTATCATCATTGATAGTAGCTCCCAAAGCGCAAGGTGCGTAGATGTCCATATCCATGTCATAAATCAGATTAGGATCAATTGCTACAGCTCCTGTATCAAGGGCTACTTTCTTCAGTTTATCTTCGAAAATATCGGTAATCAATACTTCAGCGCCTTCTTTGATCAAGTATTCGATCAAATATTTACCTACTTGACCTACTCCCTGAACACAGATTTTTTTACCTGACAATGAATCTGAGCCGAATGCTTTTTTCGCAGCAGCTTTCATACCCATGTAGGTTCCGTAAGCAGTCACAGGAGATGGATCGCCACCACCGCCTTTGATCTCAGGAAGTCCGGTTACATGTTTGGTTTCCATGGCTATGTACTCCATGTCAGATGTCTTCATGTTGACATCTTCCGCAGTTACATACCTGCCGCCCAAACTCTGAACAAAACGACCAAACCTTCTTAAGAAGGCTTCATTTTTGAGTTTTGGATCACCAATAATTACTGCTTTTCCTCCTCCAAGATTTAATCCGGCAAGTGCATTTTTGAAAGTCATCCCTCGGGAAAGACGCAACACATCAGTAATCGCTTCTTCTTCTGTAGCATAAGGCCACATGCGGGTACCTCCGAGTGCAGGACCCAAGGTAGTATTATGAATGCCTATCAAGGCTTTAAGGCCAGTGGCCTCGTCATGACAAACCACGAGCTGCTCGTGATCCATGCTGCTGATTTGTCCAAAGATGGATCCTTCTTTCACGGTTTGCGAAGCTTTAATCTCTAACATGTGAACTTAGCTTTTTAGAATGTGTTATATTTGGGTTGTTCCTTCTATACCAAGGCTGATACAAAATTAAATACTTTTATTAGCCTTCAAAGAATTAATCTAACTAGAATAATTAATCCAATTCCTCGATTTTAAAGTTTTTATTTGGTGAAGCCACTCTGGAGACTCAATAAGTATTTATACAAATACAAGGGCTTATTGCTTTTGGGAATACTATTTACTGTAATCTCAAATATATTCGTAATTATTCCTGCCCAACTTGTAAGACTTGCCATAGATTATGTGGTGGAAAGCTCGGTGATATTTAAGCCTTTAGACCTAGGAGGATTAGGTGATATTGCCTCTGAAAATTTTTTAAAATTTGTCCTCGTCTTTGGTGTATTAATTTTAGTTATGGCCCTTTTGCGGGGTTTTTTCCTTTTTCTCATCCGACAAACTATTATCATCATGTCCAGAAGGATTGAGTATGATATGAAAAATGAGATTTTTGAAAAGTATCAAAACCTGTCTTTATCCTTCTACAGAAAAAATAGCACGGGAGACCTGATGGCTAGAATCACAGAGGATGTCAGTAGAGTCCGTATGTATTTGGGACCTGCCATCATGTATGGATTAAACCTTCTGATTCTTTTTCCATTGGTAATTTCATACATGATCATGGTCAATCCTGAATTGACACTGTATTCATTATTACCCCTTCCGGTACTCTCCATAAGTATTTATTTTGTCAATAACCTGATTAATGAGCGCTCGGAAAAGATCCAAAGAAGCCTTTCTAATCTAAGCACATTTACCCAAGAAGCTTTTTCGGGAATTAGAGTGCTTAAGGCATTTGTACGTGAAAATGATAGTGTCAGAGACTTTTCGGATGCTAGTGAAGAGTACAAGGTAAAATCCATCAGGCTGACACGTGTGAATGCTTTGTTCTTTCCCTTGATTATGGCCTTGGTGGGTATTTCTACCATCATCACTGTTTACATTGGAGGCCTCCAAGTGATCAACGGCGATATAGGATATGGCGTGATTGCAGAGTTTATTCTTTATGTGAACATGCTGACTTGGCCAGTGACATCCTTGGGCTGGGTAACCAGTATTGTGCAGCGGGCTGCTGCTTCTCAGACTCGAATCAATGAATTTTTGGATGAGCAAAATAATATCATCAGTACTGAAGATGCCAAAGATGAGATTCATGGAACAATAGAAATGAAGGATCTTTCATTTGTCTATCCTGACTCGGGCGTGAAGGCTTTGGATCAGGTTTCTTTTTCAATTCAATCGGGACAAACCTTGGGAATTATTGGTACAACCGGTTCTGGCAAATCTACTATTGCCAATTTATTGATGCGAATGTATGATCCTGCTAAAGGTCAGATTTTAATTGATGGCAAACCCATTGAATCCTTTGATATTTCCCATCTGAGAAAAAATATTGGCTATGTACCTCAGGATGTATTCTTGTTCTCTGATACAATAGGAAATAATATCGCTTTTGGATTGGATCATACAGAAAAGGAAATAATAGAACAGGCAGCAAAAGATGCCGATGTCTACAAGAATATTGTGGACTTTCCAAAAGGTTTTGAAACCATGCTGGGTGAAAGAGGGATCACACTTTCAGGTGGGCAAAAACAAAGAGTTTCCATCGCCAGAGCTATTGCCAAAGAGCCTAAGATTTTAATTTTGGATGATTGCCTTTCAGCAGTGGACACCAAAACAGAAAATGTTATCCTCAATGCGCTGAAGAAAATCATGAAGAACAGAACTTCTGTGATTATTTCTCATCGGGTTTCTTCGGCCAAACTGGCTGACCAAATCATAGTTTTGGATGATGGTAAAATCATAGAACGTGGAAATCATCAGTCTTTGATGGAGCAAAAAGGCGTTTATGCTGAGCTTTATGAAAAGCAAACCCAAGCCGGAGAATCGGTGGATTCTGATCTTTAATATCCCTTTATTCCATTCTTTGAAATAAATTGGTTAAATTATTAACTCAATAAAATTCAGATTTTTAGCTATGAAATGCTCTTGAAATTTCAGGCACAAGGCCAGAAAATTTCATGAGTATTCCATCTGAACATTTAAACCAAATAACAGATGAAATCGAGCACGACGCAAGCGACACACATTGGGTCATTGTAATATGTGTGAGATTCCATGTGGCCTTTGAAACATAAATTAAAAACACATGAAAACAAACAATAAAGGTATTTCGGAAATTGAAGCTACCCTTCAGGAGATCGGTCACAAGATAGAGGAACTGGTCCAAAAAGGGAAAGACGCAGGTTCAGAAGTCAAAGAAGAAATCGATAAGAAAATCAGCGAGTTGAAAGCGAACAAAACTTCTTTGGAGGCTGAGTTGAAAAAGGGAAAAGAAATGCTGGAGAAGGAGTATGAGGAAAGAAAAAAGAACCTAGAACCCAAACTCAAAGAATCTAAAGGCTTTTTTAAAGAAGGATTCAAGCAAATCGGAATGGCGTTTAAAACGCTTTTTGGTAAGAATTAAGTGCTGTTATTTACAAAAAAGGGAGCTGATTCAACATCAGCTCCCTTTTTTATTTCTTTTCTACCAATGCGTTGCATCGATCATATGCGGGGTCAATATCTATAAAGACGTCTTCTTTGGCAGTTACAAACCAAGTACTTAGAATTTCATCTTCTTTCTTTCTCAAGGCCGCTGCTTTCATCTTCTCGTAATCATCATTGAGGTTAGCTCGATGAGCTGGATATTTGGCTTTATAATAAAGAATTCTAACCTTGGTTCCTTCTCTAGGATCTTCAAATCGTATTGGTTTGGAAATGGATCCCACCTTCATACTGTCGATTGTGAAATACAATACAGGATCCTCTAATGTTCGAAGCGTTAATCGGTTAGAGCTTGTTCCCGGATCAGTAAAGAATCCGCCATTATCGCTGGTATTTCTATCATCAGAATAGTCCTTGGCTGCTTTCGCAAATTCCAATCTTCCTGCTTCAATTTCCGTCTTCAAGCTATCCAAGTAACGCTCGGTCTTTTTAATATCATCTTCCGTAGCTTGTGGAATTCGTAGAATATGTCTGGTATTATAACTCCCTCCTTTATTTTCAAGAAGTTGGATCATATGAAATCCAAATTGGGTTTCTACGGGATCAGAGATTTCACCTTGTCTCAAGCTCAATGCAGTAGCCTCATATTCTGGAGCCAATTCACCTCTGCGGAAAAAACCTAAGTCCCCTCCTTGAGCACCTGAGCCTGGATCTTCAGAATACCTTCTGGCCAAGTCAGCAAAGTCTGCTCTTCCTGCCAATATATCCTCTTTGAATTGCTTAAGCTGGTTGTAAATATTTTCTTTTACTTGAGGATTTACCTCAGGCTTTTTTACAATTTGTCCTACGGTTACTTCTGCAGAAAAGAATGGGAGGGAGTCCTGCGGTATGCTTTGGAAGAATGACCGAACTTCCGCGGGAGATACAGTCAGTCCTTGCGTGATTTTATCACGCATTCTTTGAACGGTCAACTGCTCCTTCATGACATCATAGATTTCATTCTTTAGCTGCTCAGCAGTTTTTCCATAGACTTGAAGTAGGGTGTTTTCATCTCCGCCGATTTGCTGCAATACCATATTGAATCGGTTGTCTGCCTGAAGCATTACCTCAGCTTCTGTCACGATTACGGAATCTATTTCAGCTTTTGCAACCATCAGCTTATTGATCAAAAGCGTCTCGAAAACATCACATCTTGATGGAGGTGTCATGCCTTGCTGCGATTGTGCCACAGCTTCCAAAAAGGTCTTTTGCACATCTGATTCCAGCAAAATGTTGTTATCTACTTTGGCGACAATTTTGTCCAGTACCTGCCCGGAAACCGAACTCTCCTGAGCAATTGCCTGCTGGGTGAAGAATAAGCTGAAAAGGATTAATGTAAGTAGGTTTAGTTTATTCATGGATGATAATTCCGACCTGAATCGGTGTAATTGAATTTATTGATTCAGCGCAATGAATGCCTCTTCTTTTACGCTCTTGTTCACTTTGATGGGATATTTTTTGCGAAGCGACTGAATAAGTTGCTTGTCTAAGTATTCTTGATAATCTCTGATAACCGGGCCTCTTGTTTCTTCAAATGCCATAGGTCCGGGAGGAACTTTAGCTCCCACCACCACTAGGTGAAGGTGTCCATCAGCTTCTATTTCTTGGAAAGACTTGGATAAGTCTGCTTTGGAAAGAATAGGGTTATCAGCAATTTCAATCAATCCTGACTGAGTTTGGTAAGCCAGTGGATCATTGCTTTTATAAAACTCTTCAAATTCATTCACCAAGCTTTCAGAATAAGCATTTCCCTGAAGTCTGGATTTGGCCTGTTCTAATTTATTTATATCTAATACCTTGACGATGAAAGCATTTACTCTTTCTCCCCATTGATAATCCCTGATATTTTGTTCGTAAAAGGCTCTTTGTCCAATAGAATCTTGTATTCCTTTTTGCCACACCTCTTCATTCATCAAAGTAAAAAGCAGGATTCCATCCCTATACTCCTTGAGAAGCATGGCGTATTCTTTATTATTAGCCTCTAAGTCTTCTTCTTCTATTTGAGCTAATAGTTCACCTGCAAACCTATCATACCATATATCGAATGTTCCTCCTTTAGTTTTTGGATTGACTTCATCGGTTTCCATATAGGTGAGCATATCTTCCGTAGAATATGCCTTTCCTCTCAGAGTAAATAGGTTAGAGGCTCCCATTCCTAAAGCTGTGATTTCAGGACGGAATTCATTCTTTTTCTTGGTATTCAAAGTAGCTCTTAATTTTTCGACATTGGCTTCATTTTCCTTGAATCCATATCTAGCTTTCTGGATTGCAAGAACTTGAGATTGAATCATGGTTGATCTGGAATCTCTCAAAATTCTTGATCGAATCATATCCTCCATTTCTTCAAAGGAGTCTATTGGCTTTTTATTTTCTAATCTTAGAATGTGATATCCGTATCTGGTTTTCACTGGAGGAGATACTTCTCCAATTTCAGTAAGTGAAAATGCAGCCATTTCAAATTCCGGAATCATATTTCCGACAGAGAACCAAGGCAAAAGCCCTCCTTTTTTACTGGTGGCTGGATCTTCTGAGTAGTTTTTCACAATATCCTCCCAAAGCGTGGTAGGCTTTTGAATCTCAGTATAGATATCGGAAATCTTTCTCCGGGCTTGATTTTCTGAGTTAGGATTGGTTTCATCTACTCTAACCAAAATGTGAGATACCTGAACTTGTCCAGGGTTAGGTTGTCTTTCCTGAACTTTAATAATATGGTATCCGAAACTTGTAAGAACAGGATCAGAAACTTGCCCAGGCTGAAGTGTGAAAGCCGCATCTTCAAATTGCTGCACCATCTGTAACGCGGTAAAATACCCAAGGTCTCCCTTATTGATTTTTGCTGAAGGATCGTCCGAGTATTCTACTGCCAAAGCATTTATATCTCCGCCATTTTGAATTTCCTGCTTGATCTTCAGAGCCATTTTCAACACGATCAAACTATCTTCTGAACTGGCATTGGGTGGAAACTGGAATAGAATGTGGCTGGCTCTGATGACTTCTTGCATCCTGGAATAGGCCTTTCTCAGTTCACCATCCTCCAGAGAGTTTTTTATAAGAAAAGGGGATTTGAGGCTTTCTTTGAAGGAAGCGAATTCTCTTTTAAACTCAGTGGTCTCATCCAAGCCTAGGGCTTCGGCTTCTCTTACTTTCAATTTATAGTTGATGAAGAGATCCAAATTTTCCTCAAATTCTTCCCTGCTTAAACCAGGGGTATTTGCATCGGAATTGGAGCCTTTCCCTATTAAATAGACGAATTCATCTCTGGACACAGGCTTACCACCCACTGTCAAAAGAGGATCTTCCTGTGAAGCTGTCTGGGCAATTGAGCCCGGATTGATATACAGGAAAAGAAAGGCCGAGAGAATTGCCGAAATGGTTCGGTTAGTCATGAATCAGAAAGCTGAATTTTCAAGATGCAATGTTACAAAATTATCAGGATTTCAAGGGAAATGCCTTTTGAATTAAGGATTTAACAAGAATTAGGATCGAAAAAGTTTGATTAGCCTACAGGTATTAATTCCTCTGTCACTTTCAAACTCTATTTCGTCCATGATTTTACGTACCAAAATGATGCCTAGACCTCCTTTTCGCTTTTCGGAAATTACTTTTTTCAAATCCGGCATTTCGTAATCCAATAAATTAAAAGCTTCGCCCTCATCTTTAATTTCAAAAATAAGCTTCTCAGCATCTTTTTCTACTGAAAGGACAATATGGTCTTCCTCATTACAGCTGTGAGAATGTATGATGAGATTAGCGCACACTTCTTCCACCGCCAGCGTGACTTGTAAAATATCACTGTCTGACATCCTGGAATCCATGAGGGTCTGATTAAGAAAGTCCCTTAATTCCGAAAGTGCCGTGGTGCGGCATGCTATCTGAATCTTTTGTACCATGTTATACTTCCTGGATCGCTTCTTCTTTAGTGGGGAAAATTGAAATCAATTGATCCAGTCCCAATATTTTAAATACCTCAAATACTTTAGGGTCCAGTGCGAAAATTTTTAAACTAACTCCCTGCTCCTGAAAGTCTTCTAAATAAGACATAAATACTCCCAATCCTGCTGATGAAATATATTCAAGATCAGAACCGTCAACTAAAATCGACTTGGCACCATTATCAGCAAGACTTCGGATAGACTCATCCAGTTGCACTGAGTTGCTGGCATCAATTTCCCCTTGTATCCGAAGGATATGGTGGGTATGTTCCTCATGAGTGTGAATCGAAAGCATGTTTTTTGATTAATTGAACTTAACTACCATGAGAGAATAATCGTCGTCAATCATTCCGTCTCCTTCCACGAAATCGTGCAGTGAGTCGATTAATTTTGTCTGAATCTCTCTCGGTGATAAATGATGATAAACTTCTACTAAGGATCGGACTCTTTCAAATCCAAATTGTTGAGATTTTTGATTTTTTGCCTCTACTATACCATCTGTAAACAGCAGCAGTATGTCTCCTGACTCAAAGCTGAATACCTTTTCCTCAACGTGTTTTTCATACTGCATGTTTCTTAAGATTCCTAAACCCAATCCGTCAACCCCCAAGAAATCAGCTTTATTTTTGGATTTTTCCCACATTAAAGTAGGCACATGTCCTGCTCGGGCATGTAAAAAAGTATGATTGGAAGTATCAATTATAAATATCGAAGCAGTAATAAAATGATTTCTTTCCAGGCATCTACTCAAGGCACTATTGGCACGATTCATAAATTCAGAAGCTCCTAGATCCAGTTGAATCAGACTTTGGAATATCCCTTTCATTTGGGACATGTGAAAGGCTGCCGAAGTTCCCTTTCCGGAAACGTCCCCGATGATCAGTACAAATCGATTTTCGTCCAGCTGAAATGTATCGTAATAGTCACCCCCAACCTCATCGGCAGCATTGGAATAGGCGCAAATTTCAAAGGATTCATTATGATCCAATTTGACAGGAAGTAGGGACTTTTGTACCCGCTGGGCAATTTTCAACTCTTCCTGATACCGTTCATTCTGAATAGCCTGATTCAGCAATCGGTGATTTTCTACTGCGATGCTGGCCTGACGGGTAAAGGTGCTGATGATATTGATCATCTCTTTGTTGAAACCATCCTTTACTTCTTTGCACAGTACCAATCTGCCGATTACTGACTTATTGACCACCAAAGGGATGATTAGTATGGATTCGAACTTAGGGTGATCCAATCTCAAGGCAAGAGGACTTAGATTATCAGGCTTTGTTTCTGTCTCCCATTGAGAGGCCGCCTTCATACCCGAAATTTTCTCAGAAAGCTCATTTCTGGTTTCTTCATTGATCCACCTTTCCTGAATAAGCTCTGTGCCTGTTTCCAGTCTATGCATTTCCATCCAGGCAGCATCTGCATAAGCAGCACTCATGCAGGAGTCAATCAGGATATCCAATACCTGCTCTTCATTTTCTTCTGGCTGAATGGATTGACTTAGTCGCTGAAAATTGATCGCCTCTGTCAACTTCTGCTCAAAAACTGAAGATGTGGGTAAATTGAAAAGGGTAACTAGGAAGCTGAATAAGGCATAAATGAGGATGAATAAAAAAAGTGAAATCAGGAATAAGTTATCCAGCAGATTGATAGGGTAGGTTTGCTGGGCATTGCTAAACTGGCTGGTTTGATAAAATAAATAACCCCCACTCAAAAGTATGAAAAACAGGAAAAGTAGGGACTTCCATTTCTCCTTAAAGGTAAGATATGGGATCCATTTCAAATTTCCTGAAAGAACTATCCCCAAGCCAGTCAAAATGACTAAGCCAAATATAAAGCTATAATCAAAGGTGTTTTTATTGAAGAAAATGAAAAACATGGCTAGCAATAATGCGAACTCATAAGTCTGCCATTGCTTGACTACTTGTTTGGATTTTTGATAGAGGATCAGATTCTTCCAAAGAATCGCACTGGATATCAAAAATATAGTGACTAAGGCAAAGTGCACATGGTAAAAGAAATTTCGAAGAAATGGCTCATCGGCCAATCTGCTTTCTCCCAACAGGATATAAAAAAGCTGGACTAAGAGGAAAATCGCCGAGGCAAACATGCCTGTGGAAGCCGCTCTCCATATCAAATTTAGGAAATCGTTTCTTGCATCCTTATTGATTGCGTAATTGTAGAATCCATACACTGTGATAAAAAATAAGATTTCCAGTATCCATGTGAATTCAGGGGCTATTCCGGAATTTAAATCGTTGATCGCCCCAAATAATCTGGTAAGGTCTACAAAAAGCAAAGCCAGCCATACTAGTATGGCGAGCAAAAAGCTAAGCTTTCCGATATGTATGCTAGGTAGTTTGATCATGTATGCATCCCCAATATTAGTTAATGGGAATGGAAAAAAGACAGTAATCTCTCGATTGCTTTCTTATGTAAGATGTTAAAAAATTCTAATAACCATCTAAGGATTATATCAAAGGCAAATAAGCTCTTCAATCATCCCTGCACCAAACCTCTCATCAATCAGGTTTAGAATTTTACTTTTATTCATCTGCACTTCCCGCTTGATTGGGCCGGATGAAAGTTTTACAAACAGCTTTTTATCCCGGATAAAGACTGATTCGGTTCGAGAGGCGATAGTTTTACCTACCAACTCTCCCCAATCGTGGATCAAAGATTTTTCCTGAAATTTCCCCTCCAATCGATAGACCTTCAGCAAATCTTTGAAAGCATCCTCTAGAGGAGCGGCTTCTTTTTTTCGGCTATTGGGATTATAATTCATAGGTTAATTTAGAAAAACAAGGCTGCTGCTATACTATCAGCCAAAAGCATTCCGCTTTTGCTCAAAGATAGGGTATTATCTTTCCAAACAAGCCAGCCCTGCTCTTGAAATTTGGAGATTTCACTCCTTTTCTCCTGAATCAGATCTTTTTCAAATGTTTGACTTACAAATGAAATATCCAATCCCCAACTTGTTCGGAGACTGGTTAAAATGTATTCGTTTAAGCGGTCAAGTTCATCCATTTCCTCAATTTCAAAAGGGATTTGGTTGGCTTCAATTGCCCGGATGAATTGGATGTTGTTCCTGACGTTTGCTCCCCTTTTCTCACCGTCAAATGAGTGTGCTCCTGGGCCTAAACCCAAGTATGACAGTCCTTTCCAATAGTTGCTGTTATGAATCGCTTCATTACCAGAAGAGGCAAAATTGGAGATTTCGTATTGCCTATAGCCTTTTGTTTCGGTGAATGCTTGGAGAATTTCAAATTGTTCTGCCACAAAATCTTCAGAAGCAGGTTCAAATTTTCCGGTTTTTTCCCATTTTCCCAGAGCAGTTCTTGGTTCCACACTCAATGCGTAGCAGGATAAATGCCCTGGATCCTGCTCCAATGCGGTACTTAGATCTTTTTCCCAAAGCTGATGGTCTTGACTAGGAAAGCCATAAATCAAATCCATACTAAATTTCTCAAAGCCTATTTTGCGGGCCTTTGCAATAGCTTCTATGGATTCTTTTGAATTGTGGGCTCGATTATAAAATCTTAAAATTTCATCGTCAAAACTTTGAATTCCCAAACTCAATCGATCAATACCCACTGATTTCCAGGCTTGCAATTTTTCAGTTGTCAGATCGTCCGGGTTAGCCTCAAGTGTAATTTCTTTCAAATTGAGTTGAAAAATCCTTTTGAGATTTTCCAATAAAAAATCAATCCACTTGGGTTCTAAGATGGAGGGAGTGCCTCCGCCAAAGTAAATGGTTTCTATCGTATGTCCTTTGAGATACTCCTTTCTGAGTGCAGCTTCCTTCCCGATCATCTGAATCATCTGCTCCAAGTAGCTAGTATTTGTGCTGAAGTGGAAGTCACAATAATGGCAAGCCTGTTTGCAAAAAGGAATATGGATATAGATACCTGCCATCGATTTCTTTTAATTTGCGAATATAATGAATCCTAATTTCCTCAGATGAAATCGAGCATATCGGAGTCTGCATACACTGGGATGCCCCGATGTTCGGGGAAAATATGCGAGATTCCATGTGGTCTTTGAAAAACAAATTATAAACACATGAAACTCATCTTGTTCCTTTTTTTGGTTTATCTCCCTCTGACTTTTTCGCTTCAAGCACAGGAAAAGCTTTGGTTGGGATGGAGCTTAGATGGAGTGGAGTATGAGTGGCGGCAGTTTGAATCCGATAAAGGTCGAGGACATGGAATCGATTCCCTTTTACTATCCTATCAGGCACAGGGTTATTTGGGTGCGTTTATTCAAAATCAGCGAGTTCAAGGGGATTCGCTCTGGATTAAATTTGAAACAGGTAAAAAAATAGAGGAAGTAATTTTGTCCCAAGGGAATCTACCTTCCACCATGGCAAAAGAATTGAACCTTGGGAAATTGTCTTTCGCTCAAGTCAATTCCATATTTGACAGAATTGTAGGAATCTCCGAGAATCAGGGCTATCCTTTTGCGTCGGTTCAGATGGACAGTCTGGAAAGAACAGAAAACGGGATAAAAGCTTCCATTATATATGAATCCGGGCCCTTGATAGTTTGGGATAGTATTAGTTTGGATGGAACTCCTAAAACTAAGGCCAAATATTTTCAGAGATTTTCCGGGCTCATTCCTAATGATCCTTTCTCTCAGAAAGAACTGGAAAGGGCAAGCAGACTTGCGAATCGATCTCCTTATTTCAGACTTAGAAGTCAACCCGAGGTGGAATTTAGGATTCAAAAAGCTCAGCCAGTTTTTAGCTTGGTCGAGAGAAACTCTAATGTGTTGGATGGAATCATTGGATTTTTGCCTAATCAAAATGAACCAGGTAAGGTGTTGATTACCGGTCAGTTGGACTTGCAGTTATTTCATTTAGGAGGGAAAGGAAGAGATGTGGAGGTCAGCTGGCAAAGGTTTAATGAATTAACCCAAAACCTCAATATCAAAGCCAAGGAATCGTTTCTTTTCAATAGTCCTTTGGATGTGGGGGGAGAGTTTAGTCTTCTCAAGCAGGATAGTACCTTTATCAATAGAAATCTAGGACTTCGGGTGGGTTATAATGCGAGTAGCTCTTTGTACCTGACCTTTTTTACCAACAGAAAGGCAAGTGATTTACTCTCAACTTTTGCATTCAGGCAGGTGGAGCAATTACCAGATGTAGCCGATTTTAGATGGAATGAATATGGTTTGGGAGTGGATTTTAATTTGTTGGATGATGTGATTGCGCCGAGAAAAGGCTGGAAGGTTTCTGGGAAGATTTCAGCTGGAAACAAGAGAATACTTCAAAATACAGGGATTCCTGAAGCTGTTTATCAGGATTTGGAATTGAGCAATCCACAATATTCTGTCAGTCTTATTTGGGAAAAGCATCTGTTTCTTAAACCTTCCTGGGGAATGTACTTTGGGGGTGCAGGAGGTTTTGTGCGAAATGAAACACTTTTGGTCAATGATTTATTCAGATTGGGAGGTCTGAAAAGTATTCGAGGCTTTAATGAAAATTTTTTCTTTGCTTCCTCTTTTGCCTATCTGAATGCAGAGCAGCGATTATTTTTTGGAGAAAATTCATTTCTACTGGCATTTATAGATCTTGGGATTCTAGAAAACCCTTACTTTGCAAATTCCTTTGACAGGCCGGTTTCTTTTGGTGCGGGCCTGAATTTTGAGACAGGTTCGGGGATTTTCAGATTTATCTATGCGATTGGAAAGTCCAATGAACAACAAGCTTCCTTTTCCCAATCAAAAATTCATTTTGGATATTTAGCGAGATTTTAAAAAAAAATGGCCAGAATCCGGATTTTCTTTCTCTTCACAGTTTTCTTTATTCCTGGTTTTTCCCTGTCTGCACAGGTTTTGGAAGATTATTCCAAAACTTGGGAGGTAGCTGAAAGAGAGAGTTGGTTTGCAAGTAGTGATAGAATAAGTCAGGAGTTGAATCTGGCAACTTTTCCCATGGCTAATCTTTATCTGGAAGTGCCAGAGCAGACGGTTGTTTTTGCTGGGGAAAAACTTTGGTTTTACTCCAATTCTGACACTGTGTTAATTCGAAGGGTTACTGAGGTGGCTCAAGAATTAGCTCAGGAAAAAGTGATCTTGACTTTATATAAGGAAGGTATAGGAAGCCAAAATATCATTTTGAAAAAAATGATTGGAACTGAGTTGGATCAGACCACTCCGGAGGAAAGCAAGAATCTCATAAGTATCCGGGAAAAAAAGAGAAGTGTACTCAGGGATTTTTTCGGACTAGGATTACTTATTGTTTTATTTTTCATTGCCTTTTACAAGCAAGCATATCCTTTTCTTTTTTCCGGCATGCTGAGACCTAGTGGGCTACTTAGTGATGAGGATTTTTCCGATGTTGGAAGTTTGCAAAAGTTTTTCTCAATGGACGTTTTGCTATTTGTTTTTATGGTCAATTTACTGCTGGCTTTGGTGGGTACGTTGGGCTTTGTGATCTATAAGGGAGACTTGGTCTTTCAATTGATCGATCAAGATGTGATGTCCCTGATGATTTTCTGGTTGGTCACTACAGTTGGTTTGCTAATTCTTACAGTATTCAAGTTTATTGGGATTAGAATTGTTGCTTATTTATTTGATTTAAGGAAGCTGGAATTTCCACACTTTTTCTATTTGCTTCGCTTAATTGTTTGGGCATGTTTTATTATGATCGGAGTTATTTTCGTTTATCTGATGAATTCCTTTTTTATGCTGGAAAATGTTCTTGAATTATCTCTCCAAGTTTTCTTTTGGCTTTATCTAATTGGCATCACCGGACTTTTCTTAATTATGATGAATCGCCTATCTTTTAAGAAATACCATTTATTTACTTACCTTTGCATCGCAGAATTGGTGCCTTTTCTGATCCTTGCAAAATGGATCATGGTATTAGGTCAATAGTAGATATAATTTAAAGAAATTAATAAGCATGAGTGCAGCTATTAAGGATCGGTTTAAACCAGTCAAAAGTATTCTTGTCTCTCAACCTAAACCTAACGATGTAAATTCACCTTATTTTCAACTGGCTGAAAAATACAATCTCAAGATTGATTTCAGGCAGTTTATTAAGGTAGAGCCGGTTCCTCCCAAGGAATTTCGAAAGCAAAAAATTGATATCCTTAAGCACACTGCAATCATTTTTACAAGCAGAAACGCGATCGATCATTTTTTTAATATTTGTAAAGAATTCAAAATAGAAATGCCCGCTGACATGAAATACTTCTGTATTTCGGATCAAACAGCCCATTATCTTCAGAAATATATTGTAATCAGAAAAAGAAAGCTTTTTGTAGGTCAGAAAACTGCATCAGATCTTTTTGATTATTTCAAGAAACATAAAAACGAAAAATACCTATTTCCTTGCTCCGACATTCGTAAAGACGATATTCCAGATTACATGGAGAAAGCAGGTATTGCATTTACAGAAGCAATCATTTATCATACAGTAGCCGCTGATTTGTCAGATCTTGCGGATGTTAAATATGATATTTTAGCCTTCTATAGTCCTTCAGGAATAAAATCTTTGAAACAAAACTTCCCAGAATTCGAACAAGGAAGAACCAGGATTGCGGCTTTTGGTCCGACCACAGCACAAGCCGTAAGAGATATGGGATTGATTTTAGATATTGAAGCACCGCTTCCAAATGCCCCAAGTATGACAGGAGCGTTGGAGCTTTATATAAAAAAGGCAAACAATTTGTAAATCTTGAAATCAAATTCTGTGGTTTTTCAGTTTAATTGCTTACAATAGTTCTATCATCTGACAAAACCACATTCAAATGATTCAAAGCAGTCGGTGGAAATACATTTTTGGCTTTGCTGTTATACTCAGCTTTTTCAGCATCGAATCCAGCTTTGCGCAGCAAGATGCGCAATTCACCCAGTACATGTATAATGGCATGTATTACAATCCAGCATTTGCTGGAAGAGAAGGAGGATTTCGATTTTCAGCACTTCACCGAACTCAATGGGCAAATTATTCTACTTCTACAGGGGCAGGAGGAGCACCTATTACGCAGCTTTTGACAGCTCAGGGTAGTTTAGAAGGGAAAAATATTGGTTACGGTATTACTATAGTCAATGATCAAATAGGCGCCACAGGAAATTTGGAGATCAATCTTCAAGGAGCATATCATAAAAAAATCAATAGAACTACGATTAGTTTTGGTGCCTATGCAGGTATGTTCTCCAGTTCAATCGATTATGGAGAGCTGGTTGTGGTGAACCCTGAACCTAATTTACCTTCTTCAGGAAAGGAAAATGCCATCAATTTCAATTTTGGAGCAGGACTTCTTTTGGACCGAGGAGATTATTATGTAGGTTTGAGTTCTAGACATCTCAATCAACCCGAGTTTGATTTTGGAGATGGAGGTTTTGCAAATCCATTAAGGAATCATTCCTATTTATTGTTTGGGTATAGATTCAGACCAGTAGGGCAGTTGAGAATAGAGCCAAGTTTTCTATTAAAATCTGTGTCCTTCAATAATTTTTCTTATGATGTGAGCGTTATTGCTACTCACCAGAATAAGATTAGTGGGGGAGTGGCATTTAGAGGGGAAGAAAGTGTTTCCCTTATCTTGGGATACTCTTTGTTGAGAGATAATTCTCTTGTATTAGGGTATTCCTTTGATTTGGTAGTAAGCGGTTTGGAGGCAAAATCTCCGACAAGTCATGAGCTTATGTTACGTTATAGATTAACCGATATAAGCAGAAATGTAGAGCGAGTCATTCAGCGGACTCCAAGATTTAGATTTTAAGAGATACAGGTTAGCCCTTGTATAAAGCTGAACTTCAGGAGAATTTATGAAAATTTATTCTGTTTAAAATTGGCAAGTTATTTGCATATCTGTTGAAAATTCAGCTAAATTTCGATCTTAGTCAAGGTTTTAAATAAGACTTTCATTTGATGATATAAAAAATGTCATTTATGTATAATAAAAATAATATCCGTCTAATGCCGATCGTTTTGGGCTTGGCAATTGCGACAATCTTACCTGGATGCGGACTTTTTAGTAAAAAAGGATCGGCAAGTGAAAAGCTCAATAGGAGAGGTGAAGTGACTGGTGTTCCGAAGAGAGCACAATGGCAACAAAACCTCCCATACGATATGGTTCCTATTAAGGCAGGAACTTTTTGGATGGGACAATCCGATGAGGACATTGCTTTCACACAATCATCAATGAACAAACAGATAACCATATCTGAATTTTTCATGGATAAGTATGAAGTATCCAATAACAAATACAGACAATTTTTAGAAGCTGTTAAAGAAGGTACACTTACTACTGGTACTCCTACCACTTTAAAAGAGGAGCCACAATTCAACTTAGATGAGTTAAAGCCAGATACTACTGTTTGGTCTACAAGCTTCTCATTTCACTATGGTGATCCATTGATGGAGTTTTATTTTGATCATCCTGCATTTGACAATTACCCAGTTGTGGGTGTGACGTGGGATCAGGCGAAAAAATATTGCGAGTGGAGAACCTACCACATGAATGCAAATGATGAATTTGAATTTGATTTGCCAAGTTTCCGTTTGCCATCTGAGGCAGAATGGGAATACGCAGCAAAAGGTGGAAAAGACGTAGCAAAATATCCTTGGGGTGGTCCTTACTTGAAAAATAAGCGTGGATGCTTAATGGCTAATTTCAAACCTGGAAGAGGTAATTACATTGACGATGGATTTGCTTACACAGCACCAGTGGATGTTTTTGCTCCAAATGGATTTGGACTTCATAACATGTCAGGAAATGTTGCAGAATGGGTATTGGATGCTTATGCTGCTACTTCCAGAACTGCTACTTGGGATTTGAACCCAGTGTATGATGTGGAAACTGAACCAAGAAAAGTAGTAAGAGGCGGTAGCTGGAAAGATATCGCACACTACCTAGAAACATCTACAAGAACTTATGAATATCAGGATGTGGCTCAGGCTCACATCGGATTTAGAACCGCAATGACCTTTATCGGAAGGTCTGGCTCCATGGATGTGAAATCCAGCAAAAGACGAAGACGATAAATCAACCCAACACTTTAAAAACCAAAAACCTTAATTCTTAATTACAAAATGGCTAGCAAAAGCAACTTCTTTTATTCCAGCGTAATGCCTAAAATCTATGGTATTGGTGCTGCAGTCGTTATCCTCGGTGCAATGTTTAAAATCCTTGACTGGCAAGGCGCTAACATCATGATCGGTGTAGGTCTTACTACTGAGGCGGCGATTTTCTTCCTTTCAGCCTTTGAACCAAGACCGGAGGAAGTAGACTGGACTAAAGTTTATCCGGAATTAGCTGGAGATGGTCCTGCTCCTAAGAAAGCAAGAGCAACAGCTGGAGCTGGTGATCAAGTTTCTCAAAAGCTTGACGACATGCTAGCCAATGCTAAAGTTGGTCCTGAATTGATTGAAAGCTTAGGTAAAGGCATGCAAAATCTTGCCAGCTCAGCTGAAAAAATGGGCAACTTGGCAGATGCAGCAGTAGCTACCAATGAGTATGCTACCAACGTGAAAACAGCTGCAAAAACTCTAGTAGACATGAACGCATCTTATGGTAAAACTGCTGCTGCATTGACTGAAATGTCAGCTGCTTCACAGGATGCTAAAGAATATCACAATCAGGTAGTGACTGTAACCAAAAACCTTTCTGCCCTAAATGCAGTGTATGAAATGGAGCTTCAGGATGCTAACAGCCACGTGAAAACATTGAATAAATTCTATTCTAATATGACTGCTGCTATGGAAGGTCTTAGCGAAGCAGGCAAAGAAACAGAAGCTTTCAAAAACGAACTTGCGAAATTGAATCAAAACGTAAGCTCATTGAATAAAATCTATGGTGGAATGCTATCCGCTATGAAAGGTTAATTCTTTCCCAAACAAAAAAACCATTAGATAAAAACAAATGGCAGGAGTTAAAGAGACACCTAGACAGCGGATGATCGGGATGATGTACTTGGTATTGACAGCATTGCTGGCTCTACAAGTAAGTAATCAGATCCTCCAGAAATTCGTCTTGATCAATGATGGGATGGAGAGAACTTCCCGGAACTTTATCCTAAAGAACGAATCAACGGTTGGTTCAATTGAATATACAGTTGAACAGCAAGGAAATAATGAGAAAGATGTTCCTAAAGTAGCAGCAGCACAGCAAGTGCGTGAAACTACCAAGGAAATCTACAGCTACCTTGAAGATTTGAAGCAGCAGCTGATTACTCAGTCTAACGCTAAGAATGAAGAAGGTACTTTTGTGAGTTCTTCCTTGAAAAATACAGAGGTTGCAGGTAACCTTTTCGTGAACAATGGGAAAGGCGAGGAGATGAAACAAACTCTAAATGCTTATCCTACTAAAATTGAGGAGATTTTGGCTAGCGTAGGTATTACCGATAGAAAGTTTGCTCCAATTGCATTGGATGCAGCTGAAATCGACCTCTTCAAAAATGACTCTGAAGCAAAGAATAAAAGCTTTGTTGCTTTGAATTTTGTGAAGTCCCCAGTGGGTGCAGTAATGGCTTTGATTTCTCAATATCAAAATGAGGTGTTGAATATCGAAAGTGAAGCATTAACTACCATCGCCAACACAATCGGTTCATTCTACTTCAAAGCCGATATCACAGAAGCTAAAATCTCTGCAGTTTCCAATATCGTAGCTGCTGGTACCAAATTTGAAGGTACTATGTTTATTGCTTCTTCATCTTCATCTGCTACTCCAACCATGACTTTGGATGGAAGATCAGTAACTGTGGATGAAAGAGGATTTGGTCAGATTGAATTTACGGCTACTCCAGCTTCTCAATATGATGATAGAGGATTGGCTAGAAGAGTATTAAAAGGTGAAATTGTTACCAATATCGGTGGCGAAGATCAAGTTCTTCCTGTAGAGTACGAATACTTTGTTGCTCAACCAGTAGTAAAAGTTTCTTCTGAGGTTGTTCAGCAATTGTATGCAGATTGTGCCAATGAGTTGCTAATTGAGGTTCCAGCGCTTGGAAATACTTATGCGCCTGAATTCTCTGTAAGTAATGGTCAATCTATCAAAGGAAATAAGCCTGGGCAGGTTACGATTATTCCTGGAGCATCTGGTAAAGTAACTATCGGTGTTAGTTCTGGAGGAAATAAAATTGATGACGTAACGTTTGATATTAAACCAGTTCCTGCTCCAACCATTGTTGCTGCTATGTCCAATGGATCTCCGGTTGACTTGGCACAAGCTCAAGCAATTGGATCGCTTACAGGTTTGAAAATTTTAGCTACTCCTGAGCCTACATTCGGAAGAACAATGGCGAAAGATGCCAATTTCGAGGTAACAGGTGGAGAAGTAAGATTATTGAGAAGTGATGTTCCAAGACAGACTATCCAGATTTCAAATGGAAACAGCCTAGCTATGAGATCACTTTTGGAAAGTGCAAGACCTGGTGATGATATAGTGGTGGTGGTGAATCAAGTAACCCGTACCAACTTTAGAGGAAATAAAATTCCTACCTCATTGAATCAAATCATTCGTATCGGAGTAAAATAATTTTCCGGTAAGAATTCAGAAAATACGATTATGAAAAAGTTTCTTCAAAATTTATTCTTATCCGTACTCGTAGCTGGTGGCTTAGCCCCTTTGACGAGTGAAGCCCAAGTTGCGGCTACTAGTGTGAGTCCATCTGGATACGGTGATAGACAATTTGCTATTGATACCGTTTTCTCTGCCAAAAGGATTAGAGAGGACGATAAAATGTATCAAATTGGTGTCTGGAGAAGAATTGATTTGAGGGAAAAGTACAATCTTTCTCTTTATGGCTCTGGTGATGCTAAGACTAATGGCATCATGAGCTATATCTATAAAGCTGTTGTGGATGAAAATGCTTTGGAAGTTTTTGCTGACGAAGACTTTACCCGTCCATTATCAATTGCTGAATTCCAAGAGAATTTCTGGTTGAATGCAACTGGAGATAGTATTTTCGTTAAGCAATTGTATTATCTGGATTTCAAGGAAGATTTTGTATTCGATAAGCATCATTCGGATATGGTTTTTGACATTAAATTCATTCATTTGGTAATGCCATCTGCTACCAATTCCAATGCAGGTCAAGAAACTATAGGTTATATTCGCTACAAAGATTTCTACAACTACTTTAAAGATCATCCGGAAGCCCGATGGCTTAATTACCAGAACATATCTAAAAGTTTGACTTATGATGAAGCTTTTGAAAGTAGACTCTTTAGGTCGGTAGTGAGAAGGTTCACAAATCCAGATGAAGCTCTAATTGCTGATATGGTTAGGGCAGATCATCCGAACCCAGACATGAAAGCATACATGGATGCATTAGCATTCGAATACAAACTACTAGAATTTGAAAACTCCCTTTGGGAGTGGTAAAATAAAAAGGGGCTTTAAGCCCCTTTATTTTTTTCTTTCCATTCAATCAAAGCTTTTGCCCTGCTTGATCCAATAATTTCGGTTAGCTCTTCCTCGCTGGCCTGACTGATCTTTTTTACCGATTTGAAATGACTCAAGAGTCTATTGGCAGTGGACTCCCCAATTCCAGGTATTGCTGTTAATTGAGTTCCAAAAGCATTTTTACTGCGAACCTTTCTATGGAAGGTGATTGCAAATCGGTGAGCTTCATCTCTTATTCTTTGAAGCAACCTTAAACTTTCTGATTTTTTGTCAATATGAATGGGGTAGGAATCTCCTGGGAAATAGATTTCTTCGAGGCGTTTGGCGATCCCGATGATGGGCATTTTACCATATATTCCTAAATCCTGAATTGCTTCAACCGCTGAAGAAAGCTGTCCTTTTCCTCCATCGATCACAATTAACTTAGGAAGAGGCTTTTCTTCTTCCATCAGTCTTTTATACCTTCTTGTCACGATCTCCTTCATGCTGGCAAAATCGTTAGGCCCTTCCACTGTCTTGATGTGATAATGTCTGTATTCCTTTACAGCAGGCTTTCCATTTAAAAAACAAACCATACTTGCCACAGGACTGGTGCCTTGAATATTGGAGTTGTCAAAGCATTCTATATGATCAGGAATCTCCGGTAAACTCAAATCTTGCTGCAACTGACGGATAACTCTGTCCTTCTTATCTTGATTCAATCCTTGAAGTAATGCCTTCTCTTTTTTATAGAATAGTGCATTCTTGGTTGAGAGTTCTATCAGTTTCTTCTTATCACCAATTTTAGGCATGGTTAGATTAAGACCTTCTATTGGCTCTGTGATATCTATGTTTACCAATACCTCCTCAGCGTCGCTATTAAATTGGTCTTGTAACCTGATTAAAGCTGCTATCAGTAATTCCTCATTGCTTTCATCCAGCTTCTTTTTTAATTCCACATTTTTGGAAACAATCAAAGAACCATTTTTGACGCGCATGTAATTGACATAGGCATATTTTTCATCTGAAACCAAAGTACAGACATCATGATTGGAAATGCTTGGATTAGCCACAAGAGATTTGGCCTGATATTTTTCTAAAAGATCCAGCTTTTCCTTCATTCTATGGGCCTTTTCGAATTCTAAGCTTTCTGCGTAGGCTTGCATTTCCTGTTTGAAATAGCTTTTGGCTATCCCCAAGTTGCCTTTCAATATATGCTTTGCCTGCTCCAAGTCCTTCAAATAATTCACTTCTGCCTGCTTTCCTACACAAGGACCTTGGCAGTTGCCAATATGGTATTCCAGACAAACCTTATACTTTCCTTCATCAATTTTGTATGGCGATAAGTCCAGCTTGCAGGTTCTGATAGTAAAAAGCTCCCTGATCAAATCCAGTACATTATTCATCGCCTTGACACTGGCAAAAGGTCCAAAGTATGTTCCTCTTTTTGGGATTAATTTTCTAGTGGGGAAAATTCTTGGGAAATGCTCTTTGGTAATCAGTAAATAGGGGTAAGTTTTATCATCTCTTAGTAAGATGTTATACTTAGGCTGAGATTTCTTGATTAGGTTGTTCTCCAATAGGAGCGCGTCAAATTCAGAATTCACCAAGGTGATTTCGATTTTCCGAATCTCTTTGACCATTCTTCTGGTCTTGAGGTTCACTCCTGTATTTTTATTGAAATAGCTACTTACTCTTTTTTTAAGGCTTTTTGCTTTTCCAACATAAATCAGATCTCCACTTTCATTGAAGTATTTGTATACGCCCGGATGATCGGGTAATTGATTATAAGCTTCCGGTGAATATGAAGATGACTGCATACGGCTAAATTAAAAAAACAGCTCCGAAATGAAGCTGTTTTCAATAATAGAAGATTTTTTACTTAGAAATCGTTCTTTTTCGAATCATAATCAAATTCTACGAATCGCTGACTTTCCTTTTCGTAGACATCACAATTGATTTCTATGCTGAGTGGTCTTTCAGGCCTCGGAAATGGGCCTTTGGTATATCCAAGATCTTTGTCTGCATATACTTTCTCCATATATTTCACCCAGATAGGTCTGGCTGTTCGTCCACCTTGACCATCGTACCAGCTTCTGAAGTGGATAGCACGATCATCTCCGCCTGTCCACACCCCTGTTACTAGGTCCTTGCTGATTCCAATGTACCAGCCGTCGGAAGCATTTTGAGTAGTTCCTGTTTTACCGCCTAATTCATTGCCCTCTCTCAAAGACCAAGGAACTCCTTGGCTAGTTCCGGACTCTTCTTCGAAGCCTCCTCTTAGCATATATGTCATCAAATATGCATGTTCCTCACTCATAGCAGGTCTCTTCTTCGGAGTGAATTGGTGAATAACATTTCCATTTTTATCCTCAATTCTATCGATGTAGAATGGAGTGGTATGCTCACCCTGATTAACAAAGGTTCCAAATGCACCCACCATCTCAAAAACAGATACGTCATTTACACCTAAAGCTAAGGCTGGAACTTCTTCCAAATCACTGGTAACGCCCAACCTTCTAGCCGTTTCAATGACTATTTTCGGACTGAGTTTTTTCATCATATATGCAGTCACCGAATTGACTGATTTGGCCATTGCCTTACGGATGGTCATTCTTTCGTAGGTGAATTTGCCATCAGCGTTGGACGGGGACCAAGCTGGCTGGCCTGGAATGTAAACTTCCACAGGTTGATCAATCACTGAATAACATGGGCTGTATCCATTCTCTATTGCAGCAGCGTAGACAAATGGTTTGAAAGTAGAACCTGGCTGTCTCTTTCCTTGCTTTACGTGGTCAAATTTGAAATATTTATGATCAATTCCACCAACCCAAGCTTTAATATGGCCCGTATGTGGATCCATACTTACAAAACCTGTCTGAAGGAATTTCTTATAGTATTTCAATGAGTCCATGGTACTCATCAAAGTATCTATCTCTCCATCCCAAGAAAACACTCTCATCTTCTTCTTCTCATTGAGCTTGATATTGATGGAGTCCTCATTGTCCTTGTAGCGGAGTTTCAATAGTCTGTAAGCTTCGGTTCGTTTAACAGCATTTTCGATGAAGTTAGGAATCACTCTGTTTTCGCTGTCTATCCAAGGGTCACGACTTCCCATTTCCTTATAAAACTTCTGCTGTAATGCTGCCATTTGTTCAGCAACAGCCTCTTCAGCATATTTCTGCATCCTGCTGTCGATGGTTACATATATTTTCAAGCCATCGCCAAACAAATCATAGGAGGTTCCGTCAGACTTGATATTCTCTTTGGTCCATCGAAGCAAATCTGCTTTCACTACTTCTCTGAAATAAGTAGCTAATCCTTGGTTTTGGTTTTGAACTCTATAATCCAGTTCAATTGGCATATTTGAAATCGAATCAAATTCATTTTGTGTCAAATGATCATTTTTCACCATTTGATACAAAACAGTATTTCTTCTTCTCAAAGAGTTTTCAGGATTGAAAACAGGGCTATAATAGGTTGGAGCTTTGAAAAGACCTACCAAGACGGCAGACTCCTGCACATCCAATTCTGCCGGAGTTTTATTGAAGAATGTTCTTGCGGCAGTTTTGATTCCGTATGCGTTCGAACCAAACTCTGAGGTATTCAGATACATGGTCAAAATCTCATTCTTGGTGTATGCCTTTTCCAGCTGAGTAGCTACAATCCACTCTTTGGTTTTGATAATCAACATTCTCAAACCCGGAATAGAACTCAAAAAGCCCTGATTGGCATCAGTTCTGGTTTTAAATAGGTTTTTAGCAGTCTGCTGGCTTAAGGTAGAACCACCCCCAGCATCTTGCCCCAAGAGAATTGATTTGACAAAAACCCGAACCATTGCTGTCATATCAATTCCAGAGTGATCTTCGAATCGAACGTCTTCTGTGGAGATGAGGGCATTGACTAGATTGGGAGAAAGCTCATTGAAACTTACCGGACTTCTATTTTCCCGGGCATAGGTTCCCAATAGCAGACCGTCAGAAGAATATAATTCTGAAGCTACTTCGCTTTCTGGGTTTTCCAGTGCTTTGAAATCCGGAAGTGGACCAAAAAGCCCTAAGAAATTTACAGAGACCATCCACACGAATAGGATGAATCCGAAAACCATTGCTCCAAAGGCAATCCAGAGGTATTTGATTGTTTTACTTGCCCAAGAAGTTGTCTCGGGCTTGGTGTTTTTACTCATATTTATTGATAATATGCCTCAAAAAAGGCTCTATATTCTTCTAAGTTTTTACTTCTATTCAGAATTTGAAAGTTTTCAATGGAGATAAAGAATGCCTGGTCTTTAAGCTCTTTGCTAAGTTTGGCAGACTCAAAGTTCTCCATAAATTTCAAATAATACTCTTTTGCCTTCTCCGCATTAGTGAATGGACTGATGATATAAATGGCATTTTCTCTATTCATATTCATATTACCAGTCCTCAACCTTGAATTGGAGAAGTTTTTAGCATGGAAATTTTCCAATTCTCCAACCAAACCTGCGGCCTTTTCTGCTTCCTCCGGGCTCATGACCAAAACCATGATATGAGTCTGATTTTCATCCAACTTAAATGGAGAATCCAATAGCTTTTTCTCTGTCGAAACAGAATCCTTCAAGGATAAATTCAAATTAGCAGAGTCCAGAGCGGTACTGTCTGCCTGATTTAATGAAGCCAAATCTTCTTTCGGCAAGAGTGGCTTGAGCATATTTCTTGCCAATTCTACCAAGCCCGCATCTTTTGTGTTTTCTATATAAGCCTCCAGCCTTTCTTTGAATCTTTCACGGCTTTCAACTTTTCCGGAAATCATGATATCCAAGAGCAATAATCGTTCTGTATTTCTTGTTAATGGATATTCTTCCAAAGTTGATCGGATAATTCTTCTACTTTCTCCGAAGTTGCCGTTGTAGTATAAATCATAGGCCTGCTCGTAATTTTTGGAAGATTGGAGATAGGCTATATTTCCTGAAGCTGCTTCTGGATTATTTACTGAATAGGTGTACTGTGAATCAGGATACTCCCGATTTAATCGGCCTACATACTGCTGAAAGTTTCCTCCTCTTTCTTTTTGTGCCAAATACAAAAGGTAATATGCTTCTGGCTTTTTGGAGCTGTTAGGATACTCTCGGACCAGTACCTCCAAATTGTCAATAGATCTCTCTATTTCTTTTAAATCAAAATAAAGAACCTTGCCCAATTCAAAATAAGACTCCTCCAATTCCTGATTTAATGATTTTTTGTCTTCAGCAGTCTGAGGTATCTGTGCTAACAGAGTTTCTATATCAGGTAATTGATTTAGGGGATTGTTTTCATCAGTAGTGGCGGTGGAATCTACTGTTGCCTGTGGATTATTGCCGGTATTTCCCTGAAAATTAACTGCACTTCTTCTCCAATTATCCTGAAGAGGACGATTACCCCAGGTTCTGTAAAATGTAATTGCTCCTTGCTGCATTGCAACTGCATTATCGAAATAGAAAGAAGAACCAGAGCCCCTGTCTGCAAAAGCTAAGAGATTATCAAAAATCCCTGAATTTTTGGGTTTTTCTTTTGCCTTTGCTTCGGCTAGAAGCCTTTCCTCTTCAGATTTGATAAACTGGTTTGCAAGTGCAGTCTGTTCCTCTTTGCTGAGAGAACTCAAAAACAAAAGGCTATCATTTTGTTGAATTCTCTCCACATGAAAGACATATTGATCCAAGGTTTCTTTTTGCTGTGCAATTTGAGCAGCGCTTGGATCTGAGGCTTTGATAAAAGTTAAGGCACTATCCAAGTAATACTTTGTGGCTCTGTAATCTTTAAATTCATTGAAATTTATGTCTGCCAGCTTTTGGTAAATGTACCCCTTCAACCTTGGGTTGCTACCGGGCTCTTTTGCTGCTTGGTGTAGTAGACTTACAGTTAAAGGAATATCACCTTGTTTTTCTTCAAAAAGAGCCCTTTCGTAAACCACTACATCTTTGAGGTCCTTGTTTTTTTGATCTGCATATAAGGACTCGTAGTAATTCCGAACTTTTCTCAAATCCTTGGAAGCATTCAACTCGGCCACTTGCTGAGCATAAAGTTGGGCAAAGAAACTTCTTTCATAGGGGGGATTTCCCTCCTGAGCTTTCTTGTAATAATCAAAAGCCAAAGCATCCAAGCCTTCTCTTTGATATAATTGAGCTAGAATAAAATTAATTCGGGAGGTTTCTTTTTTGTCTTGCGCATATTCGGTGGCTTTATCTAAGGCTCCGATCACTCCACTTCTATCCCTTCTTTTTTCGTAATAATAGGCCAGAGTCCTGTAAAGCTCATACCGATTTTCCTCATTGATTTTAGACTCTTTGGACAAATAATCTATAGTAAAATTGGCATCCTCAAATTGACTCAAATCCACATATAGTCTAAGCAGGTTAATCAATGCCTTATGTCTGAGGTCCCTGTCCTTGCTTTTGACATTGACGTATTTGAAGGCATTTTTTGCATCATCAGATTGAGCCTCCAGATAATCTACTTTTCCGATTAAATAGTAGCTATCATCTACCCACTTGGATATTCTATGCCATTCAATTGCCTTAGATGCCAATTCCCTCGCTGACTCCAATTTTTCATTGGAAGATTGGATAGTCGCAGAATCGATAGGAATAAATACCGGTAAAACCTGAGTGTAGTCTTCTTTATAGTTGCTTTTTACTTCTTTCAGCACTTCATTGATCTTGACATCTGCTAGATAGTAAGCATTGTAATGAGATGTGAGATTGTGAAAAGCCCGGTTGGTGAAGGTATTCCTCTCTGAAGAGCAGGAACCTAAAAAAATTGAACAAATAAATATGAGCCGGGATGTAAGCCGCATGAATAAATACAAAGATTTGTGATACCAAAATAGCTCTTTTGTGCTACATAGCGAACGAAATAGGCATTCAAATATTTCAATTCACTGAATACCAGAGGAAAGGTATCGGATTATTTTACTTTATTTAAGAATATGGAGCAACCTGAAGATCCAAAAAAGGAGAGAAAAGCATGGAATGACAGCAATTCCTTTGTCAAATATATTGGTTTATCCTTTCAATTATTTGGTGTGATAGGTGCGGGAACCTGGTTTGGTTGGTGGCTGCAGCAAAAAAGTGACATGAAATTTCCTGTGTGGATACTGTTGTTTTCTTTTTTATCGGTTTTTCTGGCTTTTTATCAGCTTTGGGTGTCGATGAAACAAGATAGGTGAAGTTAGAAAGCTAAAATCAGAAGTCTGAAATCTAAAATTAGAAGTCTTAAAAACAAGTAATAGCGAGGGCTGTGCTATAAGGTTTGATTTTCCTGGAAGTAAAATGCCATAAGCAATCTTATAGTCTAAAAGCAGGAATTCAATTCGTAAAACCATCATCCAAATAAAATTTGGTACTTTTGTAAAAAATTAATTCACCATGTCTTTACCAAAAAATATGCATCTCCGCTTCTTTATCCTTTCGGGGATTTTGGCAGGATTGATCTTGATTTTACAGGTTTTGGTACCACAGATTATCCACACTCATATCTGGCATATTTATTTTTTCCTCCTAATTATCTCCTTTTTTATCAATGTTTTAAACGCTTTTTTACTCAAATCATTTTCTGAAAATTTCTTTCAAATATCTGTTTTAGCAATGATTCTGAGATTAATTGGCTCTTTGGTGTTCGTTGGGATCGAAGTTTGGCCCGGAATGGAGAATATAATTTTGTTTATAGGAGATTTCTTTGTGATTTTTTTGTTCTACTTAGTTTTTGATATCTACGCCTTTCTATCTAACTTGCGCCCGATTTCAAAGTAGCCCTCAAATTAAAGAGTTGATGACGCGCAAACTACTGGCCCTAAGTATTTTATTATCAGCATTTTTGCTGGGATTTTCTAACCCCACTTTCGCAGCCGGATCAGAGGAAGACAAGACGAGCTTCATCATGCATCACGTGAAAGACTCGCATGAGTGGCATTTTGCGACCTTTGGTCACACGCATGTGACCCTGCCTTTGCCTGTAATTGTCTATTCCGGCGACAGAGGTTTGGAGGTTTTTATGTCCTCCAATTTCCAAAATCACGAAACTCATGAGTTTGGAAAAGAATACGCCCACGAAGGATATTACATTGACGAGCATGATCATTTGGGTAGAGTTGATGAAGGTAGCTTCGTTGAGTTATCCATTACGAAAAATGTGGTCATGATGTTTATCGTCATGTTCATTTTGGCATGGATTGCGCTTTCTGCAGCTGGACACTACAAGAAAAACGGTGCTGTAGCCCCTAAAGGTGCGGCTGCGTTGATTGAGCCTATCGTGATTTTTGTGAGAGATGAGATTGCAAAAAATTCGATTGGTCCCAAATACAAAAAGTTTGTTCCTTACCTAATCACACTTTTCTTATTCATTTGGTTTGGTAACCTATTGGGTCTTCTTCCTGGTGCTGCTAACCTAACCGGTAATATTGCTGTGACTTGCACCTTGGCGGTTTTGACCTTTATCATCACCAACGTGAACGGAAATAAGGATTATTGGAAACACGTTTTCGCAACACCTGGAGTTCCGATTCCAATGTTGTTGATCATTGTTCCGGTAGAAATCATCGGTTTGTTTACCAAGCCATTTGCTTTGATGGTCCGATTGTTTGTGGCAATCACTGCTGGACACATTGTAATCCTAGGTTTTATTGCCTTGGCATTCATCTTTGAATCTTACACTATTGGGGTAGTAAGTACCTTGATGGTCACATTTATCAATATTATCGAATTGCTGGTTGCTACAATTCAGGCTTATGTATTTACACTATTTACAGCGATGTACATAGGTGGTGCGGTAGCAGAGCACGCGCATGACGATCATCATTAATTAGGAATTTCTTTGTTCAATTTATAAATCTACAATTATGTTAATGTCTATCTTATTGACTGCTGGTTATGCTCTTATGGGAGCTGGAATCGGTGCTGGTATTGTTGCGATTGGCGCAGGACTTGGTATCGGTCGTATCGGTGGTCAGGCAATGGAATCTATTGCTCGTCAGCCAGAAGCTGCTGGTAAGATCCAAGGTGCTATGTTGATCATCGCAGCCTTGATCGAGGTGGTTTCCCTGTTCGCAGCGGTAATCTGTTTGTTGATCGCGTTGAATATCGCGGGCATCAGCTAATCAAAAATTGAAAAGGGTCTGGCTTCGTGCCATTCCCTTTTCTTTCTGTTTCATTGAACAATCTGAAATAAATCATACATCATGGATTTGATAACCCCAGGTTCCGGTCTTATTTTCTGGCAGCTATTAGGCTTCCTAGGTTTGCTTTTTATCTTGATCAAATTTGCTTGGAAGCCTATGCTTGCAGCTTTGGAAGAAAGAGAGAGCAGCATTGAAAATGCATTGAAAGCAGCTGAAACTGCTAGAAATGAAATGGCTAATCTCAAAGCTGAAAATGAGAAGCTATTGGCAGAAGCCAGATTGGAAAGAGATGTCATCTTGAAAAAAGCTCAGGATGCTTCCAATAAAATGATTGAAGACGCTAAGGCCGAGGCCAGCAAGCAGGGAGCTCAAATGATCGAAAATGCGAAAGCAGTGATCGAGACTGAGAAGAAAGCCGCTTTAGCTGAGGTGAAAACTCAAGTAGCTGTCTTGACCCTTGAAGTAACAGAGAAATTATTGAGAAAGAATTTGTCAGATGAGAAAGCTCAGAAAGAGTTGGTTGACGAATTCATCAAAGATTTGAAGCTAAACTAAGATCCTCCCATGTCAAACCAAAGAGTAGCATCCCGCTATGCCAAGTCCATTTTGGAACTAGCCCTTGAAAAAGGTCAGTTGGAAGAAGTTCATGAGGATTTCCAAAAGCTTACCACTATTGCCAATGGCAATAGAGATCTGAGCTTATTGCTGAAAAACCCAATCATCAATTCTGAAAAGAAATTGAAGGTTTTGAAAGCACTTTTTGCTAAAGGAGCTCAGGAAATGACCCTGACTTTCTTTGAAATTGTTTCCAGAAAAAACAGAGAAGAAATTCTGATAGACGTTGCTAAAGAATTTGAGATTCAATACAACATTCATAAATCTATTCAAGTAGCTGAATTGACTACTACTTTCCCGATAGATGAGAAAATGCGCAAAGAGTTTATTGCCATTGTTAAAGAAATTTCCGGAAAGGACTCAGTGCAGTTAGTTGAAAAAATCAATCCTGCGATGATCGGAGGATATGTATTAAAAGTGAATGACCGTCAATTGGATGAGTCATTAAGCAGTAAACTGAGAGTATTGAAAAATCAGTTTAGCGAAAATCATTACGAAAGTAAAATCTAATCCAAAAGCATTAATCAATCTATATCATGGCAGAAGTAAGACCAGATGAAGTTTCGGCAATCTTGAGAGAACAACTCTCCGGAGCCAGAACAGAGGCCGAACTCGAAGAAGTGGGTACAGTCCTTCAAGTAGGGGACGGTGTAGCTCGTATCTATGGACTTTCTAAGGCTCAGGCCGGTGAATTGCTGGAATTCGACAATGGTCTGAAAGCAATGGTACTGAACCTAGAAGAGGACAACGTAGGTGCGGTATTGTTCGGTGACTCTAAAGAGATCAAAGAAGGCGATACTGTAAAGCGTACCAAGAAAATTGCCTCTATCCAAGTCGGTGAAGGCATGTTGGGCCGAGTAGTGGATACTTTGGGTAACCCAATTGATGGTAAAGGACCAATCGCAGGTGATTTGTATGAAATGCCTTTGGAGCGTAAGGCACCAGGTGTAATCTACAGACAGCCTGTAACTGAGCCTCTTCAAACTGGAATTAAGTCTATCGATGCCATGATTCCAATTGGAAGAGGGCAGCGTGAATTAGTTATCGGTGACCGTCAGACTGGAAAGACTGCCGTAGTTATTGATGCTATCATCAACCAAAAAGAATTTTACGATAGAGGCGAACCTGTTTTCTGTATCTATGTTGCTATCGGTCAGAAAGCTTCTACAGTTGCAAACGTTGTTGCAGCCTTGGATAAAGGTGGAGCTCTTCCATATACAGTTATTGTTTCTGCATCTGCTGCTGACCCAGCTCCGATGCAATTCTTTGCTCCATTTACTGGTGCAGCGATCGGTGAATTCTTCCGTGATACCGGAAGACCTGCATTGGTTGTTTATGATGACTTGTCTAAGCAGGCAGTTGCATACCGTGAAGTTTCCCTATTGCTAAGAAGACCTCCGGGACGTGAAGCTTATCCAGGTGATGTATTCTATTTGCACTCCAGATTATTGGAAAGAGCAGCTAAGATCAATAAGTCTGATGCCATTGCTCAGCAAATGAACGATCTTCCTGAGTCTATCAAGCCTTTGGTAAAAGGTGGAGGTTCTTTAACAGCCTTGCCAATTATCGAGACTCAAGCTGGTGACGTTTCTGCTTACATTCCGACTAACGTAATTTCCATTACTGACGGTCAGATTTTCTTGGAGACTAACTTGTTCAACTCCGGTATCAGACCTGCAATTAACGTAGGTATCTCTGTATCCCGAGTAGGTGGTAATGCACAGATCAAGTCCATGAAAAAAGTAGCCGGTACTTTGAAATTGGATCAAGCTCAGTTCCGTGAATTGGAAGCATTTGCCAAGTTCGGTTCTGATTTGGATGCAACTACCAAGAGAACAATCGAAAGAGGTAGAAGAAACCAAGAGATCTTGAAGCAGCCTCAATACTCTCCAGTATCCGTAGCTCATCAGGTAGCTATTATCTATGCTTCTACAAGAGGATTGATGGATTCTGTACCTGTTGAGAAAGCAAGAGCATTCGAAAAGGAATTCTATACTTTGTTGGATACTTCTTATCCGGAAGCTTTGCAGTTGATCCTAAAAGGAGATATTGACGGAGCTGGTGAAATTCTAAAGAAAGCAGCTGCAGAATTATCACCGAAATACGCAAAATAAATCAATTAGCCGGGGGTGTATTCCTCCGGCACTTTATATCCGATTACAATTAAGCACTGATGGCTAACCTTAAGGAAGTAAAGCAGCGAATCACCTCGGTAGTTTCTACTCAGCAGATTACCAAAGCTATGAAAATGGTTTCTGCTGCGAAACTCAGAAGAGCTCAGGACAAAATCGTTCAGATGCGTCCTTATTCTCAGAAGTTGACCAATATTCTCAACAATGTTTCCGCTTCACAAGATGGAGCAGCAGATATTGTTTTTGCTCAAAAGCGGGAAGTAAATAAGGTGTTGATTGTACCTGTGACTTCGGACAAAGGCTTGTGCGGTGCTTTCAATTCCAACGTAATCAAAGCAACCAATGCTGCGATTAAAGGACAATTTGCCGGGAAAGAAATCACCATCTTACCTTTGGGAAAAAAGGCTTACGAGACTTTCAAAAAGCGTGAGTTTTCTGTAATCAGCCAATTCTATCAGGTTTTTTCTGATGTATCTTTTGACAATGTTAGAGCTGCTGCTGAGTTCGCTATGAACGCCTATGTAGCTGGAGACTTTGATCAGGTGGTTTTGGTTTACAATGAATTCAAAAACGTAGCTACTCAGATTATCCGTACTGAACAGTTTTTGCCAATGGCAAAAGAGAATAACGGAGAGGAAAAAGTAGCAGAAACAGATTATATCTTAGAACCATCCAGATCTTATATCATTGAGGAATTGGTTCCTACATCTTTGAAGATTCAATTTTACAAAGCAGTCTTGGAAAGCAATGCTTCCGAGCATGGAGCTAGAATGACTGCTATGGATAAGGCAACTGAAAATGCCGGTGAATTGCTCAAAGAATTGAGATTGATGTATAACAGAACCCGTCAGGCGGCTATTACCAACGAGATCTTGGAGATCGTTGCAGGTGCCAATGCCTTAGGAGGGAAGTAATTACAATAGACCTAATTTCCAGACCACAACTCGTAAGGGTTGTGGTTTTTTTATTTTTTCTTGAAAATGGTATCCAAGGAGTACTTTCCTCCCCCGAATGCCAATAAACCTAGAAATACCAGGCAGTATAAAAGTGGAAGCTCTTTCCTTCCAAATGGATCATCCCAATGGGCGTAGAAAGCTGCTGTAAGCATGGTAATCATTAATGGGATACTAGCCAGGCGAACCTTGACACCCAGAATAATCAAGGCAGAACAAATCACTTCTGCGAAGATCGCCAGCGCCAAAGAGAAGGTTGGACCCAATCCGAAAGGATCTGCAAACTTCACCTCATCAGCCATGATTCTTCCAATTTTGGGAATGCCATGTGTTAGCATCATACCTCCGGCACCAAGACGGATGATTAATAAGACCAAATGATTTTCAATTCCTTTCATTCTTTGGGTTGATTAAGTTCAACATGAAATAAATTAAATCAGATTAAAAAGAATAAACCGTTTGTAAATTTTTAATAGAAATAGAGTAATTGTTTGTTTGAACAAGAATTTTGGTCACCTGTTCATTTAATTAAACCTTCCCACTTCAAAACCGCCAATCTCTATTGAATTATCTTTTTGTTGATGCAGTTCGGCTAAGAGTTTTCCTGTAGCAGGTGCCAATGATATTCCCATCATTGAATGTCCACTTCCCACCAATACATTCGAATAACCAGGGGCAAAACCAATGTAAGGCAATCCATCTGGCGAGCAAGGTCTCAATCCTTTCCAAATATTTTCTGCTTTTGGAAACTTAGCTTGAAAATCTGGATAATAGCGATTAATAGATTCAAAAATACCTTTGACTCTATTCATATTGATAGACTGGTTTGTACCTGCGATCTCCATGGTGCCCCCAAATCTAATCTGCTCTCCATATGGGCTGACCGCTACCTTCATCTCAGTGAGGATACTTGCCTGTTTGATTTCGGGTTTGTTATCTTGAAGAAAAGAATATCCTTTTCCACCCATCATAGGGAGCGAAAAGTTCAGCATTTTTGCCAACTCACCAGACCAAGATCCTCCGCATAAGAGGACTTTCTCGGCGGGGATGGACCCCTTATCAGTAAGAATACTTGACACTTTTCCTCCTGATTTATCAAAACCTAAAACCTGGGTGGAGGCCAATATCTTTACTCCTTTTTCTTCTAAGTAGGTTTTCAAAAAGCTATACAAAGCTCCCGGATCTAAATGTGCATCTCCGGGAAAAAGAACAGCTCCCTTGGCCTTTACTTCTAAGTTTGGCTCTACATTCCTAATGTCTGATGGTATCAATACCTCAGCTTCTAAGCCATATTTTCTTGCCAGATGTGCAAATTCAACCTCTTCCTTTTCAACGGCTTCGGTTTGATAAACCATCATCAAGCCTTTTTCCTGTAATGCCAAATGCGCCTCAGGGTGTTCATCTTTAAAATTCAGATAAAGTGCCTTACTGAGTAAGCTTAGATTTTTCAGAAAAGGGATAGCTTTTTCTACCTGTTTTTGATTGGCAGATTTGAAAAATAACAAACACCATTGTAGGAGTTTGTAGTCTAATCTGGGATGGATATAAAATGGACTCTTGGAGGAAAACATCCAGGAAATCCCCTTTGTAATCATACCCGGCGCTGCCAATGGGATGATATGGCTCGGTACGATCATTCCCGCATTGCCCGTAGAGCAATTATCTTGAAGGTCGGTGCGATCAATAATCGTTACCTCAATTCCCTCTTTTTGTAGAAAATAAGCGGAAAAGAGTCCTACAATTCCTCCGCCGATGATGATGGTTGGTTTCATAATTAGAAGCTAGAAGCTAGATACAAGAAACAAGATTCCATAAAGTCTAATTTCTTGGCTCTCGCATCTTGACTCTTAAATGACTTGGAATCCATGTACATAAGGATCATCATCATCCAATATGATGGTGTTGTATCCATAAACTTTTGCCCAGCCTTCAATACTGGGTACTATGGCTGGTTTTCCAGCAATACTGGTAACCTCTTCAATTCTGCCAATAAACTTGGATCCAATAAAGCTTTCATGAATAAATTTCTCTCCGGGTTTCAACCAACCTTTCGCATACCACTGGGCCATTCTGGCTGAAGTGCCAGTCCCACATGGAGAGCGGTCAATAGCTTTATCTCCATAGAATACCGCATTTCTTGCGGTGCTGCTTTCTGCTAGGGTTTTTCCGGTCCAAAGAACATGAGAAAGCCCCCGGATTTGTTCGTGTTCGGGATGTATAAACTCATAGCGCTCATTCATTTTTTTTCGGAGATTTCTGGCCATTGAGATCAACTGTTCAGCCTTGTAATGCTCCAAGCCCTGAAAATTTTCCTGTGGGTCAACAATACAGTAAAAATTCCCGCCATAGGCCACATCCACTTTCAATTTGCCCAGTTCTTCAATTTCAACTTCCAAATCTTCCGCTGCCAGATAACTTTTGACATTGGTAAGTTTAACTGACTTCACTTTCTTGCCTTCCTGCTGATATTCGACCAAGACCAAACCGGCAGGAGCTTCCATTCTCAAGAATCCTGGAGTTTTGGGATATACCAAACCCTCTTCTATAGCAATGGTGATCGTTCCTATCGTACCGTGCCCGCACATGGGGAGGCATCCGGAAGTTTCGATAAAGAGCACTGCCAAATCATTTTCGGGATTATGCGGAGGGAAAAGCATAGAGCCTGACATCATATCATGACCCCTTGGTTCGAACATCAATCCCGTGCGAATCCAGTCGTAATTTTCCAGAAAATATTGTCTTTTTTCCAACATGGAGTTTCCGTGAAGGAAAGGGACTCCACCTGAAACTACCCGGACAGGATTGCCACAAGTATGGGCATCGATACAGCTGAATGTGTGACGAGACATTAAATGAAATGAAAGGTTTAAATTATATTGAAATATTCCCTCCTTCGTCGGGTGAAATATATCATACCAAGATTTCAGAAATACTAATTGAAAAGTATTTCACCCTGCTTGCTGGGCATATTTCCACTGTATTTCTATTGTATCTTATTTTTTATACTCACCATTCACCATTCTCCAGATTCCCAGTGGATTTCCATCTTTCAATGCATCTGGAAGCAATTCCTGTGGCATGTCCTGGAAAGCAATTGGTCTTGCAAATCGTTTGATGGCATAAGCTCCAACTGAGGTGCCTCTAGCGTCTGTAGTGGATGGGTATGGGCCACCATGCTGCATGGCAAAACCCACTTCAACTCCCGTTGGAACTCCTTTAAACAACAATCTTCCGCACTTTTCTTCCAGCAAATTCAACAAGAATAGCTGATCTTGTAATTCATGATTTTCAGCCCAAATAGTAATGGTTAATTGACCATGGAGGTGTTTTGCAATTTCGAGTAATTCATCCTGATTTTCATATACCACCATCATGGCGAATGCACCAAAAACCTCTTTTTGGAAAACAGTATCTTTGAGCCAATCCGAAGCTTTGATCTCGGCTAAGGCAGTACTCCCGTTGATCAAATGTTGAGGATCGGCTACTTTAACCCATCTCAATTCCTCTCTGGATTGTAAGTATTGTATAGAGTCGTAGTAGGCTTGAGCGATTCCAGGATGAAGCATAGGAGCTGAAGCGATATCATTTAATTCATCAGATATTGCCTTTTCAAAAGCTTTTGCTTGAGCTTTTGGGACGAATATTAATCCGGGATTAGTGCAAAACTGCCCAACTCCCAAAGTTAGGGAGCCTACAAAAGCTTTTGCCAAAGGTTCCAGCTGATTTGCCAACTTCTCTTTGAAACAAAAAATAGGATTCACTGAGCCCATTTCCGCATAAACAGGGATAGGTTCCTCTCTTTGATTAGCTAGATCAAACAAGGCCTTTCCTCCCTTATGTGAACCTGTAAAACCTACAGCCTTTGCCAAAGGATGTTTGACCAATTCCTGACCAATGTCTATTCCTCCTTCCACATGGCTGAAAATCCCGGAAGGAAGGCTTGATTTCAGAATTGCTTGGTGAATACAATCTGCTACTTTTTTGGAAGTTTCTGGATGTGCAGGATGCGCCTTGTAAATAACAGGGCATCCGGCTGCCAGAGCAGATATAGTATCCCCTCCCGCTGTGGAGAAGGCTAAGGGAAAGTTACTTGCCCCGAACACTACCACCGGCCCTAAAGGGCTGAGCATTCTCCTGATATCAGCTTTAGGAAGTGGTTGCCTGTTTGGATCTGCAGGATCCACGGTCGCTTCTAGCCAGGAACCTTCCCTTACCAAACCCGCGAATAGACGAATTTGGCCAACTGTTCTTCCTAATTCACCATTAATTCTACCCTCAGGTAAGTTGGATTCCTCTACGGCTAAGGGTACAATTTCTTCCCTGTTAGCCTCGAGTGTTTCTGCTATAGAATCTAAAAAAGCTGCCTTTTCTTTTCCTGATATATTCTTATAAAACAAAAAGGCCTCTTGTGCGGAGTTGAAAATCTGGTCTAAGTTCATGGGCTTAAAGTATGAATTATGCTAGAAATACCATGGGAATACCCTGAAATATGCTTCAATTCGCAAAATAATTTACCCTGCTTGCAAGGAGTATTTTGAGGGATCCCTAATTTATTTCCTTTCTATATTTTCGGACGGTTTTGTATTCCGTCCAAAATGATTTTTTCTATCCTTTCTCTTTCTTCTCCAATTATAGTTAGTCTAGGAGCACGGACATGCTCAGAGCCGATACCACAATGCTGTTCAGCTAGCTTAATATACTGAACTAGTTTCGGATGAATGTCCAGTTCCAATAAAGGTAAAAACCATTGATAAATTTTTCTGGCTTCATCGATTTTACCCTCTTGAATCAAGTTATAAACAGCCACCGTTTCCTTTGGAAAAGCGCAAACCAAACCTGCAACCCAGCCAACTGCACCCATTAGCAATTCTTCCATTGCCAAGGTATCTACCCCACATAGAATTTTGAATCGGTCCCCAAAGCGATTATGCATACGGGTGACATTTGAGATATCTCTTGTAGATTCTTTAATTGCCTGGATATTTTGGCATTCCGCCAATTCTTCAAACATGTCCAGCGTTACCAAAGTCTTGTAATCTACCGGGTTGTTATAAATCATCATAGGTAACTGGGTAGAATTAGCAACTGCCTTGAAATAGGCAACAACCTCTCTGGCATCTGCGGCATAACGCATAGGAGGCAGGATCATCAGACCAGACGCTCCTAGCTTTTCTGCTTCTTTTGCCCAATCTATGGCATCTCTTGTAGCCCCTTCTGCAATATTCAGGATTACAGGAACTTTTCCTCCAATGTATTGAACAGTTTCTTTTGTCAGTTGTATTTTTTCTTCCTGAGACAAAACAGAACTTTCTCCCAAAGTTCCTCCCAGAATAATTCCATGCACCCCGGACTCCAATTGGAAATCCAGATTTTTAAAGAATAAATCCATATCCAAGGATCCATCTTTGTGAAACTTGGTAGTGACTGCGGGGAAAACGCCTTTCCAATTCATAAGCTTTAATTATTTGATCTTTATTGGATCAAAGGTAGCTAAGAGCAAGTGGAAAGACTTTTACAGGATTAATCTATACTGATACTATATTGATTATATTTATGATTATTAATTCACAATTGAATAATTTGATATTAATTTATGGATATCCGCTTTCTTACCATTATTGACAAAAATTCGGCTTCTTGTCTGCTGAAAAGATCAGAATCCGGAAGCTTCGGTCTTCGGTCTTCCAACCTGTCAAGCAAGGAAAATAAGGCAACTGGCATGATTGCGGATAATCAGATATTAATATTTCAATGTCAAAAGTAATTTCCTTTCAGATACCTAAATCCCAAAAGGAGTTTATCCGGTTTCAAAAAGACCGTGGAAATCACTTTTATGACAAGTTGCATCAGCACCCCCAACTACAACTCACCTTAATTCTAGAGGGGAAAGGGCAGTTTTTAAGTGGGGATTACGTGGGAAGGTTTGAGCCGGGAGATATCTTTTTTTTGGGAGAAAATGTGCCACATGTATTTAGGAGTGATCCAGAATATTTTGAAGCGGATTCTAATTTAAAAGCTGCCGGGAATACTCTGTTTTTTGATTTTCAGGCTTTAGGGGATTCTATTTTGGAGGTAGAAGACTTGCAGGGACTGCGAAGCTTAAGCCAAACTAAGGGAGCCTGTTTTCAGGTTTCAGGGGCTTGTAGAGATAGGTTAACGGAATTGATAGCGGAATTTGAAAGCTGTAATGGACTGTTCCGATTTCAGAAAGGAATGGAAATGTTAGCTGTTTTAGAGAAAGCTAAAGATGATTTAAACGCCTTGAATCATGCTGAATTGAACTGGGGTTTGTCGGAGAAAGATGGCAGTAGGATGGATATTATTTTGCGTTTTTTGCTGGAAAACAAAAACCGGACTATAAGGCTAGAGGAAGCAGCAAGTGTGGCATCGATGAGTAAGGAAGCTTTTTGTAGATTTTTCAAATTGAGAACGAGAAAAACATTTACCCAATACCTCAATCAATTGAGGGTAAATGAAGCATTGAAGCTTTTGGAAGAAACGGAGCTGGGAATTGCTGAAATTGCCTTTCAGGTAGGGTTTGAAAATCTATCCTATTTCAATAGGGCTTTTAGAAAAATCCAAGGGGAGACACCTTCTTATTTTAGACGAAAAAGAAACTAAAAAGCCCTGAAATTTTCAGGGCTTTTAAATCAGATTGAAATAGAAGTTGTATTATCATCAGGAACTCGATCAATCAGCTTATTGTAAGGGTCAATTCCTGCTTTCACAGGTACTCCTCCTTTTACCTTTATAGTGATTGTGGATGCTCCAGGTTTGATTTTATGCTTTTGAATATAGAGTGGATTAACTCGAGTTCTTCCATTTTCATCCTTATCCTCCGCTGCAAATACACCTATATCAATGTAATCAGCTTTATATTCAGCATTGGACTCTCTTCCTGTTTCGTCTGCATAGAGCTTTTGAGAGCGAATGTTTAGGGTGATTTCGTATTCGTTATCTCCCAACTTTTTGGTGCTCACAGATTCTGCTCTATTATCATACAAGGTGATCTTATTCCAGGTATCGTCTAGATAGTATTGAATGCTATCAGGAGTAACTGCTTTAAGATGTCTGTATAAATCCGAACTTCCCGGGAAAGGAGGGCTTTGCCTCAAACCAAATTCCTTATTGAAGTTGTACAAAGCTGAATCCATTGCTTCCGCACCTATTAGATCCCGTAAGCCATAAAGAATCAAGCTACCTTTGTTGTACCATTGGTAAGGTCTGTTACAGTTGATGAAAACGTTCTCTTTTTTACTTTCATTTGATCGACCTCTCAAATAGTCATCTAGTTCGTCTTTGAGGAATCGCTTCATATTGTCTTTCCCATATCTTCTTTCTGTGAGAATGAGTGCAGAAAACTCTGCCAAGGCCTCCGAAGTCAAATTGGAACCTCGGGTATAGTTGGGGGTAATTTGATGGCCCCACCACTGATGAGCCAACTCATGCGCAGTCACGTAATACACGTAATCGAAGTCATCGGGATTTTTGAAGTCGGCAACCCATCCAAAACTTTCGGAAAAGGGAACGGTATTCGGGAAGGACTGAGCAAATCTTGCGTAGCGAGGAAATTCCAATAATCTCATTTGCCTAAACTGGAAATTTCCATAAGTCTCCGAAAAATAGGTTAACCCATCTTTGTAAGCCTGAAGGAAGCGGTCGAGATTGTAGGCATGCTTTTTATCGTAAAAGATTTCAATATCCACTTTCTGACCATCCGGTAATTCAGCTACGTCTTTCAATACCTCATATTCTGCCGAAACAAAGGTGAAGAAGGCCTGAATGGGAGTATCCTGAATATAATGGAAATATCTTCGTCCGTTTTCTTCCCACTCCTTTTGCAAATAACCCGGAGCTACAGCAATCTGTGATGGGATGGTACTTACTACAGCTTCGAATTGAATGAAATCTGCATCGTCCGCAAACAAAAGGGTTCTTTTACCCTGAGGATCATCGTGAGGTGGCAGATCCTCCGGTTTTTCCGGAAGCTCGTATTTTCTTCTGTCTTCATCAGAGGAAATTTCCGCTTGTGAATTATAGCCAATTTCTGGAATACCCCCTGAGAAGAAAGTTCCGTTATAAACCAGTTCACGTCCATAGCCAGAATTAGGGAATCCCTGATTGGTTGCCTTACTGATAATTGTAAAACTCAAAGTATCACCTGGCATCATAGTCTCCGGCAAAGCAGTGATTTTATACCATTCTCTTTCGGGTTTCCTGCCAAAAACTTGAAACAATCTAGATTTGTAGTCAAGTGGGAAGCGATGTGTCAAGGTGTCTCCATTCAAAACAACCTTAAAGTCATCCAAAGAGGTAGAGTTAAAATGAATGGAGTCTATTGGAGCTTCAGTTTTATTGACAAGTTCCACCTCTGCTGAAAAATATGCATCGCGTTCTAAAGGATAAAGATCTGCTTGAATAGTTACTTTCGTGTATTTGGGTTGAGGGATGCCTTCATATTTCTTAAGCTGCTTTTCATAAGCTACTTGTCTTCTTGTTCCCTCTTCAGGAGTCAGATAGCCATTTTCATAAACGACAGTTTGATAGATATAGGCTCCTGATAAAATTGCCAACAGGAGAAATGCGAAAGAGACTCTTGGTGCCAGGCTAGAAAGTCTGGATTTGGCTGTTTTCCATCTGCTTTTGAAAGAATTTTCAGTACCTCTTGAGAAGAAAATACTGAAGAATAAAACCAAGAATATTCCCCAGGCAGTCCAGTAAATATTGAACCAGAAAAGAGGTTCTCCAAAATGCCCCAAGCCATTCATGTCGCTCCAGGTATAACCTGGTTTATAGCTATAGAAAAACAGATTGAAATTGTAATCTGCAAATCCTCTAAGGATTAACATAACCAGCCAAATTCCAATAGCGGCTGCATGCCCTGCAAACTTATTGTTGACAACCAAATGAACGGCAAACACCAACATGACCATTTGCAAATAATCCGGCAACCCAATCAAGTAAGAGTCGGTGAGATAGACTCCTAAATCGTATTTGAAATACCCTTTAAGAGTCTGGACAATGATGCCCACAAAAATTGGGATGGTAGTTAAAATCAGACAGATGAATGCCATTCCCAAAAACTTGGAGGCAATGACTACCGTGTCCTTAACAGGGAAAGTATCATTGATTACAGAGTAGCCTGTGGCTTTATCTCTGTGTAAACTTTCTCCGGTGAAAAACACGATTATGATGAACACAAAGAGGTTGTAATCGAAAGTTTTATACTCCATCAAAAAGCTGGTGGATGGAAGGTTTGGCACAGAGTAAAGAGTAATCCCAATCCAAAAATCCAGTATCAGAAATATCAATCCACCCAATAAGATGGATTTGAAATAAACATCTTTGGAAATATTTTGGATTTCGATTTTGGTCAGGGTTTTTAAACTGCTCCATTGATAGGCCTTGGAAAAGTCTGAGACTGACTCGATTTTTCCCTGAATAAATCCTTTTTCCTTTACTTCTTTCTCCTTGCTTTTCTTCTGCGAGGTTTGGAAAAAATAATTGAAGCTAAACCTAAAATAGGAGGCTACGAAAAACACCAAGCCTACCGCCATCCAAAGCAACCTGTTCAACAGTAGGTTTCCTTCAAGAGGAAGAAAATAGCTGTTTTGCTCAAAAGGAGTTAAGTAGCGAGTTTCATATGCAAAGGAGTTGAGGCCAAAAGGGTCGATCAGTTGGACAATATTTTTGTTCTCAATATCCTGAGCCAGAAAATTTGCTAATAGGTAAGCAATAAAAATCACTATTCCTCCGGTATAAATGGAGCGGATATTCCTAGTGAAAATAATCAATGAGAAGAATAAGGATCCGGCCAACCAAAGGTTTGGAACCAATAAGGTAAACCAAGGCTGTAAATAATTAACCAAGGAATTAGGGCCATATCGCTCTACATCAGTTCCGAATGCTGGACCCAAAAGGCTGCCCAAATAAACCCCCAACAAGGCTCCAGAGGAAATGAATAATAAGGTCACAAATGAACCCCAAAATCTTCCCATGAAATAGCCAAATTTGGATATGGGGTAACTGAACATAAAGGTAGCTGTTTTATGCTCCAAATCCCTGTAAAGGGGTACTCCCATTACCGCTGACGCAATTAAAATCCCAAAAATTGAGATCAATAATAGGAGGTTGGCGATTACAATTGGGGCATTATGAAATACCTTTTCTGAAGCCGGAGTGTTCCCCGTACCAATTAGAATCAAGGCAACTACAAATAATAAAAGAAAATAAATCCAGGTTGCCGGTCTCGTAAATCTGTACTTTAATTCGAAAAGAAAGATATCCTTAAACATAGCGCAAGATTAAATAGTGATAGGATCTACTTTTTTCGAAATAAAGCTGAAGTATACATCTTCTAAATCTGCCTGACTTGGTTCAAAACCATTCCCGGGAGCTGCTTCACTTTCCACACGCAAGCTTAATTTGCCTTCAATAAGCTTGGTAGAGATCACATGGTAATCCTGGCGATATTGATCTAATTCACTTTTATCAATGGATTTTTTATAAATTTTCCCTTGTACCATAGCTAAGCCGTCTTTAGGTTTTCCCTGCATCAGTAATTCTCCCATGCAAATGATGGCCATATTTGAACAAAGGGTATTTACATCTTCGACGATGTGTGTAGAAAGAATCACGATAGTATTTTCTCCGATTTCGGAAAGTAAATTGTAAAAGCGGTTTCTTTCAGATGGATCTAATCCTGCTGTAGGTTCATCAACTATGATCAGACTCGGGTTTCCAACAAGTGCTTGAGCAATTCCAAATCGCTGTCTCATACCTCCAGAGTAAGTTCCCAAACCTTTCTTTCTATCCTTATACAAGTTTACCCTATTCAATAGTGAAGCTACCAGCTCCTTTCGCTCAGATTTATTTCCAATTCCCTTCATTTGCGCAATATGATCCAGCATAGTCTCAGCATTGATTCTAGGGTATAAGCCGAAATCCTGAGGGAGATATCCCAAGCGTTCCCTTACCGACTGTTTATCCTGAAGTACATCAATCCCATCCAGAGAAATGCTTCCTTCATCAGCATCCTGAAGAGTAGCTATCGTACGCATTAAGGTTGACTTTCCAGCGCCATTTGGACCTAATAATCCAAACATTCCCTGTGGGATGGTGAGTGAGATATCATTGAGGGCTTTCACTCCATTGGAGTAAGTTTTGGAGAGGTTTTGAATGATGAGTTCCATAAAAAGAGTTAGGGTTAAGTATAAAGGAATGTAAATTTTGGTTTAGTACGGGAAAACAATTTAATAATTTGATTTTTACTATGTTGTAAGAATTTAGTATTGCAGATTATAATCCTTAGATGCATAAAAGTGAAGGATGGATGCAGAGACGGATGAAAGTTTTTCTTACTAGCTTTATCTTGCACAATAAAACAAAGCACCCAAATGAATTTTAAACTCTGTGATTTAGCCTTTTTCGTTTTACTTATTCTATCAGCTTCCTGTACGAAACGCGAGTTTCTTAAAGAATCCGGTCAAGTGGAGGCGTTTGCCGAAATGGTGGCAACGGATGTCAAGCCTTTGGCTTTAGGCCCTTTGATGTCTGAGGCAGAAATGGATCTTTTTATGCCAGAAGCAGAGAGATTAGCAGAGAAATATCAAATCAGTTTTTTCAGAGAATCAGAGTTAGTTAAAACGAAATTGTTTCCTCAGGATATAGCAGAAGGAAAAGAAGTTCTAATTCTGTACAAGGGAACGGCCTTATTAAACTATGAGGATTTGAAAAAGCGGCTAGCATCTACTTCAGATGAAAAAGAGATCAGGGACTTGAGTCGGCGTTTCGGTAGACTTTTGGGCTATCCCTCATCAGCAATAAATAATTTGTTGGCCGAAAATTCTGAATTCAGGGGCTTGGAAGATTTTCAGATTCAGGGACAGGAGTTGATCTGGTTCTTTCAAGATTTGAATAAAGCAAAAGATTTTTATGCCGAAAAATTGGGCTTGAAGCTTCTGGAGGAGAATGCAAGCTCTGCTACTTTTCAGATAGCAGGAGATTCCCGCTTGGTTCTGAAAAGTGTGGCTGATTCTGAATATTCAGGTCAAGAAGCTAAATCTGTGGCTTTGGCATTATTGACCGATAATTTAGAAGCTTGGTATGAGCATGTTCAGAAGGAAAATATTCCGGTGAAATATTCACTCAAACAAAACCCGGAAGGAGCTCATGATGGATTTGTAGCGATTGATCCAGAAGGCTATTTATTGGAATTTGAAATGTTTCGGCAGCATCCTGAAAATGAAATTTTAATGCCCGAATTGCAAAGCCTGGAGCCTCAGTCAACCAAATTGGGGTCGAATTTGAATTTTTATGGCTCAGTCACCTGGCTTTATTACAAGGATATGCTTCCTATGGAGATTTTTATGACCGAAAATCTGGGTTTGAGATTGTCTGCAGATCAAGGTTGGGCTAAAATTTACCGGGTTTCGGAGAACAGTTATTTGGGATTAGTAGACGAAAAGCGGGGGATGAATAGTTTTGCTGAGGAGAAATTGGTGGAGGTGAAATTTGACTTGAAGGATGCGAATGGTTGGGAGGAATACTTGGAGAAAACTTCAGTGGATTCTACTCGCATAAAGAATACTTTCAAAGATCTTGGCGGGTATTTATTTCGGTTTTGATCTCAATGAAGAAAAAATTTTTACCGCATAGAGATCATAGAAATCATAGACTAAAAACTATAGTTTAAACTACATTTCTAATTTTTTTTATTTTAATTTAATGGGGATATGAACTACACCCAGAAATCTTTAGACGAACTGACTTACCAAGTTTTAGGCGCGGCAATTCATGTACATAAGTTTTTAGGCCCTGGTCTTCTAGAAAGTGTTTATCATCAATGCCTTATCGCTGAGTTTGACTATCGATCTATTAATTATAAATCGGAACTATCAGTTCCAATAATTTATCGGGGTCAGCAACTAGAGACTTTGTTAAGATGTGATTTTTTAGTGGAAGGAGTTTTGGTTCTAGAACTCAAGTCAGTTAATGAGATTTTGCCTATTCACCAAGCCCAGCTAATGAATTATATGAATCTTCTGAAAGCCCCTAAGGGTATTTTGATCAATTTTAATGTAATTAACCTTTTCCAGCAAGGCCAAAAGACTTTTATCAATAAATACTTTGAAAAATTGGATCGTTTCTAATTCTATGTTTTCTATCGTTCCTATGCGGTTTTAAAAGTGGCTATGTGGTTTAACTTAAATAGTAACCTTAGGGTTTATTTGGTATTTTAGACTTTGAACCACCAAGCTCAATTCAATTATGAAAAAAACACTCTTAGTTTTTCTATTTGTTTGCTTTAGTTTTTGGGTGCAGGCCACAGAATTGGCCAATATGATCACCACCTATCAAGCGGATAGGGGAGCACTGGGGCGATTATATACGAATAGACTTTCTGATGAATATTTTGAACGCATGCAAGCATTCAATCAAGAATACTTGGATGCTTTGCAAAGCTACAATTACGAGGCATTCTCTGAGGATGGTAAAATAGACTATGTGCTTTTCAGGAATTATCTCGAGACTCAGTTGGCAGAATTGCAACTTGAAAAAAGGGATTTTGATGCGATCAAAAACGTGGTTGCATTCGGTAGTCCTTTGCATGCATTCGTAGTGGATAGAAGAAGAGCCAAGCAACCCGATTCTCAAGCTTTGGCAGCAAGTTGGAACCAGGTAGCCAATCAAATTGATACGCAATTAAAGACTTTACCGACTACCTCCAAGTACAATTCTTGGCAAAAAGCCGATTTGGCTGCTTCCGCTGTGGAAAGCTTAAACCGTGTGGTAGGAGAGGCTTATAATTTTTACTATGATTATGATCCGCAGTTTACTTGGTGGATGCCTGAGCCTTGGAAGCGATTGGATGCTTCTATGAAAGCCTATGCCAAAGCCTTGAGAGAGCATTATACCAATTCAGTGAAGGATGATGGAAGTGGGATCATCGGAAAGCCTATAGGGCGAGAAGCTCTGCTAAATCAATTGGCATTTGAAATGATAGCTTATACTCCTGAGGAGTTGATTGCTGAAGCGGAAAAGCAATTTGCCTGGTGTGAAAAAGAAATGCTCAAAGCCTCCAATGAATTGGGTTTTGGGAATGACTGGAAAGCAGCATTGGAGATGGTCAAAGAAACCTATTTACCTGAAGGAGCTTGGCCGGAAGAAGTAGTAAGATTGGGAAATGAGGCAATTGACATCATGGAAAAAAATGATTGGATTACCGTGCCTGAATTGGCTAAAGAAACCTGGAGAACATCCATGATTTCTGCAGAAAGGCAGCGAGTAAGTCCCTTCTTTTTGGGGGGAGAGGTGATTCAGATTTCCTATCCTACCTCCGAAATGAGTCATGAGGAAAAAATGATGTCAATGCGAGGGAATAACCCTCACTTTTCCAGAGCTACAGTTCAGCATGAATTGATTCCCGGTCACCACCTGCAGCAATTTATGAATCAGCGCTACATGACTCACAGGCGCTTATTTCGAACACCATTTTGGACGGAGGGTTGGGCCTTGTATTGGGAGTTTGTGCTTTGGGATCGCGATTTTCCAAGAGATGCAAAAGACAAGGTAGGTATGCTATTTTGGAGAATGCACCGTTGCGCACGGATTATCTTTTCTCTCAACTATCATTTAGGAAAAATGACACCTCAGGAATGTATTGATTTACTGGTAAATCGAGTAGGACATGAATACGCCAATGCAGAGGCAGAGGTAAGAAGGTCTTTTGAAGGAAGCTACGGACCGCTTTATCAGATTGCTTATATGATTGGTGCTTTGGAGTTTTATTCCTTGAGAAAAGAAATGGTGGATTCCGGAAAAATGGATGAGAAAGCCTTTCACGACATGATCATGCAGCAAAATACCATGCCCGTGGAAATTTTAAGAGCGAAAGTGACTGGAAAACCTCTAGACAAAAATCACAAAGCCAGCTGGAAGTTTCTGAATTGATTTTCCGTTTTGAACCCTCCAAGGGTTTTAAACCCTTGGAGGGTTAGGACAAAGGAGGCTGAATGGCCTCCTTTTTTACTTTATGTCTTGCCTGATTATTTAATCTTAACTTTTGCTCCCTTTTTGAGGGTGATAATGATTACTCCATTTTTGCCCTTATCTCCGTACACTTCTGTGGCACTTTTATCTTTCAGCACAGTGATACTTTCAATATCATTAGGATTGATATCAAGCTGCTCCATTGAGGATTTTTCCATAGTTCCTGCATCCGAATTGATGACAAAAAGGGGCTGGTCACTGCTGGCTTCCCCAGCTACTACCACATTCACTTTCGAATTTGGAGAAAATCCAGAATAGGTACTATAGGCAGGTTGGCCCGATCTCGTTTGTCCAGTACCACGAAGTCCACTAGCTATTGATCCGCGTACAGAAGTTGAAGGGCTAATACTGGAATATCCTAATACTCGAGTTTGTCCCATCTGTTTGATTTGCTCCTCTGTCAATTCGTTTTTGATGGCAACCAAAGAACTGAGCTGCTTTTTCTTCAATTGGTTTTCGAGCTGTAAAACCTTGTCTAATTGTTTATTAACAGCTAAGGCATCTACTTTAGGCAATTGAAGCATCTTTTCCAATTTGGCATTGGCTTCATCCAAGTCCCATTTTAGGGTAGAGAATTCTCCAGCATTTTCTGCATGGATTTTTTTAATCTTAGTGGCTTGGGCATCAGTCAGGTTGATTTTCTCCCGTGCCTCCATGATTTGGTCGGCAGAGTATAAATTCTTTTTGAAAATATCCTGGGCCATCACAATAGAAGAAAGCAGGAAAAGGGGGATTATTAATAGGTTTTTCATAGGTTAAGTTGGTTTAGCTTAGAATTCTGTTAGTAATGAGGAGGTGCTTGACTCCCAAACATCGATGTATGCCTTTTCCTCTATAATCAATGTTTGCTGCTGATTTTCATTTTCTTGAAGAGAAATAATAATTACCTCATTGGGCGCTTCTTTGGCTGGTTCTTGTTGATACCATAATAATCCTCCAACGAGTAAGGATGCAGCTATTCCCATTGGGAACCACCAATTAAAGGTGCTCACCTTTGTTTCCGGGAATTCGGGAATAGGAAGGTTTTGATCTTGCTTCTTCATTTCAGAGAAAAAGTCTTTTATCAGTTGATCATTTTCCATGATATTCCAGTATTTGGGATTTTAAGATTAATTCTTTGAGTTTCTTTTTTCCGCGCTCGTAATGAGTTCGGGCCGTTCCAAGGCTGATTTGAAGGATCTCAGCACTTTCAGCAATAGTCATTTGGTGGTAAAAAACCGAAGTAATGACTTCTCTTTGCATTGTCGGAAGTTGGCTGAGAATTGCCTCAAAATTCAATTCTTCAGTATCCTTCTCAGGTTCTATAAAATCATCCTTTTCTCCTAAGGCCTGCAGTCTATTTCCTTTTCTCAATGAATCTATGCAAGTATATCGGATGATTGAAAAAAGCCAGGTTTTAACCTTAGTAGCATCTTTTAGCTTAGCTTTTCCTTCAAGGATTTTGAGATAAGATTGCTGAAGCATGTCTTTAGCGAGTTCATCATCAAATTGACAGCATTGCCTTGCCCAGATGTAGGCTTCTCGATGATGAAGCTTTAAGATATGTTCGAGCTGTGACCGATTCATTTACATCCTTTAGTCGGGTAAAGAGAGGAATATATGACAGAACGAAAGGAAAAAAATTAAGATTTTTAAAAAGGTTGAAAACCAATTACCTAAATAATCTATTTCTTAGTCTTAGGATCTCGCACTCTAAACAAATACGCTAGTGTAAACTCCAAATTTGTAGAATTCATGTCGAAAATCCTGTCCTGACTCTCAGGATTGGTGAAGTCATAAGAAAAACGAACCTCTCCCGAAATGGTGCTCTTGCCAAATAGTTTGGAAATCCCTGCTCCACCGGTAAGTCCATACATAAATCGATTCGGCTTGTCGTTGGCTCCTCCGTAAGTAGGAATCACAGGTGTATTGGGGTTGCTGATTTGCCTTTGAACTTCATTAGCTTTCATCAGATAACCAAAATGAGGGCCCATTTTGATTTGAAATCTTCCGCTTCTCCCGGCAAAAAAACTAGCTAGTAATGGGAATTTCAAGTATTCTAACTCTGTCCTATTGACTAAAATGGGTTCATCTTCTCCATTGACCTGCTGAAAGCCCAAAGTGATCCATTGGATATTAAGTTCAATCCCAGCGTTTTTTGAATTAAAATGCTCTACGACCAAGGCAAAAGTGGGCTTACCTACACTCTCGGTGCTGATAGCCCGAAAATTTGCTGCAGGCCTGTATGAATAAGAGGAAGTCGCATAGCCAGCTCTAACCCCAACACTTGTTTGGGAGAATCCAAAATGACTGAGAAAAATTAAAAAAGAAAGCAGGATGAATTGACGCATGTGCAAAATTAAGGATTAACCAACCAAATAACTATTTGGAATTGATGATGAAAGTTCCGGAAACTGGCTCTCCATTGAGTCCAAGACCCCTCACTTCCACAATCATCGGGCCAGCTAGATCATTGGTGTAAAAACTGATATTCACTTTTCCGGATTCATCAGTTACTAGGTAAGGATTCCAGTAAAGTGTTTGTCTTTGATCCTTCCCGCTGAAATCTTTTTCTTGCTCATAATCCATGTAAAAGAAGGACTTGACAGGTTCATACCCTTCGATCACAAATTGGGACAAGCCTACTGTAGGCATCAAAGGGGATGAGATGTTTTGATTTCCTTCTTTGAGATAAACAGCTATTACTCCATTTCTTCCTTGATCACCAAGCATAGATACAGTTCTGGAAACGACCTCAATTCTATCAATATCATTGGGATTGATACTTCTAAGGTTGTCTGCCGCAGTTGAACTTCCTGTACTGGCCATGATTGCACCATTGATCATGACCAAGGGTTCCATCGAGCTGCTTACTGAAGTAGCTCCACCTCTCAAACGTATTTGTTGTCTTCCAGAGGCACCCTCTAGGGTTACCCGCATGCCCGGAACATTCCCTGCCAAGCTATTGACTAAATCAACTGAATTTCCGGTTGCCATGATTTTATCACCGCTAACCACATAGTCAGCATTTCCATAAATAGCCTCAATCTTGGTGGCTTTTTTATCTTCTACCAGTACAGGTTCCAATTCCTGTTCTCTTTCACGGAGATTTATTTCCCGGATAGGTGTATCACTTTTTTCAATCGTAGGAAATATGCTGTTTTTTGGCAAAGAGACAGGTGCATTTAGTTCCGGCTCCAACTGAATATTAGAGATGTTCTTTCCTTTTTTGTCCTGAGCCTGAATTGCAATTTTCATAGGACCGTAGAATTCCATTTCCTCCAAAGAAAAATCCCCATTTCGATCTGACTCTAGATCTACAATTCCTTCAAAATCATTGATGAAAACAGTAACCTGACTTTGTACTCCTTTTCCTTTTTCATCCAGGACTTTTCCTTTTTGGGTGAGGGATTTTTCTACTGGATAGGAAAAGCGATCAATTTTGATGCTCTCTGGAATCTCATCCAAGACTAAAGTCTGTTTGATTTTAGCAGGATCCTCCATAGGCGACACCAAACTTTGATCTAAAACTGATACTGATAAATTGGCTTGAATTGGCTTTTGATTTTTATCAGTAAGAGTCAATGTCAAGTTTACTTTTTCCCGAGGGCCATAGCTATTTTTAGGGGTATTGACCTGAATATATTCCGAGCCCAGGGTCAGTTCCCCTTTAGCGTTAAGTCTTTCAAAAGGGCCTAAAACAGGAAGGGTTTTAATGAAGTAATGATCCGGGCCGTAATTTTTATTCCAGTTGGTATAGGCTCTCAGGTAATATTTTTTCTCTGATAAACTATCTGGTAGGTAAAAATTTCCCACTACTACTCCATCAAAAATTTTGAATTTTTTCTCAATGACAAAGTCCCTAGTAGAATTCAATAATTCCACATGCAGAACTTTGCTCAATTCCTCTTTCAGGTAAGGATTTCCATACTTAAAGTAAGCCTTGAAAAACACCTCATCTCCAGCATAGTAATAAGGTTTATCCGTATGCAGGTAGACCTTCTCCTGAAAATTAGCTGCAGTTCTCTCTAAATTTTGAAGTTGAATAGCTTTCTCAGCGTCGTAATCTAAGGGTAGGATAGTAGCGATCCTTTTCCTATCCATATCTCCGGAGAAAACCAGGTCCTGTGGATTGAGAATTGATCCATTTTCCCGAACCCGAACTTTTCCTCCATTGACCTCCAGCCAGGATACCGGATATGGGGCATCTTTGTAGGTGTTGATTTGTGTATATCCTTTTTGATAATGAATCTCAATTCTGCCTTTCAGATTGATCCAATATTCCCCTGGCTTGTCAGCTGGCACCACCATTTGATCAGTTTTGTAAGGGATTACCGAGCGACCCAATTCATTCGCAAAAATATCTGAGCGCATGTTGAGAGAAGGAGAGCCTCCTGGTTTATCTCCATAAAGGAAAAAGCCTTCCCTTTCCTGCTCTCCATTGATGATAGCCCGGAACATGTTCTGAGGGGACTTTCTGTAGACGTCGGCACGGTTTTGTTCCCAAGTTTTGCGCTGGGTTTCCGATTCAGGTTTCATCTCCTCAAATCTCGCTGCGCCTGCTATCCGATAATTGGTTGGGGTATTGAAAAACTCTTTTAAGTCAAAAGTTATTTTATAGCCCAAGTAGTTGTTATTGATTTCCAAGGGTAATTGGGTGGAGGCCTTGAAGGTGTTTTTATCGCTCACTTCGGGGAAGTCTACCACCCAGGGATTTTCTATGATTGCCTGCGCAGCAATGGCATCATTTCCCAAGAAGAGATTTTGAAATTTCCTTAGATCCCTTTCCCAACTTTTATCTCTTTTCGCTTTGATTTCTACATCTGACAGCTCGGTTTCAAGGGCTTTCATACTTAGGTTGACAGTCAGGAGACCTCCAGGATTTAAATTGACTTTTTTGGTCTCTGCCTGATAGCCCATAAAGGAAAAGCTCAACTCCAAGGGTCCCGCTTCAAGATTTTCCAATAAATAAGCGCCATTCATATCTGTGACTGTAGAGATGGTGGTATTATTGATAAACACATTGCAAAACGGTAGTGTCTCCCCTGTGTCAGCGTCTTTGACAATGCCTTTGATACTGCCTGTTTGGGAATAGGTTAAGGAAGCATTTAGAATGAATAACAAAAATAGAATGAGTGGTTTTCCTGCTTTCATCTGATTTATCGAAACTATTAGGTAAAGTTTAAAAGTAATTAGTTTGTAGATAATTATCTTTAAAAGAAAAGAAAAAAAGCTCCAATTAGGAGCTTTTTTCTATTTCTTAGGTTTTTTAACATCTTCTAAATCGTCTCGATCTTTCAACTTTTTGTCTTCCACATTTTTATTCAAAAACTCGTTGATTTTATCGATAGGAAAGGAAGAATTAATCTCTCCGAATGAGTTGATTTCCATTTTGAAACCTTTCAGTTCATCGTGAACTTTTGGGTCTTCTTTTTTGGTTTTTTTCTTTTTAGCCATGACTTGAATTTTATCCTGCAACAGGAAGGCTTTCAATCGCAAACTTGATTCTTGCTGCTACTTCCTTAGCACCTAAGATAGCAAATATCTCCATCAAATCCGGTCCTGCACCTGCACCTGTGACCGCCAATCTTACTGCTTGCATAACTTTTCCCAACTTAACTTCCACAGCAGCGGCCGAATTTTCCAATAGGGACTTGGCGGTTGCCCCGTCAAAATCGCCAGAATGAGCCTCTATACTTCCTGCATAGTGCTCCAGTACTTTGACTGCATCTTCATTCCATTTTTTACTGGCTACCTGCTCGTCAAATGAGGTAGGAGCGATTAGCAAGAATTTATTTTCACTCCAGATTTCAGACGCGAACGTTACTCGCTCTTTTGTCAAAGCAACGATAGCCTCTGCCTTTTCCTGAGAAAGCTCCATGCCATCCTTGGCTGCATCGGCAATTACCTGTATAGCCAATTCTTGGTTGGATTTGGTACGGATGTATTGCTCATTATACCATTTTGCTTTAGCGATGTCGAATTTGGTTCCTGCCTTACCGATTCTTTCTATGCTAAATGCTTCTATCAATTCTTCTTTGGAAAAAATCTCGCGCTCATCTCCGGGATTCCAACCCAAGAATGCCAGGAAGTTTAATAGGGCTTCAGGAAGATAGCCTTGCTCTCTAAAACCTGCAGCCGTTTCTCCGCTTTCCTTATTTTCCCAATTGAGTGGGAAAACAGGGAACCCTAACTTATCGCCATCTCTTTTGGATAATTTTCCATTACCATCTGGTTTCAGAAGGAGTGGCAGATGAGCAAATTCCGGCATGGTGTCTTCCCAACCGAAGAATTTATAAAGTAGCACGTGCAATGGAGCTGATGGTAGCCATTCTTCCCCTCTGATGACATGCGTAATGTCCATCAAATGATCATCCACGATGTTTGCAAGGTGATAGGTTGGCATCCCGTCAGACTTCATCAATACTTTATCATCCAAAGTACTGGAATGAACCATCACCCATCCTCGAATCAGGTCATTCATTCTCACCTCTTCTTTTCGAGGGATTTTCACCCGAATGACATAAGGTTCACCCGATGCTAAGCGCTCTTTCACCTCTTCTTCAGAGAGCGTCAGAGAGTTTTTCATTTGGGTTCGGGTAATGCTGTTATACTGAGGGGTCACCACTCTGGCAGCTGTTAGTCTTTCCCGCATAGCTTCCAGTTCCTCTGCTGTATCAAAAGCATAGTAGGCATGTCCCTTTTCCACTAAGTCCAAAGCGTACTGCATATAGTCAGCCTTTCGCTCAGATTGGCGATAAGGGGCTACCGAACCTGGATTCCATGGGCTTTCATCTGGAGCTATCCCCAACCATTCCAAAGAGTCTTTAATGTACTCCTCTGCACCAGGAACAAATCTATTCTGATCTGTATCTTCTATTCTCAAGAGGAATTTACCTCCCGTTTTTTTGGCAAAAAGGTAATTGTATAGGGCGGTTCTTACACCTCCAATATGCAAGGGCCCTGTGGGTGAAGGGGCAAATCGTACGCGAACTTCTCTACTCATGGAATTGTGTTTCTAGTCTGAAAACAGGCTATTTGATATAAAGTTTTTCAAATCAGGGTGCAAAGATAAGGATTTGTGGAGGATTGTAAGAGGGGTTGAGCTGAATGAAATGGAGGGCTGGCTTTTTCCTGTCTACAAATGGCTTTAAACCAAAAAAGGAACCCATTGCTGAGTTCCTTTTTTATGATTTCCGGAGAAGCTTAGTGCTTCACCTGGATTTTTTCCTTGATACGAGCAGCTTTACCCTGACGTCCTCTCAAGTAGAACAATCTAGCTCTTCTTACTCTACCTTGTCTCAATAGATCGATTTGCTCGATAGAAGGAGAAAGGATAGGGAAGATACGCTCTACACCGATACCGTTCGAGATTTTTCTTACTGTGAAAGTCTCACCATTGGTATTCGGGTTTTTACGCTGGATTACAGTTCCCTGGAACTGCTGGATTCTTTCCTTGTTACCTTCTTTGATACGTACGTGTACGTTGATGGTATCACCAGCTTTGAAAGAAGGGAATTTGGCTCTCGCCTCGCTGTATTCCGCTTCTACAATTTTCATTAGTTCGCTCATAGCTTCTATATTTTATGCTTTCGCTGTTTGGCCAACGCGTGGCTTATTCAATTACTTTTTGTTCGATTTCAAATCGCTTTCCCCTAATCCGGACTTGGCCCAAAGGTCAGGTCTTCGCTCACGGGTTCGGCGAACCGACGCTTCAAATCTCCATTCATTTATTTTGGCTTCATGCCCAGAAAGTAACACTTCCGGCACTTCCATTCCTTGCCATTCAGCAGGCCTGGTATAGACTGGTGGGGCTAACAGATTGTCCTGAAAGGAATCTGTCAAGGCAGAAGTCTCATCGTTTAAAACGCCCGGTAGGAGTCTGATCACTGCATCCGCCACTACAGCTGCTGCCAATTCACCTCCTGAAAGGACGAAATCTCCGATACTGATTTCCTGAGTGATAAACCGCTCTCGAATTCTCTCATCCACACCTTTGTAGTGACCACAAAGGATCAGTAGATTTTGCTTCATCGATAGCGTATTTGCCATGGGCTGATCAAAAGTCTTGCCGTCAGGAGTCATATAGATGATTTCATCATATGTTCTCTCTTTTTGCAAAGCCTCGATGCAGTTGGCGATGGGTTCAATCATCATGACCATTCCCGCGCCGCCTCCAAAGGCATAATCGTCTACCTGCTTTTGCTTGCCAGTGGCATAATCCCGCAAATTGTGCACTCGAATTGTGGCTAGTCCTTTTTCCTCAGCTCTTTTTAGAATAGAGTGAGAGAAAGGCCCTTCCAATAATCCGGGAACAACGCTGATGATGTCAATGTGCATGCCTCAGTCTTCCAAATAAATGTCAAGTAAACCTTCGGGTAATCGGCAGTAAACTTTTTTAGCTGCCTTGTCCACCTTTTGAATGATGCCATCCTGAATTGGGATGAGCACTTCTTTGTTTTGGTGTTTTACTCCGAGGAGATCTTGGGTTTCCAGATCGTAAATGATTTCCACCGGACCGAGAAGTCCCTTGGTTTCATCCTCTACCTCAAACCCTATTAATTCATGGTAGTAATATTGATCGTCTGTTAGTTCGGGAAGTTCGCTAAGCGGAAGGTAAACTTCCGACCCTACCAAATGCTCCACCTGCTCTATGCGATCCAGCTCCTCAAATTTTGCCAAGGCTTTATTTCCTGGCTGTAAGACAAAGTGTTCCAAAAAGAATGGAACCAATCTGCCTTTTTGTTCGAGGAAAAGGTGCTCCAGATCTTCATAATCCTCTGGATAATCCACATCCAGCACCACAACTATTTCACCACGAAGTCCATGAACCTTGGCTACATAGCCTAATTGAAAGCATTGCTCCTTGTTCATGGGGAGATTCTTTATTAAGCTTCTGTTGCTTCGTCGCCTTCTGCGGAAGCTTCAGGAGCTGCTTCTTCGCTAGCTTCTTCAGCAGGAGCCTCAGCAGCCGCTGCAGCAGCTTTTGCTTCGTCTTCTCTAGCTTTGATAGCATCCAAACGAGCCTGGTTCTTAGCAGCTTCAGCTTCCAAAGCTTTCTTACGAGCTTCTTCTTTAGCCTTGCCGATAGAATCAACCTTGCCTGCGATTTTCGCGTCTTTTTCGTTCAACCAAGCTTCGAACTTCGCATCCGCTTGTTCTTGAGTGATTGCTCCTTTGATTACACCGATTTGAAGGTGTTTTTTCAGCATGACACCTCTGTAAGAAAGCATAGCTTTTACAGTGTCAGTTGGCTGAGCTCCGTTCAACAACCACTGTAGAGCACGCTCATTGTTGATGTTGATGGAAGCAGGGTTAGTGTTCGGATTGTAAGTACCGATTTTCTCGATGAAGCGTCCATCACGTGGAGCTCTTGCATCTGCGATAACCACGTCATAGATAGCCATTTTCTTTCTACCTCTACGTGCTAATCTGATTTTAACTGCCATAATTTAAATTGTGTTTGTTTAGTGGATGGAACCCGTCCATCCTAAATTTGGAGTGCAAAGATAGGGTAATTCCCTGTAATGCCATAAGTTGGGTCGAAATAATTTGTCAAAAAGTAGGGTTTTATTTTAACTTGCGTGACTTGAATTTAGATTCAAGGCTTGGCCCTGTAGTTCAACGGATAGAACAAGCGTTTCCTAAACGCTAGATCTAGGTTCGATTCCTAGCAGGGCTACTATATTAACGTTTTGGCGCTTGGCGCAGTGGCGGATTTCGGAGCACTAAACTGTCAATACACCACAAAAGTTGATACGAGGTAAAATGTTCAATTAACCACGTTACCCGCCATTGAGCCAAACGCCTGTTATAGGGCGTTTTTTTTTCTTCTGTCGTCATTTTACAATCTTTTGAATTGAAGGTTCGTCAACTCTTAACCACCTTAAAATTTCCTTCGCTCTTGTTTTGTCTTTCTTTTTGGCTCTATCAAACTCGTCCATTAGTCCGCTTTCCCATAGTCTTTCATTCACTGTCATTCCTGATAGACCTACAATTTTTTGGATTCTGTAAAGTATTTGTTCGTCAATGAGTTTTTTAAAAATGTGTTCACAAGCTTCTTTTTCAGTCGTAAAAGTTCTTATTGAGTGTTTCTCACCACGCTCTTTATAAAAAGTTTCATATTCAAGTCCGTTTTGTCCTTGTCTTATTGTTAAGCCTATTTTGTCATTGTCGTCAGTAGAGCCGAAAAGTCCGTGTAGGAAATATTGGTCTTCGCCAATTCCATTGCTTTTTAATTTTGTATGTAGTTCAGCTAATGTCATTTTAATCGATTGTTACACTGCCGATTATTATATAATCAAATTCGTCATTTTCTTCTTTTACCAAAGCACCGCCAACTGTCACAGAGTAATGTTGTCCAAGTGGTTTAAATGTTTCCTTTTCATATCTTGGTTTAAGTTCGATTAGGTCGCTTGTCAATTTTTTGCCTTTTATTGGTTTAGTCAATTTAACCAATAATTTTTCTCCGCCACGGTCAGAAATAATCGTCCCGAAAAGATTTTCTTCCCAATCCCAAGGTTCACTTACTATTATTCTTACTGTTTGTCCTTTCAAACTCATTGTAGTTGTGTCGTCTTTTAAAATGCCCTATAACTTGTTTATTTATGCACTTTTTGTAATTCTATTTACCATTTCTAGCTGCATAGATGCACCTTTAGTAATGTTATTCCATCTTACTGCCTAACGAATTCTCCCATTACCCAATTCGCTCGTGCGCCAGCGACTCATGAACTAGTGCACGTTTTTTCCCATCAGCTCAAGAACATATTAAAAATCGGGAGCTGTTTGATTTTTAAATGAAAAGGGAGATTGAAATATTACCCTTCTTATTCGCCATACAAAATCAGGGGCATTCACAAACTCTCCAAGTCCCCATTAGTCGTCTATATTATTTGTTAAATGGATTCTTGTCTTATTCCGAAACTAAATTAAGAATTTCGTCCAAACTGTCTAGCGAACTCTGCTCCTTTTTATTGGAAATCGAAAGAATGTGTGTGTAAATCTCCTTGGTTTTTTACTTCAGCCATGACCAGGGCAATAGATAAAAACCCTCACCTACCTTCATTTTACGATATGTCAGATTTGATTCTTCGAACTTCCTCAAGATTGTTACGAAGTAGGTGTTGCCTGAGGGGATGAAGGTAAAATCACCTTGCAGTTAGAGATAGAATGGGGACGTGTTTTACTGCAATAAAAATTTACAAACAATTGAAATACTGGTATTTGAAAAACTACCTAATAACAAGCGTTTCCTAAATGCTAGATCTAGGTTCTCCGCCCGGCTGAAGCCATTCGGACGGGGATTCCCGTCGGGGCTATAAAAAAACCTCAGAAGATATTTTCTGAGGTTTTTTTGTTGTTTTTGAATATTGATTTATTGCAATCGTGCTTGAATCTCCTCAATCAATCCTTGGTATTTAATCATGATTCTTGACCAATCTCTAAATAGCTCATCATCCTTAACGGTAACCACCTCTTTCACCCTACTTGGATCATTAAGATCTGCCGCTTGACTGACTAATTTGACAGCATAGGCTAATTGGTCGGAGTTGCCTCCAGAACTCACAATAACTCTGGTTCTGATGACAGATGAATTGAAATTCTCGACTTGCCAAGAAGTGGTCAGATATCCTGTGTTAAAATCCACAGTTTCTAAAATATCAAAATATCGGGTAACAATGGAGGATAATATTCTCCAAGCTTCTTCGGCGCTGTAGGATTTATTCACAGGTACAGTGATTCTGACATTTGCCAAATCTGAAGAAACCGAATTGTCGTAGGCTTGATCCCTAGCCATTTCAATAGCATCTGCTACAGGTGGTGTATTTCTATCTGTTTGATTGCAGTAGTCTTTGTAATATTTCACAAAACCATCTTTGGATACAATAACAGAAATACAACGACCTTTAGGTACTTTCAATTCGTAGGAACCTACGCCTACACGCTGTCCCAATACCTCAATCGCTGCATCTGTAGGAATAGTGGTGATTTTCACCAATCTTTCATCCAAAACAGCAGATTCTCTCACAGGAGGATCAGGGTCGATTCCAGGTTTGTTGCAATAAACTTTGGTGTACTCTACAAAGCCTTCTTTATTGACTTTTACAGTAACACAATCACCAGCCGGAACGATGATATCTTGATTTCCTTTACCCATAGGCATTCCGTTGAGGCTTACTTGCCCGTCTGCTGGCTGTACTTCCAGGCGAACTTGTCTATTTTTTAATTCGAAAAATTCTCGAACCGGAGGAGTCTCTCGCTCTGGTGAATTGTAATAGGTTTTGGTAACCGACGCAAAACCCGGCTTTTTAATTTCCAAAGTAGCAGAGCGGTCTTTGGGGATGGTCATGTAAATAGCTTTTGACCCGATTTTTCTGCCATCTACAAATATCTCGGCATCAAAAGGCTCAACTGAGATATCAATTCTTCGGGTATCTAAAACTACATCTTGCGATTTATCCCATTTCAGGTCTTTATTGTACTCTTTGATGACTGGCTGATAGCCTGGTTTGGTAATTTTTATCCGATTCTTGGAGTTTTTTTCAAGCTTATACTCAATTGATCCCGTTCCCAACTCCTGCTTTTCGGAGTCATCGTAATCATTTAATAAGATAAATTTAGCATCAGAATGATTTGCTCTTATTTGAAGCTTTTGGCCTTGAGAAGAAAAAACAATAAAACCACAAATCAGAAAACTTAGTAGAAATTTAAAATTCATAGAAATTGAAAGGTTGGCGTTTAACTACTGCAAATAATTCAATTTGAATTATTTATGCAACCAATCAAAGGGTAGATTTATACAATTTCAGATCAATTATCCCCAATTTTTCTTCAAAAAGTTCAACCAATTGCCGTGCATGACTTTTTCTATGTCATTTTTCTCGAAACCCTTGTTCTTCAGCAGGTCTGGAATCTTGCTGAGATCAGCAATGCTTTCCAAATCCCAAGGGCATTGCTCTTTGCCAAATCCTCCATCCAAGTCTGAACCTATTCCTATGTGGTCAGCATTTCCGGCAATTTGGCAAATGTGATCCAAATGATCCAAAACTGTAGTAATTCTCACGTCCCGCTCAACTGGCGTAGATTTTCCCCTTTCCCAGTTGGGACTAAGCATCCAGGCATCAAATGCTCCTCCTATCACGGCTCCTCGCTCTATCAAGGCCTGGATCATATCATCTGAAAACTGGCGGTTATGATCCACCAAGGCCCGGCAATTGTTGTGGCTGGCCCAGACTGGTCCCTTAAATATTTTCAAGGCCTCCCAAAATGCTTCGTCACATAAATGCGTGGCATCTAAGATCATACCCAGCTCATCCATTTTTCTAAGTAATTCTTTCCCTTGAGAATTGAGTGGGGCAGAAGCATCAGTTCCATGCGCATAGCGTCCGGGGCCGTAATGAGCTGGCCCGATTGCACGCAATCCATAATCGTAGGCTTTTTCCAAATAATCCAAATTGACCAGGGAGTCTGCACCTTCCAGAGAAAGTATAAAGCCTATTGGGTGCTTGCTTTTATCAGTTGCAGCATTCCAGCTCGCCAAGTGAGCCTCTAATTCTTTCCAATTTTTGATTTGGGACATTTCACCTTGGTCAACCATCGCTTGGTACCATGCCAATTGTCCCTGTGTATGAGCCCAAGCCTGCTCTGGGGAATGCCATCCGGGCAGGGGATTTCCCGGAGCGACATAGCGGGCAATTTGAGTTGCGACAACCAAACCTATATTTCCTTTTCTTAACTCTGGAAGGGAGACAGTCGCCCGGCCTCTGTCGGGTTTGTCATTCAGTCCTTTTTCCCTGGCATTAATTTCTGAGATTGGTCGAGTCAAATCTCTGTTCCACTCCAAAGCATTCATGCTCAGGTCCAAATGTGCGTCAAGAATAAACATGGTTAAAAGCTTTGAAGGATGAATACAGTCGGGATCTTATGCAGGTCAATAGGGTTCTTTTTCCAGTCCGAAATGGTCTTGGTTTGGATCAGTTCATCAGCAGCGGTCAGATTTTTGGCAATGCACAATTTGGTTTGAGGAGAAAGGGCCGCCAATGCATCTTCCAGCAATTGATTGTTGCGGAAGGGTGTTTCCATAAAAATCTGGGCTCTATGCTCTTTTGCTGACTCTGCTTCCAGTTTTCTCAGAGCCTGATTTCTTTCTTTTTTGTCTATGGGTAAGTATCCGTGAAAAGCGAATGACTGACCGGAAAAACCAGAGCCCATCAAGGCCAAAAACATGGAACTTGGCCCTGATAGTGGAACCACCTGAATCCCTCTGGCATGGGCATGAGCCACTGCCAAAGCTCCTGGGTCTGCAATTCCCGGACATCCAGCTTCAGAAATAATTCCAACATCGGCGCCTTTGAAAAGAGGTTGCAGTAATCGGTTGATGCTCTCCGGCGTGGTATTTTTATCCAAGATTTCCATATGGACTTCCTCCAAGTTTACGCCCAATTTCAAACTGGAGATATAGCGACGTGCGGTTCTGAGATTTTCGACCAGAAAAACTTTGGTATGAGCGATCACCTCTTTCACTTGGGGAGTAATGACCGCATCTGCCGTATTTTCTGCGAGTACATTGGGGATCAAAAAAAGTTTTCCTTGGGGCATCTTGAATTTGATTTTAGACAACGAAGTTAAAATTTAAAAAGCAAAATCATTACCTTTTGATTGGATCAGACCAAATCAGATGCTTATGAATTTTAAAACCCAGCTCTTCCTTGTTTTTTTCCTGATTTCAGGCAATTTGTTTCCCCAAAACCTCAAAGCCCTCGTAGGAGGCACGCTGATCGACGGATTCGGAGGTACGCCGATTCGTAATTCGGTCATCATTGTCGAAGGAGAGCGGATCAAGGCTGTGGGGCAAGTGGGAAGTTTGGAGATTCCGGCAGGGGCCGAAATTATCTCAACTGAAGGAATGAGTGTCCTTCCCGGGCTTTGGGATATGCACGTTCACTTGATGATTAATGGGCACAGCGATTACGCACATTGGGACAGCACCTACATTGATCTTTTTGAGCCCGTTATTATGCCATCCTCCGCCCATCAGTTGCTGATGGCTGGAGTGACCAGCGCCAGGGATTTAGGTGCCCCTTTGGAAGCAAGTATTAATGTACGAGACCGAATCAATCGGGGTGAAATTCCAGGTCCCACTATTTACGTTTCCGGGCCATTTATCCAAAAGAAGCCTTATCCAGGAACTGAAGCATTTAGATGGGGAGTAAACGGTCCTGCGGATGCACGGGCAAAAGTGAAAAAATTGGCCGACGCCGGTGTGGATGTAATTAAGCTTATTGATCAGGATCAGATGACCTTGGAGGAAGCACAAGCCGTGGTTGATGAAGCCCACAAATATGGGCTTCCGGTGGTGGGGCACTCCCATAGACCGGATGAAATTAGAGTCGGGTTAAAGATAGGAGTTGACTGCTTCGAGCATACGGGGCTCAGTTCGGCTCCTGAATATCCGGAAGATATTATGCAGCTATTGAAGGAGCGTGCTGCCAAGATGAATTTGGGACCCATTTTCTGGACCCCTACCGTAGAAGGCTTGTACAATTACGAATATGTCCGAGATAATCCCGAAAAACTGGATGATCCCTCTTGGCACCTGGGTTTACCTGATTCGATTATCAGAGATATCCGGGCATCCTTGCGCTATCCAGGTAGGATGTCCTATTTCCAGCTTACGCCTGTGAGAAAACCAACCTTAGAACGGAAATTCAATCAACTCCGACAAAGCGGGGCGGTTCTTTTGATCGGGACAGACAGCGGCATCCCCATGAAGTTTCATAGCCAAAGCACCTGGAATGAGCTGGATGTCTGGGTGAATCGCTTCGGTATGGATCCACTCCTAACAATCAAAGCTGCTACTTATTGGCCTGCTGTGGCGATGAAAGTCGACAAGGACTATGGCACAATCTCCGAAGGAAAATATGCCGACATCATCGCTGTGCGAGGGGATGTGCTTCGCTATATCAACCTGCTACAGGATGTGGATATGGTGATGAAGCATGGACGAAAGGTGAAGTGAAAGTCAGAAAGCTCAAATGAGAAAGCTGAAACAAAACTCAATCAAGACCTTTAAAGTTAATTCAAGAATCTTCTGACTTCCTGAATTACTGCTTCTGGCTTCTCTGCGTGTAACCAATGCCCTGCATCCTGTACAAATTCGATTTGATAGTTGGGAAAATGCTCCAAGATATCCGGTAGGTCTTCCTGCCGAATGTAGTTTGAATTGGATCCTCCCAGAAATAGGGTAGGGCCTTCGTATTTTCCATCGGAGTCCAACTCTTCACCTACTTCTTCTATATTTTCAGTGATCACAGGAAGATTGATTTTCCAGACAAAACCTTCACTGTTTCTACCCAGACTTTTCAATAAAAATTGACGGATGCCTACTTCATCAATATACTTTGCCAACTGATCATCAGCCTCTTTTCTGGATTTGATTTGATCTAATTTGATGGAATTAAGCCCTTCTAAAATAGTTTGATGATGGACTTCATAATATCTGGGTGCAATATCGGCTACGATTAATCGATCCACCCGTTCAGGATACTCCACTGCAAAATTCATGGCAGTTTTGCCTCCCATGGAATGACCCATGAGGTAGATTCTATCCAAGCCTTCCTCATCAATTAGCTCCTTTAAATCTTCCACCATGACCCCGTAATTCCATTCCTCCGAGTGCGGGGAATCTCCATGATTTCTTTGATCCACCAGGTAAAGTGTAAAGTCTTTCTCCAGTTCTTTGGCAATGGAAAACCAGTTGTCCGCAGAACCAAATAGCCCATGAAGAATCACCAAAGGTTTACCTGTGCCTGTTTTCTTAAAGTTTAATTTCATGTGTTTATAATTTGTTTTTCAGAGGTCAAATGGAATCTTCGCATTGGTTCTCCGATACATCGGGGCGTCTCTCTGAGTGTCACTTTGGGCCATGCTCGATTTCATCTATTTAATTTTCAATGAGAAATTCACCTTTATCTAAAACTCATCAAGTAATGGAGATACTTTTTACTCTGAAAGTATACAACTAAAGTATGGGTATTTTCAAAATTTTGGATTCTGAAATTTCAGCTTTCTACCTTGAGCTTTCAGACTTCTAGTCTTCTTCTATACATCTGAATCGTATTTTCCAGCCCGTAATACAAAGCATCACAAACCAAGGCATGGCCTATGGAAACCTCATCCAAAAAAGGGATTTTGTGTTTCAAAAATGCCAGGTTGTGTAGGTCTAAATCATGTCCGGCATTTAGTCCCAAACCTAATTCCTTAGCAATTTTGGATACTTCAACATAGGCAGCAACCGCTTTTTCCCGGTCCTCATGGTAGTGGGCTGCATAAGGTTCTGTATATAATTCCACCCGGTCGGTTCCGGTTTCTTTGGCAGGTTTAAAATACTTGCTCTCAGGATTGATGAAGATGGATACTCTACAGCCTGATTCTTTCAATTCAGCTACGATATCTTTCAAAAAACTCTGATGGGTAATCGTGTCCCAACCGGTATTGGAGGTGATAGCCTCTGGTGGGTCAGGCACCAGGGTAGCTTGTGCAGGTTTTACCCTTTTCACCAGCTCCATATACCGCTTATCGGGATACCCTTCTATATTAAATTCAGTAGTTACGACCTCGGAAAGGTCTAATACATCCTGAAATCGGATATGCCTTTCATCAGGTCTTGGGTGCACCGTGATTCCTTCAGCACCAAATCGTTCGCAGTCCAAGGCCACCTGCACCACATTGGGGTTATTAGCTCCTCGCGCGTTTCTCAAAGTGGCTATTTTATTAATATTTACACTTAGTTTAGTCATAAACGAGTCAAAAAGGTATTTTTGTCCGGATAATAGTAGTATAACACAAACTTAGGACGAATGAGTTTAAAGCAGAAGATAGAAAGTGAAATAAAATCAGCGATGATTGCTAAAGATAAGGGAAGATTGACAGCCTTGCGAGCAATCAAGTCGATGATTTTATTGGAAGAAACCAAAGGCGGAGCTAAAGGAGAAATTTCTTCAGATGATGAATTGAAGCTGTTGACCAAAGCTGCCAAACAGAGAAAAGACTCTGCAGATATCTACGAACAACAAGGTAGATTTGATTTGCATGAGGTGGAAATGGCCGAGTTGAAGGTGATTCAAGAGTTTTTGCCTAAGGAATTGACTGATGAGGAACTGACTCAGGCAGTGAAAGAAATTATCTCACAAACTGGTGCTTCCAGCCCGAAAGATATGGGAAAAGTGATGGGAGTGGCTAGCAAACAGCTAGCAGGAAAAGCAGATGGCAAGGCTATTGCTGATAAAGTAAAAGCATTGTTAAATAGCTAAATTGGAGAGCAACTCAATCATAGATATAGTCATTGTAGGCGTGCTGTTGCTAGGCGCCTATGAAGGATACAAACAAGGATTCCTGCTTGGAATCCTTGGCCTTTTTGGTTTTGTGATTGCAGTGATTTTAGGATTCTATTTTATGGATCCATTAGCTGCTTGGCTGGGAGAGAATGTGGAATCAGTGAATATCTCCTATCCTGTCATAGGCTTCCTGATCATCTTTGTGATTAGTTTGCTGCTTATCCGGATTGTCGGATGGGTTTTGAAAAAAGTCATGGATTTGACCATTTTAGGGACTTTTGATTCCTTTGCCGGAGTGCTCTTTGGAGTAGTAAAAGCGGGATTTTTTCTAAGTCTCTTTCTGTGGTTTACCAAAGAATTTGACTTTGATTTCCCCAAAAAATGGGAGAGAAACTCCGAAATGATCGGGTACATCGAACCTTGGGCTCCTGGAGTAATAGATTCTGTTTCTCCCTTTTTCCCTGAGGTAGAGTCCACTAAAAGCAGTTTTGATAAGTTGGTTGAGAAGGTGAAGGATGTTACTGCTGATAGATAATTTTGATTCATTCAGTCATATGCTGGCTGACTTGATTCGGCAAACAGGGGAGGAGCTTCAGGTAGTCAGAAATGATGTATCCCTTGCTGAATTAAAAAGCATTCAATTTGAAGGACTCATATTATCTCCTGGGCCTGGAATTCCTAAACAGGCGGGAAACTTAATGGCTATTCTGGAAGAGTATCATCAGCGAACACCTATTTTGGGTGTATGCCTTGGACACCAGGCTGTAGGAGAGTTTTTTGGAGCTTCATTGGTAAAAAACAGGAAACCCACTCATGGGAAAGTTTACGCCGTGAATAAAGTTGGGCAGCCTGAATTGTTGGAAAACCTTCCGAAAACTTTTCAGGTCACCAGATATCATTCGCTTCAGCTTCAACAATTGCCTCAAGAAATAATCCCAATCCTTGAAACGAACTCAGGAGAAATTATGGGGATTCAGCATTCCTTTTTGCCAATAGTAGGAGTTCAGTATCATCCGGAAGCCTTGCTCACAGAATACGGGCTGGAATTGATCCACTCTTGGTTAAAGTTGATTCCGGAGAAGATTACCTTAAATCAATAATTTCTATTCCCGGATATTTTTTTGGATCAAAAGCAAAATAGCTGGAAGGTAGATTGGTGTTTTGCTTGAGGTTTTTGAAAGTATAGGAAAACATTCCTCCTTGTCCATCAAACATTTCCCATCCAAGCAAATCTTTGGTGTTTTTGTCAATCATCAGTTTGACCCGCTCAAAAGGTGTATTGTTGGTGGTGGCTTTGAGTTCAACAACAGATACTGTTTTGCCTTGATATTGCTTGTCAGCCAAGAGCTTATAGTCAAAGCCTGACTGATACATTCTATAGATATTGGAAGGGGTCAATTCTCCTTCAGTCTGGGAGACATCATTGATAGTCACTTCTCTGTATCCGTCAGCTTGAATAAAAGTCCAGACAGTCTTGCCATCATTGTAGATTTCCTGCTCAGGAAGCTTCAGACGATATTGTTCGCCTTTCACGGCTACTTCACCACTTTGCCTATCACTTGAGCCTGTATTATCCTGATAAGTAAAATCGAATTGAGCCGTAAAACCGTTCATGCTTTTGAACTTTTGGCTCATGGCATCCAATACGGTTTTGGCTTTGGGGTCTTTTTGGGCAAAGGTAGGGAGTTCTAAGGCCAGGCTCAGAACCAGGGTTATAACTAGGGCTAATTTGTTCATGTGTATAATACCGATGGAAACTAAACCGGTACTTACAAGCTATTCAATAACTGTTCCAAACTAGCTTCATCTTGGATGAGTACTTCTCGGGCTTTGGATCCTTCAAAAGGCCCAACCACTCCAGCTGCCTCCAACTGATCTACAATTCTACCTGCACGGTTGTATCCCAATTTTAGTTTTCTCTGAATCAGGGAGGTACTTCCCTGTTGATGCATGACAATCAATCGAGCAGCATCGTCAAAAAGTGGGTCTCTGTCTGATAAATCTACTTCGCCTACTCCACTTTCACTTTCTTCTCCCTCAAATTCAGGCAAGAGATAGGCATCTGAATAGCCTTTTTGCTCTCCAATCCAGTCGCAAATCGCATCTACTTCAGGAGTATCCAAGAAAGCGCATTGCAATCGAATCATTTCAGACCCTTGCGAAAGCAGCATATCTCCCATGCCAATAAGCTGGTCAGCTCCACCTGCATCCAAAATGGTACGGGAGTCAATTTTTGAAGTCACCCGGAAAGAAAGTCTAGCTGGGAAGTTGGCTTTGATTATACCTGTGATCACATTAACAGAAGGTCTCTGAGTGGCCACTACCAAATGTATTCCGATCGCTCTGGCTAATTGTGCCAACCGAGCAATTGGTCCTTCGATTTCTTTACCGGCAGTCATCATCAAGTCGGCCAATTCATCTATAACTAATACGATATAAGGCATGAATCTATGTCCTTTCTCAGGATTCAGCTTCCTTGCTATGAATTTCGCATTGTATTCTTTGAGATTTCTCGCTCCGGCATCTTTCAAAAGATTGTAGCGATTATCCATTTCAATACAGAGTGAATTCAGTGTATAAATTACTTTTTTGGTGTCCGTGATGATCGCCTCTTCCGATCCTGGAAGCTTGGCTAAAAAGTGCCTTTCTATTTTATTAAAAAGGGTTAATTCCACTTTTTTGGGATCTACCAATACAAACTTCAGCTGAGATGGGTGCTTCTTGTAAATCAAGGAAGCCAAAATCATATTCAGACCCACAGACTTACCTTGTCCCGTAGCACCTGCCATCAATAGGTGAGGCATTTTGGCCAAATCCACGACAAATACCTCATTGGAGATGGTTTTTCCCAAGGCAATAGGCAGATCTTTGTCTGAGCGCATGAATTTCTCTGTGCCCAAAACAGCTCTTGCCGGCACTAATTCGCGGTTTTTGTTTGGAACTTCTATCCCAATCGTTCCTTTACCTGGGATTGGGGCGATAATACGAATACCTAGGGCAGCTAAACTAAGGGCAATATCATCTTCCAAGTTTTTGATCTTTGAAATTTTAACCCCCGGTTCCGGTACAATTTCATACAGCGTTACAGTAGGACCTATCGTAGCCTTGATTTCCTGGATTCCTATTTTGAAGTTCTCTAAGGTCTCTACGATTTTGTTTTTATTCTCTTCCAGTTCCTGCCGGGTAACGGTTACTTTTTGAAGATCATATTCATTCAACAAATCCAAGGTTGGGTATTTGTATCTCGGCAGATCCAGGGTCGGATCGTAGGGGTCTAGGTTTTCTACTTCTTCCGCAGTCTTTTCCTCATGAACAGGCTTAGTAACAGAGAACTGCTTCTCCTCCGCCACTACTTCTGATTTCTTTTCCTTGATTTCGTCCAGCAGGTTTACCTGAGGTACATTGAAAAGGTCATCCTCTTCTTCAGTTTTTTCGGTGGAAAGTTCAATAGGTCCTTCATTTCCTTTGACAGTCCAGCTTGACCCATCATCTTCGATTTCTTCCTCATCATCCAGAGCAAATGGATCTTCATTTTTCGAACTCGGCTTGATAGCCAAATCATCAGAGCCTTCAGATTCATCTTCCTCATAGGGAATATCATCTCCGGTATTTTTGAGGCTAAACCAATCTAGTTTATCAATATCAAAAAAGAATATCACGAAAATCAGCAGTGCTCCGCCAATTAGAATAAAAGTGCCCCATCCCAAGAAATCAGAGGAAAGCTTGGCCAATTCGTAACCAAAACCTCCAGACAAGAAACTCCAATAAGAGTATCCCTGCACTAAAATCACGATATATCCGGTCAATAAACCCAACCAGAAAGTAAAGAATAAAGCAAAGCTGGTATAGCGGGTTAATGAGATAATGGAAAGCTTAAAAGTCCATCTAAAACCCAAAATGAATAGAAAGGGCGGAAAAAGAAATGCTGCGACGCCAAACCATCTGTAAATCATCCAATGGCCTGCCTGAGCACCCAAAAATCCCAACCAGTTTTGAGATTCTCTGGCAGATTCCCTGATGGCCTCAGAATCATTGTTCATGACCACGCTTTGGTCTGCAGGGCCATTCAGCAGATAACTGATGAAAGCTATAAACAAAAATATCCCTGCAGACATCAAGATGATGCCTAGGGTTAAGACAAACTTGGAGTTTTTGAAGCCTCCCAAAGAGATTTTGGGTCCTTTACTTTTAGTAGAGGCTGCTTTTTTTGCGTTTTCTCCTTTTTTTCGAAAAGTATTGGTCCTGGGTGAATTGGTGGCCATGTATTAGATTCAAATCCGATTTTAAGATAAGGCTTCCTAAGGAAGTTTGGCAAATTACCTCGAAAAATAAGCCAATAATCCTTTTTTGATACGTTTAATCAGGCTAGGTCCCTCATAAATCATGCCTGAGTAGACTTGAACTAAGCTGGCTCCGGCCTGTAATTTTTCTATCGCATCTTCTGCAGAATAAATTCCCCCTACTCCAATGATAGGAAAAGCGCCGATGGATTTCTGATTGAGGTATCGGATTACTTCGGTACTTCTGTTTTTCAGAACTTTTCCGCTTACCCCTCCCGCGCCTATTGCTTCTACCTGATTCTTGTCCGTCTTCAAAGCACTGCGATCAATAGTGGTATTGGTGGCGATAACTCCGTCTATTTCTGTTTCCAGGACAATCTCTATAATATCGTCCAATTGTCCATCTGTCAAATCCGGGGCAATTTTGAGAAGGATGGGCTTTGGCTTTTCTTTTTTATCATTCGCAGATTTGACTGCCGAAAGCAAAGCTTTTAAGGGCTCTTTTTCCTGTAAATCCCGAAGGTTTGGAGTGTTGGGTGAACTGACATTAACCACAAAATAATCCACATAGGGATGCAATGCTTCGAGGCAATACAGGTAATCATCCACTGCATTTTCATTAGGAGTTACCTTGTTTTTGCCAATATTCCCACCGACGATGACATCGGATTTTCTTTTTTTCAATCGCTCCACAGCTTCCAGCACCCCGCCGTTATTAAAGCCCATTCTGTTGATAAGTGCTTCATCCTGAGGAAGCCGAAACAATCGAGGTTGAGGATTTCCTTCCTGAGGCTTTGGGGTCAATGTTCCAATCTCAATAAAACCAAAACCCAACATGGCCATTTCATCAATCAGCTTGGCATCTTTATCAAATCCGGCTGCCAATCCCACGGGATTTTTGAATTTCAATCCAAATACCTCCCTTTCCAACAAAGGATCATCCAATCTGAAATTAGCTTTCAATGCAGACTTTACTATGGGTAGGTTAAAAGTCAGCTTGGTGAGGTCAAATGTGAGATGGTGTGCAGCTTCCGGTTTCTTTAGGAAGAGTAGAGGCTTTAGTAGAGATTTGTACACGGAGCAGGATTTTGAACTTGTGCAAAGGTAATATTCCCATTTAGAAAATGGGGAAGCTAATCAGGAATTCAGCAGGAGTGAAGAGCTGGATTTACTGAACTATTTCAAATTTTTCCCCAGCTTCTTTTCGGGTATAAGCGTTGAAATGCCACCATTCAGATCCTATCCCTTTGAATCCAGCAGCATTCATCACTTTCCTTAAAATTTCACGATTGGCCACTTGATTAGGAGTAATCTTCTTCTCGGCGAGCATTTGTTTTTCCCGATCAGGATAAGCAGGGTAGCCAAAGTAATCATAGCCAGTGCCCATATCCAGTGCCGAATCAGCTTTGGTATCATAAATGGTCAAATCCACAGCTACACCAAAATTATGCAAACTGCCAACTTTGGGATCTGCCACATAAAGCGGTTTAATACTATCCGGCTTATCCAAATTGTCCCATAAAATCTGTTGAACCGAGAGGGGTCTGACTCCATCATAAACCAATAGCGTATAATCTGGATTTTCTGCTTGGAGAAGCTCTTGGGCCTTTTTCAATTGATCCGCCACCTCAGGCTGTAGGTAAGCTCTATCCAATTCTCCATAGACATCCTGTCCAAAAAAATTATCAGTAGTGGAATACTTCAATTCTACCCTGATCCCGGGGATATATTCCTGCAAGTCCACTAATCCTTGATCAATGAGCCTTTGTTCCAGTTCCGAAACGGCATATAGGGTAGGGGCCGTGATTGCCTCAGCTTCTTGCCTTTGACTTTCAGAAAAGACTTCCTGATCGCTTTTGGGCGCCGAGCATGCCACCATGCTGATCAATACTATGTAGATGAATTTTTTCAAAGTTTTTTGTTGACTAGGGTGGAGGATGCCTGAGCTGTGGGCAATACAACAATATCCGCTAAAACTACATGAGAAGGTCTGTTTACACAGAACTCTACTATTTCGGCAATATCCTGAGCTACTAAGGGTTCAAATCCCTGATAAACTTTCTCTGCTCGATTTTCATCGCCTTTGAATCTCACCACAGAAAACTCCGTTTCCACCAAGCCAGGGTGAATACCTATTACTTTGATACCAAATGGATTTAAATCCATTCTCATGCCTTTGGTGATGGCATCTACAGCATGCTTGGAACCGCAGTACACATTTCCATTGGGATAGACTTCTTTTCCGGCGATGGAACCGATATTGATGATAGTTCCTGATTTTCTTTCACACATGCCCGGAATTACCGCTTTGGAAACATAGAGGAGTCCTTTCACATTGATGTCCATCATTGCATCCCAGTCATCCAGACTTCCTGATTGGATAGGATCTAAGCCATGCGCATTTCCAGCGTTGTTAACCAGGATTTCTATATTTTTCCAGTTTTCCGGTAGATTCTCAATCAATCCAAATACAGCTTCTTTATCTCTTACATCAAAAACCAAAGGCAAAACCTCTATTCCTGAAGGGACTTCCTTTTTGAGTTCATCCAATCTTTCAGCTCTTCTGCCTGTGGCGATGATATGATAACCGTTTTTTGCCAAAATAAGAGCACAGGCCTTTCCAATTCCAGAAGTAGCCCCTGTGATCAATGCGATTTTTCTTTCCATATTCCCAAGTTAGGGGAATTGGAAAAAAACAAAAATTCAAACCTGATAATGGGAAAAATTTACTGGAAATTCAGATACAAAGTAATCGTTTTTCTTCGGACGGAGGTGAGTGCATCCCGTATGTCCGGATTGGTATTTTCGGCCTGATACAAATTATTCAAGCCATGAGAAAAGCGGATTTCAGGAGCAAATTTGAAAAATTTGAAATAAATCTCGAATCCCATTCCCATCTCAATAGTGAAGTCCTGTCCAGTAGTAACCAGATCCTCTAAATTTGCTTCTTCCTGAGACTTGGTTCTGAATTGATAGCTGCCACCTCCAAGGAAATACATTCGGGTGTTATTAAACCTGACTGATTTATACTTCATCAAAAGAGGCAATTCCACCATCGTAGCCTCTGAAGTATAAGTCTGAATGTCAAAAGTGGAATTGACAGGTTCATCAGGAGAAGGTGTGTTATTCCCTGGGAAGTTGTCTGGAAAGAAATGAACTTCTGTCTTAAACTCGTAAAAACCTACTTTGGGAGTAAACAGCAATTGAACCTGATCATGAAATCGTAGCATTCCGATGAAACCCAAAGAAAAACCGGGGTTATATCTTGGGAAGATGGCCCTTACATCTCCGGCAGCTGGGTTTGCAGCATTTAAAAACGCATTACTATACTCTAAACGGTAGGTACTGTTGTGACCTGCCAGAAAGAAACCATAGGAAACCAGCTTATCATCCGAACCGGAAGTACTGGTCATTCCAAACAGTCCTTGGGCAGACAGTTTTTCAGAAGAAAATAGAACAGCAAGAAAAAGCAGGAAAATTACTTTTCCCCTACGTAAATCGAGCTTATTCCAAAAGTAAGTGGTTTGCATACAGTGCTGTGAAATCCAACTTTTTTCAATACCGCCAGAAAATCCTGTCCATCTGGAAATGCCTGTACTGATTCAGGAAGATAAGTATAAGCAGAATTGTCCTTGGATACAATCTTTCCTATTTGAGGAAGCACAGTATTGGAATAAAAGGAATATGCCTGCTTCATTGGAAATGCTCTCGGCTTGCTAAATTCCAAAATCACTGTTTTCCCTCCAGGCTTCAATACCCTATACATATCTGCCAAACCCTTTTCCAGGTTTTCGAAGTTTCTAACTCCAAATGAAACGATGACAGCATCAAACTTATTATCCTCAAAGAGCAATCCTTCAGAATCGCCGAGCTGCATTTCGATCTTATCTTCGAAGCCACGTTTCTTCATTTTCTTTCGGCCTTCGGAAAGCATGCCCTCAGAAATATCTACCCCGATGATTTTATCCGGATTCAAGGCCAAAGCTTCAATCGCAAAATCTCCGGTACCGGTAGCAATGTCCAAGATCAGTTTTGGCTGATCTTTTTTGAGCATCTTGATTGCTTTCTTTCTCCAGATAATATCAATTCCAAGACTAAGCACATGATTGAGCAGGTCATATTTTGGACTGATATTATTGAACATTTCAGCCACCTGGGCTTTTTTCGGGTCTTCTTTATCTTTGTAAGGGACGACAGACATCACAAAATCATTCTAATGGGACACAATATTACTCAAGAAACCCGAGGAATTGAAAATTGTTGAGTTTGAATGGAATTCATTTGCTAAATAATAAAGCCTTATTTTTGCAGCGAACACAAGAGTCATGATCCAAAAAGCAGAATTTGTAGTTTCCAATAATAATCCTTCCAACTGTCCAAAGCCTGATCGGGCTGAAGTAGCTTTTATCGGGAGATCCAATGTGGGGAAAAGCTCCCTGATCAATATGCTAACCGGAAAGAAGGAGCTGGCCAAGACTTCTCAGAAGCCTGGAAAAACCCAGTTGATTAATCATTTTAAAATCGATGATCGCTGGTATTTAGTGGATTTGCCGGGTTATGGATTTGCCAAAGTGAATGTAAAGGTGAAAGAAGGTTGGGAAAATATGATCACAACCTACCTCACTAAAAGAGAAAACCTCTGTGGAGTTTTTGTTTTGATCGATAGTAGGTTAGAACCTCAAAAAATCGATTTGGACTTTTTGCTATGGTGTGGAACCAATGGGGTTCCTGCAGCAATCGTTTTTACGAAAGCTGACAAGCAGTCCAAAAGTAAGACCCATCAAAATATTCAGAAGTTCCTCAAAAAAATGAATGAGATTTTCGAAGAAATTCCGGATTACCTGATTACCAGTTCCGAAACTGGACAGGGAAAGGATGATTTGGAGGAATTTATCTTAGATCTCGTGAAAGAATACGAAAGCCGTGAGGTCATTTAGACCCAAGTTCTATATTTGCAAGCTGAAAAATACAACCTATGAATTTTAAAGATATAGCCACCGTATCCGGTAAACCGGGACTTTACAAAGTGTTGAAGCCTTCAAGATCAGGAGTGATCTTGGAAAGCATGGATGAGAAAAAAGGGAAAATGGTAGCGGGAATGGCTCAAAGAGTCTCAATTCTTAGCGATATTTCAATTTATACCCTTACGGAAGAGGGAGCGGAGCCTTTGGAGTCCGTGATGAAAAAAATCGAAGCTGAATTTCAGGGTGATTTGGGTTTGGATGCCAATCCTGATGATGCTGAATTGAGAGCATTTATGAAGCATATTCTACCTGATGTAGATGAGTCTAGAGTTTATACTTCCGATATCAAGAAATTGATTTCTTGGTATAAAATTATCCGAACCAATGCTCCTGAGGTATTGGAAGATACAGAGGATAAAAAAGAAGAAAAAGAATCCTAATAGTCAGCCTCGCAATTGCGGGGCTTTTTTGATGTGTATATGGATCAAACTATCAATTCTGAAAGCTTTGAATTGATTCAGAAGGAGTTGAATCTTTCTGATCAGGCAGCCTCCATGAGCGAAGAGGAATATTTAAAAATCATCAGCAAGGCAGTTCAGGAAATGCTAAACAGGGACTTTGAGCGACTTTTACAGGTTTGTTACAGAATAGATTTAGGAGAGGAAAAGCTTAAAAAAATCCTTAACGAATCCGATCCTGATTACCTGGCTTCAGATTTAGCCCATGCCCTTTGGACCCGACAAAAGCAGAAAGTAGAGATCCGGAGGAGGTATTCTTGAATATTCCTGCCTTTGGTGATATACGTTGCAATTCCCCCTTTGGAAACGTGCACCATTTTGGGAAGAAAAGGGATAAAAAAGGGGGTTAGGGGGATTTAATGCTTATTTTAATTTATTAAATTAGTTGAAAAATGATTTTCAACCTTAATGCGATTTATTCCCTATTCTAAATCACTTAAGGAATTCTCACGAGAATTGAGGTCACACTCAACTTTATCTGAGGTTCTTTTGTGGAAGCAACTTCGAGCTTCTCGGTTTCGAGGTTATAGTTTCAATAGGCAAAAACCTTTATCAAAATTCATTGTCGATTTTTACTGTAAAAAGTTAAATCTCGTAATTGAAATTGATGGAGATTCTCATTTTGACGAAGAGTCAGTTATTTCTGACCAAAAAAGACAAAAAATTTTAGAGAGTTTAGAGCTCAATTTTTTGAGATTTTCTGATGTGGAAATCAAGAGATCCATGCCTTCTGTTTTGGAGGAAATTAATGCCTATATAGACGATTGGGAGGATAAAAATGGATGGGAACGAACAAGTTTTTGAGACGTTTTTAAACTATTAAAATCCCCCTTGCCCCCTTTGTAAAGGGGGATTTGCTTATAGTTAGGAAAGAAGGCTGAGGTAAAATTTTGAAAATTGGTCTTTGGTGATGCACCTTACAATTCCCCCTTTGGAACTGTGTACAGCTTTGGGAAGTAGATTTATAAAAAAGGGGGCTAGGGGGATTTTTCTGTGAGTTTAATTCATTTTTTAATTGACTAGCCCTCAAAAAGCTTACAGATTTAAATGTAAATCCTCAGATAGACTGAATGTGTTTACAAATCCCCCTTACCCCCTTTGTAAAGGGGGAATTGGCATTAGGTGAAATTGACAGTCTCAGATCTAAAGATTATTAATTGGTCAGGGAAATAATAGAATCTCATTTACCCTATTTGAAATGGGTATTCACTTTTCGTTCGAAGTAAAAGTGTTTTTTAATATAACAAACACCTATTCCTTTCACGAAAAAACCTCTACTCCTTAATCTCGATTACCTTGAACTCGGTACGTCTATTGACCTGATGTTCTTCTTCGGTTTGAGCATTCGGGATGATGAGCTGAGTTTCTCCGTATCCTTTTGCAACCAACCTATCTCTTGAAATACCCTGAGAAACGATGTAATCCACCGCTGACTGGGCTCTTCTTTGTGAAAGATTCAAGTTGTAAGAGTCCGAAGCTCTATCATCGGTATGGGAACTTAACTCTATCCTGATGCTAGGATTATCCTTCAGGATCTGCACTAACTTATCGAGTTCTTTTGCGGCATCTGCTCGGATATCTGCTTTATCCAGATCATAGTAGATATTTTCCAAGATGATGGATTTATCCAAAATCAGTTGATCCAAAACCAAAGTGGTATCCAAGGTCACGTTGGTGACATCCTGCACCAAGGTGGATGGATCCGGCGTTTTTCCTTTGGTCGTGTATGGGATGGATTTTGAGAAGTACCCATTTTTCGAAGCGATGATGGTATAATCTGCTTCTGGGGTCAAGGTGAATCTAACTCTTCCATTGGTATTGGAGAAATCACCACCTATTTGCTTGTTGTTGCCATCATACAAAACCACCCTTGCTTGAGGCAAGACCTGATTTGCCTGTCCGGCTACTCTTTCCTGAGTAGTTACATTCAATAGAACGTTGACAATTTTTGGCTTAGGCGTTTTGTCGACAAAATAATAAATATCATCATCTCCGATTCCACCTTCGCGATTAGAGGAAAGAAAGCCCTCTTTTGGGTAATTCGTAAAAAAGATTCCGAAATCATCCGCTGGACTGTTGATGTTTTCTCCCAAATTCTTGATGACTTGCTTTCCATTTTCGTCGTTTTCAGCCACGAAAAGATCTAATTTTCCATAGCCGGGATGGCCATCTGAAGCAAAGAAAAACTTCCCATCAGGAGCCATTCTTGGGAAAAGCTCATTTCCAGGGGTATTGATATTCGGACCTAGATTGACTGCATTGCCAAAGTCTCCATTGGCTAATTTGGTTGCCTTGTATAAATCAATGCCGCCAAAACCTCCGGGGCGATTGGATGCAAAATAAAGGGTATTGCCATCGGGACTGAAAGCTGGAGTTGAGTTCCACCAAAACTCATCTTCATTGACAGGCATCCAAATAGGCTGTGTAAAACCTCCTCCTCTAAAATAAGAGGCAAATAATGCAGTTTCAGGCAAGTCTTTCGGAGAAGTAGAGTTCCCCCTTGCATAAATAATGGTATTACCATCCGGGCTGATCGCGATGGCAGCTTGATTCAAACCCTCTTCATTTTGAAATTCGGGGAGTGTTCGTATACCGCTGACATCCACTCTCAAATCTTCGGCTCTGGTTCGGAATAACTTGGTGTAAGGCATCCCTGTGGCCGGATAAATACCTGAAGCTTGGCGCGCGCTGGTAAAGTATAAAAAGTTTTCACTGACAATAGGTGCATAATCCGGTCCCGGAGTATTCAGTTCTCTGTAATTGACCAATTCATGATAAGGCCAATAATTTGCAATCCCTTCTGCTAATTTGATGGCTTCCAATTCTCGCTGAACCCTTGCCAAAAGAGCTTCATCTTGTGTGTAGGCTTTAGCATTTTCAAAAGCCTCTTTGGCTTCCTCTGTTTTCTGTTGTGCTTTGAGACTTTGCCCCAAGAAAAAATAGCGATTAAATGAAGGATCTTCTTCTACTAGTTTTTGGTAATAAGGAGCAGAATTTTCAATTCGGTTAGAAAGACGATAGCTTTCGGCAACTATCTCATTGGCCTCTAAATTATCCGGATCTTCTTCCAAAATCTGAGAAAAAGTTCCGATTGCATATTGATATTGGCCAGAAAGATATTGCTCTGTTCCTTTCTCCTGAAGGCTTTTACAGGCCCCCAAAAGGGTCAAAACTAGAAGGAAGGTGCCAAAAAATCGTTGTTTCATGGGTCTTGCTTTGCTGCTCTATGCTGAATATTACTAATTAATTTGGAAAATATTTGTTTAACCAACTTTTCCCTGCAGAAATCCAGATATTTTCCAGGTCTTTCTTTGATTGGAGAACTGGGTTGATCACCGGTGTATCCTTGGTAATTGCCCCCTCCAATACTTTATTTTTTATACTTAGCGCATGAGCAACCTCTATGGCTCCATCTTCTGACTTGAAGCTGACTTTTCCGCTATTTGTCAAATCCACCCGTAATTGCTGTTCCAGCTCTCTTAAAGTTCTCACCGAACTGTCAATGGAACATCCTGAAGCGCCAGCAGCAGATTCATCCACTGCCAAGACCAGAATTTGATCATCCAGAATTTCAAAAGAAGTGGGGAGCGGATTCCCGTGCGCATTCCAACTTTCGCAAAAATGGCTTAGACGGGATTGAATCAACTTTATTTCTTCCGAAGAAAATTTTCTTTCTGACTGATAAAGCCATACTCTGCTATTCTCCGGTAGGGTATCAAATGGCACGTACATGTTTCGAAATTTTAGGTAAAGAAAAACCCTTTCTACCTAACGGCAAAAAGGGTCAAATTGATTCAATCAATCAATCAAATTCCCATATCCTTGGCGATCATCTCAGCCAAATCATAAACTTTGACTTCATTTTCCTTCTCTTTGTTTTTGACACCATCGGTCATCATGGTTAGGCAAAACGGACATCCTACTGCAATGGCATTGGCACCGGTGGCCAACGCTTCTTCAGTGCGTTCAATATTGATATCTTTTTTGCCTGGTTCTGGTTCCTTGAACATCTGAGCTCCACCTGCACCGCAACATAGACCTTTGGTACGGCAACGCTTCATCTCCACCAATTCCACGTCCAGCGCCTTGATGACTTCTCTTGGAGCTTCGTATACATTATTGGCTCTTCCCAAATAGCAAGAGTCATGAAAGGTGATTTTTTTGCCTTTGAATTCTCCCCCTCCCTGAAGGACTACTTTTCCCTCATTGATCAGTTGCTGGAGGAATTGAGAATGGTGGATTACCTCATACTTTCCGCCCAAAGCCGGATATTCGTTTTTGATGGTATTAAAACAATGCGGGCATGCGGTGACCACCTTTTTCACCTCATAGCCATTCATTACCTGAATATTGGCCACGGCCTGCATTTGAAATAAAAACTCATTTCCTGCTCTACGTGCAGGGTCTCCAGTACAGGCTTCTTCCGGACCTAATACCGCGAAAGAAACACCTACTTTATTTAATATTTTGACGAAAGCCTGAGTCACTGCTTTGTAGCGATCATCAAATGATCCAGCGCAGCCTACCCAAAAAAGTATTTCTGGACTTTCTCCTTTGCCGACCATTTCGGCCATGGTTGGTACTTGATATGTAGACATTTTTTAGACTTTTAGATTTTAGAGTTGAGAAGCAAGACCTGAATTACTTGACTTGTTCTTCTTTGACTGAATCAGCCCAGTTGAATCTATCCTGAGGGCTGAATTTCCAAGGTGAAAAGCTGGTTTCCATATTTTGAAACATCGCGTTCCATTGGGCAGGTGTGCCTGATTCTTCCATGGCTACATACCTTCTCATCTGGAGAATAATGGAAAGCGGGTCTATATTGACAGGACAGGCTTCCACACAGGCATTGCAGGAGGTACAGGCATTGAGCTCTTCTTTGGTGATATAATCCCCCAGCAAGGATTTTCCATCCTCGAGACCTGGTCCGCCGGCGTCTATGCTTTTACCTACTTCTTCTGCACGATCACGCACATCCATCATGATTTTTCTCGGGGATAGTTTTTTGCCAGTTAGGTTGGCAGGACACTCTGCTGTACACCTACCACACTCCGTACAGGAATAGGCATTTAATACATTCACCCAAGTCAAATCATTGACATCCTTGGCTCCAAATCTCCCAATTTCGGCAGGAGGATCTGCTGGTGTTTCCGAAGGGATTCCCAACATCATATTGACTTCATTGGTCACCTCTGGCATATTGGGCATCTCTCCTTTTGGCTTCAAATTGGAATACCAAGTATTTGGGAAGGCAAGGAAAATGTGGAGGTGCTTGGAATAGGTGACATAAATGGCGAATGCAAGAATTCCGGCAATGTGGAACCACCATGCGAAGCGCTCAATCACAACCAAGCTACCAGTGGACATGCCTTCAAAAATTGGCTGGATCAAACTGCTGAAAAACAGGGTGCCTAAAATGGTATAATGCTCATCTCCACGATTGGCTAGAATTTGATCGGTAGCATTCATGGTGAGAATGGCACACATCAGTACAATCTCAATAACCAAAATCAAATTGGCGTCCAAGCTCGGCCAACCCTTCATTTCGGGCTTGTTGAAGCGGGGCACTTTGCTGACATTTCTTCTCCAAAGAAAAGCCACGCAAGAGATCAAGACTGCAACGGCGAGGAATTCAAAGATATTCATGGCAACTGTATAGACAGAGCCTAATGCCGGTGCAAAGAGTCGGTGAGTTCCAAGGATTCCGTCCAGAACAAATTCCAGCACTTCCAAATTGATGACAATGAATCCCACATAAATTAATAGGTGGAGGAAAGCGGGAATCAGACGTTTGAACATTTTCTGTTGTCCAAAAGCTACCAAAAGCATGGTCTTCCAGCGAGTGTCGGTTTGATCATTTCGGGTTTCGGCCTTCCCCAAAAGGATGTTTCTTTTCAGAAATTTGATCCTTTTGGCTAAAATGAAGCCTGCTACTCCTAAAATGACCAAAAAAGCGATTTGAGGTAAAAAGCTCATATTGATGAGATTAGCGTTTTGTTTGGGTTTACTTGAATAATTTTTTTTTCAAATGATTTGTATCGAAAAGTCAAATACCTACCTTTGCATCACTTTACAGAACGGTGATGTAGCTCAGTTGGTAGAGCATCGGACTGAAAATCCGTGAGTCGGTGGTTCGAGTCCACTCATCACCACCATCCCGGCCCATGTGGTCGGGATTTTTTTTGCCCTTTTGGATCTTATTCCGCTCTCTTTTTTTGACAATTTCATTAATGCAAAGTAAGAAATAGTCTGCATGCATACTATTTTTTGAAATAATTTAAAATAAATCTAAAATCTTTTCGGCGCTTTACCATAGCATAACGAACTGAAAAGGAAACTGTTAATAATGATTCGGGTTTCCTGATTTTTCGGATTGTTTCCAAATTTTTTTCAAAAAAGTGTAACATTCGGAATCCATCTGCATCATCTACCTGAATGAATTCATTTTTTGAAGGACATATCTGGCCTATGAAAAGCGCGTTATACCGCTTGGTTTTCCTTTGGGTAAAGGACAAATCCTTGGCAGAGGACCTTCTACAAAATGTTTTCGAGCGTTCTTTTCTAAGGCAAAACGAATTGGCAAATCATCCCAATCTCAAAGGCTGGCTGGTGAAGAGCTTGAAAAATGAGGCTTTGATGCATTTCAGAAAATCAGCTAAGCTCAATGCTTTAGAGGATGAGGCGGAATTGATTTTCCAAGAAAGTGAAGAGGAGGAAATTGACCAACGAGTCCCGAAGATTTTCTCCCTGATGAAAAATCTGACGACCAAGCAGCAGGAAGTTTTCCAGCTGAGAGAAGTGGAAGGTTTGAGCTATGATGAAATCGCCGAATATCTGGAAATTTCCATAGAGCAAGTCAAAGTGAACTTACATCGAGCCAGGAAGAGTATTCGGGAACAATTAACCAAACAGGCATCAATCAAATGAACGAGCGAATCAAAGAGCTTCTGGATAAATATTGGGAAGCTTCGAGCAGTGTGGAAGAAGAAGCAGAACTCAAACTCCTATTGAGTAGAGTCCAAGGTTTTGAGTCTGAAAAGCAGCTATTTGGGCTTCTGGATGAAATGAAGCAAGAGGAACCTGTCCGGGTGAAAATTCCAAAAAGGGTTAGGGTGAGAAGCCTGGCCTGGTTGAATTGGGCGGCATCTGTCGCAATTCTGCTGGGATCTTATGTAGGCTGGAGAGTTTACGAAAGACAGCAGGAGGAGCAGGCTTATCGGGAAGTGGTGGCGGCACTCTCTTTGATTCAGCAGAATTTATCCAAGGGTCAGGAGAAAATGTCAAAAATGAATGATTTAAAGTATTTGTCCGCGCCGGAAGATTTATTTAAAACAGAAGAATAATAAATTATGAAAAAGCTACTACTCATTCCTTTTCTTCTCATGTGCTTTGTATTTAAGGTGCAGGCTCAGGAAGATGCGATTCAGCGGTTTTTCGCAAAATATATGGATGATGATCGGTTCAGCCGAGTTTATATATCTCCTAAAATGATGCAGATGGCCGGAGGGTTTTTGAAAAGCAATGCAGCTGAAAAAGACTCCAAGGAGCTAGGTATACTGCTTCAAAAAATCAAGGGTATCAGAATTCTTTCTTCGGATGAAGTAGACGGAAAATCTTACTACAAGGAAGCGATGGGCACATTGACCAGGAATAAGTATGAAGAGCTGATGGATGTACAGGAAAAGGGTTCCAGTCTGAAATTTATGATACGGGAAGAAGGAGGTTTGATCCGGGAGCTCTTGATGATTTCAGGAGAGGGGAAGGAATTTTCTATGATTTCCTTGCTGGGAAGCTTCACTTATGAAGATCTGAATATGTTGGCTGATAAAACTAATCTCCCCGGCATGGATCAGTACGGAAAAGGACCGAAAGGAAAAAAGTAATGAGGATTAACCGCAATTTTCAGCAGGCTTAAATAGAAGAGGGATTTGGTTGGGATGCTTAAGCAATTCCCCTTTTAAAAGGAGGGTAGGGGGATTTTGAAATACAATTATTCCTTAATCTTTCTGCCAAGTCGCAATTTTCTTAATGACTTTAATAAATAATTAAACTAAACCTACATAAAATGAAAAAGCTGATTTTAGTAATTGTCTTGGCGGGATTCGCCTTGGCTGCAAATGCTCAAAGTAAAAGTGTCGCTGCCTTGAAAGAAAAATACAAGGGACATGAGGATTTCTTCAACATGGAGTTGGGTGGAAACTTCCTGAATTTTGCGGAGGGTTTCAAAATTGATATTGATGAAGATGATATGGCTACTGTAGCCAAATCCATTGAGAAGCTGAATTTTTTCAAGCTACCTGAGCAATCGGATCGGAGTGGAGTCGAATTCAAAGCGCTCAAAAAAGGATTAGAGAAAGAACGCTATGAATTATTGATGGAGATGGCCGATAAAGGTGAAATAGTGGTGTATTCCAAAGGAGGAAAAACCATTTCCGATTTGGTAGTGATGGTAGGGGGAGATGAAGGCGACTTGATGGTCGTCGAACTCAAAGGTTCATTTGCCCAAGAACTGGTGGCCGAGGCGATGAAGCAGGGGAGGAAGTAATTAAAATATTTTTAAAGGAAAGGGGCTATTGACTGGAAGTAGATGTTTTAGATTAATTTTTCTCCTTTTCCTAAATTTTCGAATAATTGACACAGTTCACGAGATATCCATACTCTGCTTTCGAAAAGCCGAAAAATATGGGACAGTAGAGTTCAATCTAAAAAGCAAGGGTAAATCCTTGCTTTTTTTATCTCAATGAGTCAGTCTGGCCAAAATAAATTTTTCAAATCCTAAAAACCACAGCTTAAGTTGAAGAATCAGCCGGCAGGTATCCAATTGAACTAGGATTCGGTTTCTGAAATGAATCGGATAGTTATAAAATGTTAATTCTAATGATAACTTAAGATTTAAGTTCAAAGTAATTGCTTAATTTTTTAAATTAGGAAATCAAGTTTTAATATGGTTTCAGAGAATGAGATCCTCATTCTCTCCTTTTTTTAACTCCTTGAATCTAATTTCTATGAGATCTTTTTATTTGCTGTTTTTTTCTTCAATTCTTTTTTTCTCCTGCAACTCTGATGGTAAATCCTCTGAAGAAGTTGAGGGATTAAAATCAATTGAAATTCCCGAATTAGTTAAGCTGGATAGTATTAAAGTAGATTTTTTAGGAAATCCCAATGTTCACGATATTCATCCTGAATTTAAGACCATACTTTTTGTACATAATTATTCCATGTTTTCAGAAGATATCCATTTGGCCGATTTTGAAGGTTTGGTTTTCTCCTCATTTTCTAAAACAGGGGATTACCCCGACACTTATTCTTCTTTATCATCTACTTTGAGAATTGTCGATGACAATTCATTTTTGGCCAATGGTTATAATGGTTTTATGACCTACAATTTTGATGGAAGACTGATTTCAAAAGTGAAACATATTAATTTTCAAGTTCCAAATTATTCCCCTTTGTTGATGGGCCATGGGATGGAAAAAATGGGAGATAAATATGTATACATCAATCAGGATTCCCCCAAGGATAACGATTATTCAAATAAGAGTAGATATGATGAAATGTACTTATTGGACTTGTTAGATCCTGCAACAGGGGAAAGAGAAGGGATCATTAAATTTCCAGAAAGCAGTATTTTTAAAAGTGGAAAGTATTTTTTCCGAAATGCATGGGATCCGGTTTTTCACATAGAAAATAAAAAAATTCATGTAGCATTCGGTTTAGAACCTGTGATTTATACGTTTGAAGCTTCTCCTCCCTATGAAATAGAATCTACTCTGCCCATAGATTTAAAGGGTTACAACTATTTCAAAGGTGCTGATGAATATTCTGAAGATGTTTCATTTTTTGGACTTCGATTTACCTCAGGAATGATTTTAAATATTAAAAAATTTCAAAACTTCTTTCTAGTAGCATATTTTCCTGGGTACGACCAACTTGATACACAAACCAATTTTGAAAACAAATCTCAAGACGAGGCCAAAGACTTTCGAGAGAGGATGCAAAAAAAGTACCCTTCTCGTATCGCAATAGTTGACTCTTCAGGAAATATTCTTAATGATTTTGTTCCTCAGGGATTGGAGCCTAGCAGCATGCTTTTGCGAGATGGACAACTCTGGATGATGGAAAAGGCTGATGAGGAGGTTGAGCGAGATTATTTTAGGCTGTTTCGAGTTGCACTAAATGCGGTAAAATAACTGACAGATTAAAATTAAACTACTCTCTCTCATGTTAGCTAAGGTTCGAAAATGTAAAATGAAAATACCACATTATTCTTCTTTTTAATTTTAGCTAGCCTATTTCAATACTGTAAGAAAAAGGACTACACCGGAACAATGGAATCCGCTAATACTGTAGAAATTCATGTTGAATTTTTGAAAGGCGATTCACCAGAGTTCATTATTGAAATACTAGACTCTATTAACCTTGAGGTTCTTGGAAACCCTCCCCTTACATCAATCCAAGACTTGGTTTTTTCGCAAAACTTCTTCCTTCTTTTAGATAGAAAACAAGGGTTATTAAAATTTGATAATAATGGTATGTTTCTCTTGAAAATTGGAGAGTTTGGTGAAGGGCCAGATGAATATGCTATGCCCTATGCACTTCACTTAGATGAAAAGAAAAACATTGTCTATGTGGCAGATTGGCAGAAAATGGTTATTCTCACTTACAGCCTCGAAGGAAAATTTGAATCAACAAGCAGTAAACTTCTGGGGCATCCTATATCTTTTTATAAAGAAAATGATACGCTTCTGGTAGTTCAGGAAACAATAAATGGAACAAAAGAGCATCCTAGAGAGGTGATGATAAACTCACCTAAACCCAATAGTCTTGAAATTGTGAATAATGAAAGCCCCGCCTACAGTTTTCATTCTAATTTCAACATTATCCATCCCATTCCCAGGATATTAAGCCGAGTAGGTAATTCAAGCTTATTTTACATGCCAATTATTCGGGGAGAGATTTCTTCTCATACCGATAGAGATACGATTTTTAGACATCAAGACGGTAA
>NZ_DFMT01000013.1:0-35857 GCF_002376385.1 Algoriphagus sp. UBA3586 | reverse complement strand
AAGAAGATAGGTATTTTTCCATTATTAGGGATAAGGAGAATGGCTTAGAGAAAAATCCACAAATTGTATTTTACCGCATAATGTAGTAAAGAGACTAAATTATTGTTTTGAAAAATTCCTTCCCCCATAACAACCAACCAAACTCCAAAGACTGTGGGCCTATTTGCTTGAGAATAATCGCAAAGCACCATGGCAAGCTTATTTCCTTAAAATAAATCCGTGAAATATTGGAGACTACCCGGGAAGGAAGCAACTTATTTAAGATTAGGGATGCAATTGACTTGAGGGATGAATATTCAATCATTTATCTTGACTCTAACACCATTCCCACGAAGTCTCTAAAGTTATCTTGGGAAATTACTTGAAAGTCAGCTGGGTAGGCTTCTAAAAATACAGATGGTTTCTTGATTTTGGCATTGGGGTTCCATTTAAATTCAAAGGCCGAAATCCGCCCACCTGCTTCCTCCAAGTAATCAATTTCTTGCTGTTGCTTTGTTCTCCAAAAGAATGAATTTGCATAGGCCGAATGGTAATGATTTCGCTTCATTCGCTCGGTGATCAAAAAATTTTCCCACAAGGCACCAACATCATTTCGAAATTCGAAAGGATTGAAGTTTTGAATCAACGCATTTCGGATTCCATTATCGTAAAAATAAATTTTCCGGGTCGTCTTTATTTCATTTCGAAGATTTCTGCTGAAGGAATGAAGTGGGAAAATGATGCAGCTGAGCTCCAATAGTCGGATATAGCTCGAAACCGTGTTTTTATCCACTCCGGTCAACTGTGCCAATTCATTGTAGCTGACTTCCGAACCTATTTGGAAGGCAAGTGCTTGAAGGATTTTTTCCAAAACCTCAGGCTTTTTGATGGAAGCAAAAGAAAGAATATCCTTAAACAGATAGCTTTGCGTGATTTCATTTAGAATATCCCGCTCTTCCCCACGGTGATTAATGACATCCGGATAGTAGCCATAAATCAAGCGATTTTCCAAATCTCGCAACGCATCCAAATACCCTACCGATTGCTCATATTCTTCATAAGAAATAGGGAAAAGAAAGTATTCGAACTTTCTGCCTGTGAGGGGCTCATGGGTATTGTTTCGAAGCTCAAAGGCAGAAGAACCACTCAGAATCAATTGTACATCTTTGAATTGATCGTGAATAATCTTGGCCGTAATACCAATATTTTCGATTCGTTGGGCTTCATCAATAAAGACAATTTTGGAATTGCCAAGCAGGGTTTCGATTTGCTTCGTATTGGGATTGGTCAATTGCCGTCTAACTAAAGGATCATCACCATCCAGAAACAAAAACTCCCGATCTTCTAGTATTTCACGAATCAAAGTTGTTTTTCCAACCTGCCTTGCCCCGATCAGAACAATAGTCTTCCCCTTAAATAGCTTTGCAGAAATCTTGTTTTCGAATATTCTCGGAATCCTTATTTCATTCATTCACCAAAAGTAATACTTTTTAGTGAATGAATTCACCAAAAAGTATGCTTAATGGTGAATATAATGATAGTTTTCATAGAAAAAGAGAGGAAGGTTGTCCGATAATCGCATGGCTAAACTTTTAGATTTTTTAGCTATCTTCAAGTTCGTGAAAGAAGTTAGTCTAAGAAAATGAAAAATTTTATTCCTATAGCACTCGCTTTATTTTTGTGCTTTTCGTCGTCCTTCGCCCAAACCACCTTTTCAAAAATAGCTGAATTCAAAATTGATCTTTTAAACCCAGTTAAGATTTTAGACTACTATCCTGCCAAAAAACAATATTTGGGATTTATCAATGAAGGGAGTAAAGGAAACAAAATTGCCTTGTTCTCAGAAAATGGTAAAGTCTTAGTCTCGGAAAAATTGCAAGGAGAGGGGCCAAATCAGATCGTAGAATCTATCAATCAAATTGCCTTTGCAGAAGATGGAACTATATGGGTTCATTCCAGCCACAATCTTTACAGGTATGATCAAAATTTGAAGAAAACGAAAAAGATTCCTTTTAGATCCAAGTACACTGTCTCTCTCTATAGTCCTAAAAAACTGACGTACTTCTATGAAAATGGGGTGAAGGGAGATAACTCCTTTATCAGTCAACCTTCCGGATATTCCACTTTTTTTGGGTTCACAGATTTTCTAAAAGAAAACCTAATAGAAGTTTTCAATCCAAAAAATGAAAAGACATACAACTTTGCGCCAGTTTCAGGTCGGTCAAATTTTTCTAAACTGGATCCTTCAATTCATTCAATTTATGCACCTGTTTATTCTCTAGACAAAAGCCGGGGGAAACTATATCTGACCACTACTTTAGACGATGAAATTTCAATAATAGACCTGAGATCTAAAAAGAAAACCGAAGCTCTCAAAATCCGCCACGAAAACTTCCCCGTACTGAAATCCTCCAGAATTTCTTTGAATAATATAGCTTCTAAGGGCCCAATTAATCTTGGAGCTAAAAATGATAATATTTACGTTTTATCAGATGGAACTGTCCTGTTGGAATACATCAGAGCTATTTCACCTGAAGTTTATGAACAGAAAATAGCTGAAAACCGAAACTATCATCACTTTGGCGATCCATCCTACCGTCGATTGATTTTGATCAGAAATGGTAAACAGGTTGGAGAAGATATCCAATTACCTTATGGGGAGATAGCTATGCTTTTACCTGACGATACGCTTTTAATCAAATTACTAAACCCAGAAGAAGAAGAGGATTTCACTAGATATGGGATTTTTAGATTGAAATAGTTTGGCTGATCATTTACTGAAAATTAGAAATATCTTACTAGGTATTGGCTAAATATGCTAATAATATAGTATCTAATGATCGGGGGTACAGATCGATTAGTTTAACCATAATTACTATATTTAATGAAAAAGTTAAGTTTAGAAATGCTCAGACTTTCTTCAGAAGAGGTGCTCGGGCGAAGTCAGATGAAATGCCCATGAGAAAGGTTTCTCACACAGGGGGATGATTATATAGGGCATTCCATGTGGCAAATAAAAATTAAAATATAAACACATGAAATCAATTGTAGGAGGTGGACGTTTTCGATGTAATTGCTACAACAGTACAGGAAGCTGGACAGGAACTTATTCGGATAAAGCTACAGCTGAGGCCGCTGGTGGGGGACATTGTGAATCAGGTATAGCTCAATGCACAGAAATCAATCAATAACTTGTTTTAAAAGACCCTATCGTAATTTTCAATTTAAGATAGGGTCCTTTTTTTCTGTGCTTAGGAAAAGAGTTTTAGTTATCAAGGTGCTTTGTATCAGCTTGTTATTCTCTTGTAATGATAGTTCTACAATTATTTCATCAAAAGATTCAGTTAAAATTGATACACTTATTTTTGAATCCAAAGATGAAGTCATCGACCTCGGAGAAGAAGGGGAGTTCTTGGCTTATTCAGCGATGTCTGATGATGCGTCAACTTATTCTATTTTCAACCTTGAGAAAAGATTCTTATACACCCTCGATTTAAAAACAAGAAAACTTCTCTCGACCTTAAAAATGCCTTCTGAAGGACCGGATGGTATTGGAGACTGGCTGATAGACTTCCAAAGATTGGATGACCAAACCTTCATTGCTCAAGGTGACAATGTGTTTTATTCTTTTAACCAAGAAGGGAAACTAATGGATAAGATACGGGTGGATCATCTGTTTTATTTTAATCCTGAATTGGCCAAGAAATTTTCGAATATAGGTTTTCTCTATAAAGATGAACTCTTCCACTTCACGACCGGAGAAATCGGTACCATAGAATCGGAGATCATCAGCTATAATTCAAAAAGGGACTCCTTTCTTCTGAGAGGGATTCCTTCTTCCGACTTGGTTAAAAATTTGTCTATGATTTCCATGGTCAAATCCTTTACTTTCTATTCCTCTCCTTCTTTTGTAATCAACGATTTTCCCGGTGGGATTCTAGTCGTAAACCGTGGTTTACCAAATATGACCGCATACCTGAACAATGGGGACACGGTAAACACCAAACCTAACAGCTCAAAATATTTTGAAGACTTGGTGCCGGTTGATGAGATATTCAGAGCTAAAAATGAAACGGAAGAAAAGGAGTTTAAAAAGAAATTAGAAAAGCAAATGAATTTCCTCCGACCTGTGCTGGATGAAAATAATAAAAAGCTCTTTAGGCTTGGCTATCGATTGGCTTCGGATGGTGTTTCTTATGACACCTACTTATTTGAATATGATCTGAACTTAACCTTGACGCGGGAGACCCAATTGGAAGGAATCAAACTCAAACCTAAGAAAATGTTCCTCAGGGATTCGACTTTTTATCTTGCTGTTTCTTTTGAGGATGAGCCTGGGTTATTGATTTTTAGGAGTCCTTTTTAAAACTTAGGCGGTATTCTAAGAGATATTTTGGCTTTTACAAAAAAATCAACCCAATGGAGATTCCCTTCAACTAATTGAGTAAAAATTTACTAGAATCTAGTAAAATTGGTATAGGTATTCAATTGGTAGCCAGGTAATTTTAGAGAATTACAGATCGGATGGTGCGTTCTGGAGTAAGTTCACATCAAAAAAATTACAATAATGAAAAAATTATGTTTAGAAATGCTGAGACTTAGCACCAATGAAATTTTGGAAAGAAGTCAGATGAAGATGATTACTGGGGGAATTGGGTCCGGTTCAAATTGTGAAATCCGTTGTACTCCAGGTCTTCCAAGAGGAACAAGTGTCAATGACTGCTCATTTAACACTATGAATTTTTACTGCCCTCAAGATGAATACCCAAATGCGTCCTGCACTTGTTCATCAGGCGGTATGGGATAATCTTGAAAAAACCAAGAGGCTGTCTCATAAATAGGGAAAGCCTCTGATTTTTACTGGCAGGGATCTCAGTTCAATTTCAAATATTCAATTCTAAGGCTTCTCATTTGAGTCTTGAGACAGCCTCTAATCCTAGTAAAATATGAGCAAACCTATTTATACATCTTTATTAATGCTTTTATGGTTTTCTACAACCTTCGCCCAAGTAAGCCTTAGAAAAGTCTCTGAATTTAAAATTGACAGTTTTTATGAGGTTGGGATATTAGACTATTTTGAAAAGGATCAAATCTATTTAGGATATACAAAAAGTAAGGATGATGGTGTTGAAATCAGCCTTTTTGATGCCAATGGAAATAAGATCATTTCTCGAAATCTTTATGGAGAAGGTCCAAACGAGCATGTTTCTCCTTTGAGTGGTCTTGCCTTTACTGAGGATGGGAATATTTGGGGGAAAACTCCAATTGAAATTTTGCTCTATGACCGTAAATTGAATTTGATTAAAAAGACAAGATTTAATCCGCTCAATACATCTACTATTTATTATCCAAAAAAACTGGCTATACTAAAAAATTCTGTAGGGGAGAATGTGGTGATCACGACTATTACAAATACCTTTTCTTTTTCTTTTGCAAGAAATTTTGAGAGCCTCAATTTAATTGAAGGAGTTAATTTAAAATCCGGAAAATCAACTGGTCTTATTCCGGCTCGGAATATTTCAATTTTTTCCAAAATGGATATTAGTATGAAAAATATGCTTTCTGCCATATATACCCAAAGTCCGGATGGAAAGCAATTATTTGTGACCACAAGTTTTGATAATCAAATTACCATTTTTGATTCCCGGGCTTTGGAGAAGAAGGATCAAATCGAGATTGATCATGAATCATTTGACGCATTGAAAAGCTCTAAGTTGTCCTTATCCTATTTACCTCAGTTTAAAGGTAGAATTTTATCAGCCAGAAACTTCGCTCTCCATGCTTGGGACAATGGTTACTTGGCACTTGAATATCTTAGGGATATCTCAATGGGTATTTTCGAAAAGAAGTTGGCCGAGCTCAAATCCTACGATACTACCCTAGACCCTGATTATCACCGATTGATTTTATTCAAAGATGGGAAACAGATTTCAGGTGATATTCGGATTCCCTATGGTGAGATTCAAATGGCACTTCCGGGCAGCCGTCTTCTTATCCGACTGATCAATCCAGATATAGAAGAAGATTTTATGCGATTTGGAATATTTGAAATAAAATAGTCTGATCTTAATTTTTCCTTACTATGTCACCTTCACCCCTTTCCAAAAAGCTATTCGATCTTTGATTACTGAAGCGGCGGACTTTGGGTCAGGATAGTACCAAGCAGCATCTTTGTTCAGCTCTCCATCTACCAATATACTGTAATAAGAAGCTTGACCTTTCCAAGGGCAGGTGCTATGTGTGTCAGAATCTTTTAGGAATTCTTTTTTTACAGATTCCCGGGGGAAATAATGATTTCCTTCTATGACAACTGTTTGATCCGATTCTGCGATCACCTGATTATTCCAAATAGCTTTCATACGTATTTTTATTAAATGTGAATTCCTCCTGAGATGAGAATAACCCTACTTCTAAAAGAGGTAATTTCATGTTTTATTCTCCGCTGGAACATTGATTAATTCCCGCTTTTCTTATAAAACACCACAATTGATGAAAAAGATTGAAAAAATATTTTTTTGGTACAATCGATTGCGAAATAGTCTAAATCTAATTTCATGTCATGACATGATTTTGTAAATAAGGTAAAATAAAAATTAAATTCTTTAAAATATATCTTTTGCGATATTTCATGTCTTTCGCAATCGATAGCGGGAAATAATTATTGTATTTTCAATAAATGTGCTTGAAAATTGAGGAATATCAAATAAAACATAATTTTTTTTGAAACATTTGTAATTAAAATCCCGTTAGCTACCTTTGTAATGGTTAATTAAACAAAACCATCAGACCCGATGGACCCTGTGACCCAAAATATCCTCCGAATGGATCAGCCATTCCGGGTTACACTAAAACAGAAATCTAAGAACCTATTATACCAATTATTATGAAATCATTAATGACTATGCTTTTTGTTGCCGGGATGGTAACAGGAGCCTTTGCAGCAGGATCAGAAAAGACTGTTGAAATCAGACAGTCAGAACCTTCGAAAGTAACTGTGGCAGTATCAGAAGCGCCACTGGGAACTGTGATTGTAAAAATCATGGATAGTGACAACAGATTAGTATTGAGAGACAGAATCGTGAAAGATGAAGCTTTTGCAAAAAGATACGATTTGACGGCTTTGCCTAAAGGTACTTATTCAGTGGAAGTATTAGATCAGTCTGGAGTTCTAAGAACTGCTACTTTCGAAAACTTCATCGCTGAAACTCCTTCTGTGTATTCAAGAGTGACTAAAGTTGAGGCTAATAAATACCGTTTGCTTGTCAGCAACTTAGACGCTAAAGAAATTACAGTTTCGATTTTCGATGGAGACAAATTGATTCACTCTGAAAGAGTAGAGGATCCTCAGGGATTGCACAAACTTTATACTATTCAGAATGTAGGAACTGACATTCGATTCAAAGTTTCCACAGACAACGGTTTTGACAAATATATGTCTGCCCTTTAATTGAAAACTAACCAATTGTATACAACCCCGCTTTGGTCTGAGGCGGGGTTATTTTTTTGTCTAGGTTTTTTGGCTCAGTATAAAAAGCCAAACAACCAGAGTGGAATCCGCTTCTGATTTCCTCCCTTAATATCCAAAGCCAGATACGCGTTGGGTAAGCCTTTAATTTGTTCAGTACTTTTCGAAGGTCCTCCGATTTCAAAGACATAGCTTTCGTCGATCAAAAAATCGGAGTATTTGGATGAAGTTACGGCATGCACGGTGCTGGTTTGATTGTAGAAAAAGGTTTCTCTGATATTTCCTAAGTCAGGTTGTGTGGGAGAGAAGAGATGAATGAAATTCGGATTGTTTAAAAAGATTTTTTCCGGCTTTTGTAAAAAGCTTGTACCCTTCGCATCAGATCTCAACAAATTTAGAATTTGTGCTTGATCTAAATAATCTAAAAGCCTCAAAATGGTGTTTCTGGGGGCTTCTAATTTTTCTGAAAGCTTGTTAATATTAGGGGTGAAAGGGACTGATTCACTGATGACAAAAAGTAGTTTTTTCATGGTTCTTACAGTGGAATGCTGCAAATCTTCAAAAGGTGCTATATCCGTTTCAATTACTAGATTGATGGTTTCTTCCAACTTTTGGTAATAAGTGCTTTTTGCTTCTCTGAAAAACGGGAAGAATCCATATTTTAAATAGTTTCCAAAATCTTCTGGATAATTTATTATATCCAATATCTCCGGTCCGATTGTCGAATGTTTTTGAATAATATCCTCCAAGGAGAGCTGCTGGATAGTTAATTTTTTCTCAAAAAGTAAAAACTCTCTGAAAGAAAGGCCATTCAATTTATAAACAGATGCTCTTCTTGATAAATCCGCATTTCCTTTTGACAAGTCAAGAATAGAGGACCCTGTGGCAACTACCTGTATATCAGGATAATCGTCGTAAAGTTGCTTAAGGTCTTTTGACCAATAAAAGTAACGGTGTACTTCATCTAACAAGAACAATCGAATGCCCTCTTGATAGAGTGTATAGATAGTTTCAATTAATCTATTGGACTCAAAGAAAAAATCATCTAAGCTTAAATAAATTCCCTTAGTATTTGAATCTGAAAGGTATTGCAGTAGGAGAGTTGTTTTTCCAACACCTCGGTACCCCAAGATCAATATCAGCCGTTGGCTCCAGTCAATTTTGTCAAATAAGTACCGCTTAGGTTTCCCTTTTACAAGCTGAATTTTTCTGTCTGACTTTTCTATGAGATGCTTCATAGGCGATTTCTTGAGAAAGCAAAAATATAAAATGGTTTTTTAAAAAACTATTTTGTAATAATGCTTTTTATAAAAAGCAAAATATGTATTTCATTGTTATATGGAAGTTTAATGATGTAGGCATAATGAGTTGTTAAAAAAATGCCTTTTAATTTTAGGTAGATCTATTGAAAGCTAAGGACTCTGTTCGCAACACGTTTTCCCAAATTTTCAGCTTTCTTCAAAAATATCGGATCAAGTGAATCCATTTGAAAGGGGCCTTCATCGGTGATTGCGGAAGCTCCAAAAGCTGCTTCGACTTCTTCCCCACCCATGACTAACAACCCGTGAATTAGCATAGACTTCAAGATAGAAAGCAGGACTCCTTCTTCGCCGATAGAGATTCCTCCTCCGGTAGAAAAAGCTGCCCCTATTTTATCTTTCAAGGGTCTCCCTTCAAAAGGCCATGAATTGATGAATTCCAAAACTGGGGGTGCCGGATTGCCATTGTACACTGGTGAACCTAAGATGATACCTTTTGCTTGAAGTAAATCTTCGACCTTTACATCTTCGATAGCCAATAAAAGTACTTCTACTGAATCGACAGAGTTGGCTCCTCTTGCTACAGCCTCTGCCATTTGTTGTGTGTTTCCTGATTGTGAAAAATAAGTGATTAAAATCTTCGGCCTTTCCTGAGCATATATCCCCACCGAGTAAAAAAGAAGAGTAAAAGTGAAAATGCAGCGTAGCATAGTGACATATTTACCTTGAATATAAGGATTTGAGGGGAGAAAAAGAGTTCAACTCCTTTAGAGTTGAGATGCGCCAAATTTGAGCGTCATCATACCACCAGTTTCACTGGCGGTTATTGAGAGGTTTAACCACTTCGTGGTTAATTGATTCATTGTCTAAAACTTTACAAAAAAATCCCGCCAATAATTATTAGCGGGATTTATGTTTTGTCATTCAGATTTCCTTACTTCTTCCAACTAGCTTTTCCACCTTTGGCGGAATCGACGCTGATGCTGTAATTAGATCCTGAGGATACAATCCAGCGAACTTTCACCGCACTCATTCCAGGGATATTTTCCACCGCAATTTTTTCCGGTGAGTGTTTTTGTTCTTTATAGCGTTTGAAATCCTCGTCCTCTACTACAAATCCAGCCACCACTTTTGCACCGGAGATGCTCACATAGTCTGGTCTTTCGATATTGTATTTCAAATCCTGAGAGGAATGCGTAGGCATCATTCTTTCATTGAAAATGGTCGCTGTGATTGCTTTCAGTCCGCCTCCCAAATCTTCCTCCTTTACATCCATGACAGAAAGTTTCGGAGTATGATAAGCGTGGTAAATAGTAAAGGCAGAATTTCTGTGTGCGTCTTGCTCCATCAAGAAGCCTGGATGGGCTCTTCCAAAGGTTTTCTTGAAACCACCAATCTCGATCTCTCCAAACTGTGGGTGCTCATAACTTTTCCAATCCACAAAGGCATCACCAAAAGTCAAAAGCTGATCTACTTTCAATTGTTCTTCCTGATTGCCTCGACCTGCATTCTGATGGAAGTATAAATAGGAAATCATCAACTCATTGGAATAAGTGAATATCCCACGGTTTCCATAAAACCAATCCAATTCGCCTCCAAATACGGAATAAAGGTCCTTGTAAACTGTCAAATACCTATATCCTGGCATCATTTCTTCACCTTTTTTTGCAATGGCATCATAAATTCTGATATCCTCACGATTGTAGGTATTGACATCCTCCTCAGCACCTGGGCCTCTTAGGATCATTCCTCCGTAGTTATGATAACTCTGGGCACCGGCAATGTTTGGATGCTTCATCACAAACTCCATCACAGAGCGGTTTTCTGGTAAAGTGAAAGGATAGCGAAGAGCTCCTCTTTGAATATAGTCAGGTTGCCAATTCCAGCCCCAATCTCTGTTGGGATCGTAATAACCTACATCATCATCATTGATTCTTCCGTCTCCATCGAGGTCGGTTCCTTCCTGTCCCAGCATCTCATATTCTCCTACCTGATCAGGACCTACAGCTACCAATCTTCTGGGATCCAATGGGTCTTTGATATATCTGCCGGTTGGTGATTTTCTAATCATCATGGTGATATGTCCATCTCCATCTAAGTCATCCATTTCATCTTCACCTGCCAAGCCATCTCCGTCATTATCCAGCTTCATTACACCAGAGCGAGGAGTGTTTTGAGTATTTGGCTTCAAAAAGAAATCATTTCTAGCATCCGGGTTAATCGTAGGCGTGATATAGAAAGTTTTATCCTTTAGGAGTTGCTGGATAAACTCATTGCTTCCATGCATTTCCGTCAAATACCAGGCTGTGTACAAGGCAAACTCGGCACCCTGAATTTCATTGGAGTGAATATTCCCGTCAATCCACATGGCTGGCTTGTCTGTATCTTTTCCGGATTCAAAATCTGTAATGGTCAGAGTCATAATATCTCTTCCTTCATAAGATTTTCCGATGGCTTCTATTTTTGCCAATTTGGGATGTGCTTTTGCGATTTTTTGCATGACATCCACCAGTCCTTCGTAAGTATAATACCTGTTCCAAGCGGTTTCTACTTTAGGTTGATGGGGTGTGCCCACTGCCCTGAAAAACTTTTCCTGAGCCTGGCTTTCTATTTGGCCAAAGCCTAATGCACTCATGGCCAAGGCAAGAATTAAGTTCTTTGTTTTTATCTGTTTCATGGCTTAGAGTTTGAAAGTTGCGTTGATAAAGCCCACATGAGGTGCTCCTGCTTTGATGCTGACATCTCCTTTTCCTCTGATGATCCAGCTCAAACTGCTTTTTCCGAAAGCATCGATGGAGTCAATCAGTTGGATTTTTTCTCCGGAAATCACTCTGTCCGCCGGAGCATTCATATCCACACGGATTTTGCGAAGCCACCTGGATCTTTCTCCCATTTCTGAATGTGTAGGAAGTGGAGAGTTGTTAAATAAATCCAAACTCACACGGGTTAAACCGTTCCCCAAAGATTCAATCTTCAAATTCTGCACTTGTAATTTAGGCTGCATTTCAGCCAGCTTAAGAATGAAATCGGTATGTTCTTCAGCGATTTTTTCTACTTTTTCAAAAGGAGGGTTGTGCATGACAAATGGCTTAATACCTCCCACTTCTACTTTTTTGCCAGGGAAATCTGGATGTGAAATTTCCTTCCAAGGAACAAAGACATCCTTCCAGCCCAGTGAATCAGCCCAGGCTAAATAGGTAGCTTCAGGATTGCTTTTTCCTTTATATTCAGGAGTCCAGTAAGCAGGAGTGCTATAACTCAAGCGGGCAAAATGGAAATAAGCCCACTGGAAAAAGTCCCCGTCTGTGCCCTGATTTGTTTGCTGATAGGCTTTCTGAGAAACAGTTTCATTGTAGATCCCGGAAACCATAGCATTTATTGCCTGATCTTTCTCCAGAATAGAAGTGACTACCCGCTTTCTTGCTTCACCTGCATTGTATTTCAATGGAGATGAAAGATTGTTTGCAGGCGAAAAGGTCACAAAGGCAAAAATGTTCCATTGGTCAAAAAGATAGTCCAACATGGCTCTAGATTCTGGCTGAGAGACAGGAATATCACCTGCCAATGGCTGGAAAACCGGGAATTTATAAGTTAAGGACTTGTTGAATGCAATACCCTCCTTCAAGTCCTCGGCAAACTTTCCATCCTGATCATCGTCTTTGCTTTCCTTGTAAACGAAATACTTTCCAGCTTCTCCCTTGCTTCTATCTGCTTTGACCAGTACCCGATCATCTTCTTTGGATAGCATGTAGTCTCCCATTGGATCTTCAACTCTCATCCAGGTAATGTATCCATCTCCATTGAGGTCTGTATAGCCATTTTCTCCTGCCTTGCCATCACGATCATGGTCTACAGATGCTGCATTTCCCCTTCTTTCATATTTCAGAGAAGCATGATATTGCTCATAAGCATCAGGAGACATATTTGGGAAAATATAAAATGTGGTATTCTCCAATGCAGATGCATGTTTGCTAATCAGGTCTTCAGCAAATCTTGTAGCCAGTTCTACGCTGAGAACGTGAAATCCTTCTACCCCGCCGACTACTGCAATAGCTGGCTTTTGGTCTTTATCGCCAGTACCAACTTTCAAAACCCAAATATCTTTTCCCCCCGGGGTTTTGGTAAGGGACTTTAATTCAGCAGAGGCATTGGAGCCTATTCGCTGCAGGCGCTGATTGAGCTGGCTCAGTGTGGGATAATCGGATTGAGCAGAAGCTGCTCCCGACCAGGCCATACCGACAGCCATCAGGCAACCGAGTACGATTTTTTTCATAAATCAATTGAGTTTAAAATTCTGTTTTGTATGATTTTTCAAAGATTATTTCTCCTGAATTTTATTAAAAATTAAGGACAAAATGCAGGTCTGTTTTTCTGGAAGCCATAAATATGCGTGAGTGGGAACAGCTTTGGATAAATGGCGGGAAGCATTTTTTTGTTGTTAGGTTCACGATTTTTCGTTTATTTGAGTTAAACCCATCAACCTTTATGTATCAAAAAATTGCCCTTGCAATAGCATTTTCACCTCGAATTGAGGCGCTTATTGCTGAAGTCAAAAGGCTGGTATTGCTTTTTGATTCGGAATTGATTCTGATTCATGTAGGTGTTAAAACGCCCGAATTAGAGAAAAAGCTGACTGAATTAATTAAAAAAAACCAATGTGATCCTGCGAAATCCAAAGTCTTGTGGAAGGAAGGAAAGCCTGTAAAAATGATTCTTCAGGCTTGCAGAGAGGAAAAGGTGGATCTATTGGTTGCCGGAGCTTTGAAACAAGAAGGTCTGTTTAAGTATTATATGGGTTCTGTCGGGAGAAAAATCATCAGAAAATCTCCCTGCTCGGTACTGACCCTGATCGAGCCAAGAGTTAAAACCTCCGAATTTTCCAGAGTGGTCATCAATGGAACCCAACTGGAAATTACCCCTCAAGTGATCAAGCATGGCTTGGAGTTTTCAAAAGTGGTCAAGGCAGACCAGGTGTCTATTTTGAATGAAATCAAAATGTATGGTTTGCAAATGGGAACGGCTAGTGAGGATTCGGAAGAAGAAATTGCTCATACCAGAAGACAGCTGGTTCAGAATGAGATTGACTATGTGGAGCAAATTCTTAAAGACCTAGATAAAGGAAAGTTGAAAATTAATATAAAAGTTACCGGAGGAAAATGGGCTGTGGAGTTGGCAAGGTTCTGTGAAAAAACTGATGCCAATCTGTTGGTAGTAGGAGACGAGAGAAAGCTCAATTTCTTTGATAGGATTTTCCCGCATGACTTGGAAGAGCTGCTCAGCACCCTTCCTTGCAATCTTTTAATCGTAAAAAAATAAACCTCCATGGAAACGTTAAACCATAAGGAGGTCATCAATCTCCTCCTCCAACTTGCGGCTATGTTGATCATGGCCAGAGTTTTTGCTGAGATTGCCAGAAAATTGAAGCAGCCTGCTGTGGTAGGCGAAATATTAGCAGGTATTGTTTTGGGACCCACTATTTTGGGTTCTTTGATGCCGGGCTTTCAGGAATATCTGTTTGGTTCGCATGAAATGTCCAATATAGCATTGGATGGATTTGTGCAGATTTCTGTGGTCTTGCTCCTCTTCATTGCTGGACTTGAAGTGGAACTGCAGATTGTCTGGAGTCAAGGGAAAAATGCACTCAAAATTGCGGTAGCCTCCATGGTGCTTCCCATTATTGCTGGGTTTGTAGTAGCCTATGCCTTCCCGGAGTTTTTGGGAGTCAATATTAATGACAGGATAGTAGCTTCTACCTTCTTTGGTTTGGCCATAGGAATTACGGCTTTGGCAGTGGTTGCCCGGATTTTGATGGATTTGAATTTATTCAAAACTCAAACCGGACTTCTGATCATAGCCGCTGCGATGATTGTGGATGTATTAGGTTGGATTGTGTTTTCAGTGATTCTTTCTCTATCGGAATCAGGAAGTGGAGGCTTGGGAGTCTGGCCAACTATCGGTCTGACGCTGGCATTTACCTTAATCATGCTGACTATTGGCAAAGGCTTGATCAATAAGACACTTCCTTGGGTCAACAAGAAAATGGCCTGGCCGGGAGGCTTATTGTCACTTTCTTTAGCCATTTGTTTTTTGGCAGCATCTTTTACAGAGTTTATAGGAATTCACGCCATTTTCGGAGCCTTTATTATCGGCGTAGCCTTGGGAGATTCGGAGTATTTGACCGAAAAAGCCAAGGAGATTCTTCATCAGTTTATCAATAATATTTTCGCTCCCATATTCTTTGTTTCAATTGGATTGAAGGTGAATTTTATTGAAAGTTTTGATTTGGGAGTGACGGGAGTGATTGTCATCGTCGGCTTATTGACCAAGTATTATGGAGCCTACTTTGGAAGTAGATTGGCCCAAGTTCCTAGAAGAGAGTCGATCATTGTGGGTTTCGGCTTGAGCACCAGAGGTAGCATGGATATCATATTGGGGTTGATTGCATTGGAATCTGGCTTGGTTTCAGACTCTCTGTTTATCGGTTTGGTGATTTTGGCATTAGTTTCTTCCATTGCTTCAGGTCCTTTGATGGGCTGGGCAGGTAGGCTCAAAATCTAAAAGCTTTTATCAATGTCATATAAGTCGGTTCAATTGGCTTGATTTAACTTTCTCTCGTAATTTTGAGTTGTAAAGGTTCAACACCCATTATCAAACAATAAATCATGGCCAAAAGCGGAAAAATTGGCGTTTTACTCGTCAATTTAGGGACTCCAGATAGCACCAAAACTGGAGACGTAAGAAAATATCTTCGGGAATTTTTGATGGATGGAAGAGTGATTGACTTTCCATTTATTCCCCGTTGGATGTTAGTGAATTTGATTATTGCGCCTTTTCGGGCTCCAAAATCCGCTAAAGAATACAGAAAACTCTGGACGGACAGGGGATCACCTCTGCTTTTTCATACAGAAGACTTAAAAGAAAAACTGGTTGCCAAGCTGGACGCTGAGGAGTATTTGGTTTCCATGGCTATGCGCTACCAAAGCCCAAGTATTGAGTCAGGATTGAAAGAGTTGATGGATGCTAAGGTGAGGAAGATCATCGTTCTGCCACTTTTTCCTCAATATGCCTCTGCAACCAATGGTTCCGTGATTGACAAGGTAATGGAAATTGCTCGAGGCTGGCAGATTATTCCTGAGATTACCTTTATCAGCAATTTTGTAGAGCATCCATTGTTCATTCAGGCGTGGGAAGAATTGGGTAAGGAGATGATGCAGCAAGATCAATATGATCGTTACCTCTTTTCTTATCATGGATTACCAGAGAGACAAATCCGGAAGGGGTCGGTGGATAATTATTGTAAGTTGGGAGCCTGCTGTAATAAATACGGTCCTAAAAACCAATTTTGTTACCGAGCTCAATGCTTTCATACCACACGCTTAGTGGCCGCAAAACTGGGATTGCCGGAGGACAAAGTCATGACTTGTTTTCAGTCCAGATTAGGTAAGGATCCTTGGATCAAGCCTTATACTGAAGATGTAATCAAAGAGCTCGCAGAGCAAGGAGTCAAAAAAGTATTGGTCTTCTCGCCGGCATTTGTGGCGGATTGTTTGGAAACTACCGTGGAGGTAGGCGAAGAATACAAGGAAGAGTTTGAGGAGTTAGGAGGCGAAAAATGGGATTTGGTTCCAAGTCTAAACTCTACTGATACTTGGATAGACTGTGTGAAAGATTTGGTGGAAACACATTCTTGAAAAGTCTGAAAGCTGAAGTTGGAAGGCTGAAATTGGAAGGCTGAAAGCTGAAATGAGAAGGCTGAAAAGTAGGCAGTAGGTAGAAAGCAGTGCCGTCACCGCGAGGAACGAAACGGTCTCAAGAAGTCTGAAAGCTGAAGTTAGAAGTCTGAAATTCAAAGTGAGAAAGCTGAAGTCTAAAAGCTGAAATGAAGAAAGGGAGTGCTTGAGGGGAGACTTTGTAAAATTTTAATCCGAATAAAAGTATCCAACATAAAATAGATTAGGGAAACTGAATTAATGTCTCTTCTTTGACTCCATCTAAAAAAAGCCAGCTCTTATTGATTTTTGGGATTGCTTTGATTTCTATCAATTTGCGAACCTCTATCGCGTCTGTGGGACCACTAATTCCATTCATTCGGGAGGATTTGGATATTTCCAATGGACTGGCTGGGTTTCTTACCACGCTTTCATTGATCACTTTCGCGATCTTCTCCCTCTTTGCGCCATCAATAGGAAAACGTATTGGGAATGCAAGAGCGATATTTCTGGGTATTTCCCTGCTGACAGTTGGTGTAATTATTCGAGTATTGGGGGGAACAACCCTGCTTTTTGTTGGAACTGCCTTGACTGGAATCGGGATTGTCATTGCCAATGTGCTAATGATTCCCCTTTTCAAAGCCAGAATTCCGGAAAAAATGGGTTTGATGACCGCAATTCTATCCACGGGCATGTCGCTTTTTGCCGCCATCGCTTCTGGACTGAGCGTACCTTTGGCTGTAGATTTAAATTTGGGTTGGAGAGGCTCTTTAGCTTCTTGGTCTCTGGTTATGCTATTGGCCTTGGCTGTTTGGTTTCCTCAAGTAAAATTGAAGCCCAAAGCTGCAAATTTGAGCAATGAGGCTATCAAAAATGTCTGGAAATCCACCCTCGCTTGGCAGGTCACTTTGTTTATGGGTGCTCAATCAGTCATGTATTTTACCATGGTCACCTGGCTTCCTGACATGTTGATCTCAAGAGGAATGAGTCCTGTATTAGCCGGGATTGCTTTATCTTATGCCCAGCTTATTTCGCTTTTGGGGACCTTTTTCGCTCCTAATTTTTTGATCAAGCAAAAAGAACAGACTGGAGTAATAATCGGTGTTGGCTTGGCTTATTTCTTAGGCTATGGATTGCTTTTCATTGAGCTGGATTGGGTTGCCTTTGTATCATTGACCATCATAGGAATAGGGAGCGGTGCCAGCTTGAGTATTGCATATACTTTAATTTCTCTTAGAACCATTGAGGATAGGACTACGGCCAAGCTTTCCGGAATGGTTCAATCTGCAGGTTATGTTTTAGCTGCTTTAGGCCCACTTTTATTCGGGATTTCTTTGGATTTGATCGGAGATTGGGATTTGTTGATTTGGTTTTTGATCATCATGACGGCTCAATTCTTGGCGTTTGGTATTCCAGCCGGTCGAAATAGAAAAATCTGAGTTTGGAAGATATTCTTCTCGCCTTGCCGGGAAAGTGGTACCTTTGTGCTTTCATCAAGACCGAAGGCAAATGCAAGATTTCTTATACGAATTAGGGGTTTCCGAACAGCTTTTCAACTATGTCATCATGCCTGCTTTGATATTCATAGCTAGGGTCGGAGATGTATCGATTAATACCCTTCGCATCATGTTTATGATGAGCGGAAAGCGGAATGTCGCTCCTTTTTTAGGGTTTTTTGAAGCGCTCATTTGGTTGCTCGCTATCGGGCAAATCTTCCAAAATATCAATAATCCTATGTCCTACATTGCCTATGCTGCCGGCTTTGGTACAGGAACTTACGTAGGTATGTTTTTCGAAGAAAAATTGGCCTTGGGGAGAGTGTTGGTAAGAATCATTACGCCAATTTCTGAACCCAAATTATTAGAGTTTATGAAGGAAAGAGATTACAGGTTTACCAGTGTGGGAGCGGAAGGAAGGTATGGAAAAGTGAATCTACTTTTTACTGTGATGAAGCGGGAGAATCTTCAGGAATTCATCGCAAAGGTTAAGGAAATCGATGAAAAGGCTTTTTATACGATAGAAAGCGTAAAGCGGGTTTCAGAGGATGAATTGAATGTGATGGAGGACAGGCCACGATTCAAATCCAGATTATTTAGTAAAGCCAGGACCTGATGGGCAATAGCTGGTTTCAGTTTCAGCAGTTTCGGGTGGAACAGGATCGCTGTGCCATGAAGATTTCTACCGATGCAGTCCTTTTAGGATCATTAGCGGAGGGGGAAGATGCCAAAACTATTCTGGATATAGGAACTGGGACAGGTGTCATTTCTTTGATGTTGGCCCAGCGCTTTGAGCAAGCAAATATTTTTGCAATAGAAATTGATCAAGATGCCTTTGAGCAGGCTAAGATGAATTTTGAGCAAAGCATTTTTTCTGATAGGATAGAGATTTTACAAGGGGCAATTCAGGATTTGAAGAAGAAGTCCTCTTTCGATTTGATCGTTTCAAATCCTCCATATTTCCCAGATCATTTGAAATCTCCAGATTCTAAGAGAAACCAAGCATTACATACCGACAGTCTATCATTTGAGGATTTAGCAAGTTCAGTAGACCAGCTTTTGAGTAAGGATGGCGCGTTTTGGGTGATATTGCCACCGCGCCAAATGGCAGAGTTAGAGTTGATATTTTCGAAACTTGGTTTTAACTCTGGAAAGGACATACATGTACAGGATAGACCTGGCAAACCTATTCACAGAATAGTGAGATCCTTTCACAGAACTATTCAAGAAAAGAGGCAAACTCGAATTTTCATAAAAGAAGATTCTGGAGACTATTCGGAGCTTTATAAAAGCCTTATTTCTGGATTTTTATTAGGTTTTTGAAAGGATCGCGTTCAAAAACTGAGGTTGAATGTTAAATCCCTGAAAGATTCAGGTTCAAGGGTTGTAATAAATAGGTATTTCTCTATTTTTGGAGACTTATTAGCTACCCCAGTTTTATGAAAAAAATTCTGTCTCTTTGCTGTTTAGCAATGCTTTTTTTGGGATGGGCCTGTACCGAAGAAAATGAAACCACATTTGTAGTCACTGAAGAAATACTATATGCCAGTGGTGAGCAAGTTCGACTTTTGGGAAGGGTAATCAGTAATCAATCCGTGCAGGTTCAGGATCATGGTTTTTACCTTTCTAAAGACCCTAATTTTGCATCGCCCATCATCTTGTCTTTAGGGGCAAAGGATGGCCCTGGAAGGTTTATCGGGCAAGTATCTGATTTGGAAGTTAATCAACTCTATTATGCCAAATCATTTTTCAATACCGGCGCAGGAGATGAATTCGGAAATGTACTTGAAGTTCGGACTTTACCGGTTGGTCTGGAGTCATTTAGTCCCGCTTTTGGGGCTACTGGACAGGAGATGACCATTATCGGAAGAAACTTCACCAAAGACACCAAAGTGTTTTTTGGCTCTGTGGAAGCTCAAATCATCAGCATTACCCTAGAAAGCAGAATTCGGGTAAGAATACCTGCCCCTAAGGATGGTGTGACGGTTCCTATCAAAATTCAGGTTCAAAATAATGTAGTAGAGTTTCCTGAAAAATTTGAATATAGAGTAGGTACTTATGAATTAATCACCGCTTTTCCTCAGGAAATAAAGGTTTACGACAATGTGTTTTTCCAGAGAAACTCAGGTCTTCATATAGGTTTAGGGTCTGAAAGAAGACTTTTTCAATTAGAATATTTCCAGCGATATGATATAGCAACTAAAACTTGGGATAGAGTGGAATTCCCCGGCTCTCCAAGGTCTTATGCTTTTTTCACGGACAACTATATTGGTGGAGGAACTGCCAGACTTGGAAATCCCATTGTCATAAATTCCAGCTTTTGGAGGATTACAGACTCTGGTTTTGAACAATTGGGTGATTTACCTTTTGAAAGTAGGGAGTCTTTAGCTTTTGAAATTAACTCCACGCTCTATGTTTTGGGAACTAAGCAAAGTAATGAGGCATCTTTTAGAAAGTATAATCCTGTAACCAAAGTTTGGAGTTCGCTAGGAACACCTCCTGAGAATTTCAATGCAGAAAATGCTCACTTTATCTATCAAGGGAGAGCCTATGTAATCGGGAAAGATAAATCAGTTTGGTCCTATACTCCATCCAGCGATTCTTGGCAAATAGTTTCCAGTTATCCAGGCGGACTGGGTGATGGATATGGAATGGGCAGAGTAATCGGAGATAAGGCTTATGTTGGGCTTTATCGCAGATCAGATGAATTGTGGGAGCTTAATCTGAATACCCTTACATGGAAACCCAAAAATCCGATGCCGGGCTTACCTCAAAGTATTTTGGTAGGGCACTTCGTCAAAGATGGAGTATTATACATTATGCGAGTCCCAGACATTACCTTGGCAGGATCATATCCTATGAATATGTACAAATTTACACCTGAGGGATTTTAAAATTTGACTATGAAGCGACTTTTACCTCTTATACTTTTCTTGCTCACGCATGTGGCTTTTACCCAAACCCAACCCAAAAGGGAGGTAGTCGGTAGAGATATTGGGCAATTGAAAAACATCAAAATCTCAGGGAGAATAATGGATGAGATTACAGGTGAAGCACTGGTAGGTGCTACTGTAACAGTACCTGAATTGAACGTCACCCGGATCACTGATTCCAATGGAGGATTTGAACTAGTTCTTGACCGGGCTGAATACATTTTGGAGTTTAGATATGTGGGATATGAGACCATCAAATATCCCATCGTTGCAGTAGGAGATGGAAGAATTTCCATTCGGATGCTTCAAGAAGATTTTCAGTTGGACGATGTGGTTATTTTTGGAAGAGATCCGGAGAAAAATATTCGATCAACCGATATGGGGGCGATTACATTGAGTATGAACTCGATCAAGGAACTCCCTCCATTCCTCGGGGAAGTGGATATCATTCGCTCTATGGCTACGCTTCCAGGTGTTTCGCAAGTTGGTGAGGCCGCAGCAGGATTGAATGTACGTGGAGGAGGGGCAGATCAAAACCTAATTCAGTTTGCCGGGGCTCCAATTTATAACCCAACTCACCTTTTTGGGCTTTTTACTTCTTTCAATGCGGATGTGGTCAATGATGTGACTTTATACAAGTCAGTAATCCCAACACGCTACGGGGGCAGGGGTTCATCCATTTTGGATATTCTACCAAAAACCGGAAGTATTGACAAATGGGGAGGAGACTTGATGTTGAGTAATTTTTCTGGAAAAATCGGGGTTAATGGACCGCTTATCAAGAATAAATTATCTGTCAGGGGAGGCTTTAGAGGCTCCTATATCAATTGGTTTTTAGGTGCTTTGAGCAATCCTGACTTGAATAATTCTCAGGCGAATTTTTATGATGGCAATTTGGTGATTTCAGCTCCTATTTCTGAAAACAATGAATTCACCTATAGCTATTACACCTCTTACGATGATTTTGCTTTTGCCTCAGATACTACAATTTCCTGGAAAAATAATTCTCACTCTCTTCAGTGGAAAAGCAAGTTTGGCGAGAAGTTGAGCCTAGAGGCGTTGGGTTATTATACTCAATATGATTACAGCATCTTTAATCGATCAGGGATCAATGATTTTGATTTGAATTCAGGAATTCAAGATTTCGGAATTAAGGCATTCATGACTTACCAGATCGGAGAAAATAACAGATTGACTTTTGGCGGTGACTTCAAAGATTTAACTATACAGCCCGGTGAATTGATCCCCTCCAGCGAACAGGAATCTGGAATATTGCCTAAAAAGGTGCAGGATGAATTTGGTAGGGAATCCGGGGTACATTTTCAGCATGAACTGGAATTCGGAGAGAAAATTGGGATATCCTACGGCTTAAGGTATGACATGTATCAGTATTTGGGACCAAGGACGGTGAGACAATATGCCGAAAACCAACCCAAATCTGAAGGTTCAGCTATTTCGGAAAGAAGCTATGCGGATGGTGAAAACATTATTTCCTATGATGGACTTGGTCCTAGGGGCTCGATTCGCTACTCGCTTTCCAAATACAGCTCTATCAAAGCTGGATACAACAAAATGTATCAATTCATCCATTTAATTTCCAACACAGCAACCATTGCGCCGACAGATGTTTGGAAGTTGAGTGATGAGTTTTTAAAGCCTCAGATCGTAGATCAATACTCCTTGGGATTTTATAACAATTTCAAGGGGAATATATTCGAGACTTCTATTGAGGTCTACTACAAGGACATTCAAAATGTGGTGGAGTATAAAGATGGTGCTAACCTAATCCTTCAAAATCATATTGAAACCGAGCTTGTTCCTGCACAGGGCAGAGCGTATGGGATTGAGTTGTATGTGAAAAAGAATTTGGGAAGATTGACAGGTTGGGTGTCCTATACCTATTCCAGAAGCTTGAGAAGAGTAATTACACCATTTGAGGAAGAAATGATCAACGATGGCGAATGGTTTGCTTCTAATTTCGATAAGCCTCATGATTTGACATTGATCGGAAATTACAAGGTTTCCACCAATACCTCTATTTCTGCAACTTTCGGATACAGTACAGGGAGACCAGTTACTTTTCCTGAGGCCAAGTTTGATTACTCTGGGAATAATCTAGCTTTCTTCGACAGAAGAAATGAACAGAGACTTCCGGATTTCCACCGGCTGGACTTTTCAGTGAATTTTAAGTTGAAAGGAAAAGGCAAATTCTACGATGGTGATTGGACTTTCTCCATTCTCAATGTATACGGAAGAAGAAATCCATTCTCTCTCTTTTTTGTGGATGAAGCAGGAGCACCTCCTCAAGCCCTCCGTTTGGCAGTGTTGGGAGTTCCTTTACCAAGTTTAAGCTATTCAATTAAGTTTTGAGATGAGAGTATTTAAAAAGCTTTTTTACGTCCTTTTGATGCTGCCTATGGCCTGCATTGATCCCTATGAAGTGGAAGTTGGGGAAGGGGAGCAATTGCTTACCATAGAGGGAATGATTACCACACAGCCGGGTAGACAGGTAATTCGACTGACAAGAAGTGCTACTTATGGTTCTGTATTTGAAGGGCTGATACGGCCAGTCACAGGTGCTACGGTTATTGTAAGAGATGATTTGGGAAATGTAGTTTTTCTAGCTGAGTCAGCAAATGATAGGGGAGCTTATTTTACACCTGAAAATTTTGCTGCCCAGCTTGGACGAAGCTACACCTTGCAGATACAAACGCCAGATGGAACCGTCTATACTTCTTTTCCTGAGAAAGTTAATGCAGTGCCTGAAATCAATAACCTCAGTGTTCAGACTGTTCGGATTCCTGTAGAAGGAGAATTGAATGATAGATCGGGAGTTCAGTTGATAGCAGAGATCAATGATCCTGTGGATGAAAATAACTTCTACTTCTGGCGAAATGGTCCGTCAGTTTACGTTTTGGAAACCAGGCCTGACCTATTTACCCCTCGACCATCTGATGCTAACCCAAGTCGTGATCCTCAGCCCAAACCTTGTTGTATTGCATGTTTTAGATCAGAACAAGTCAGTAACCAAAGCATATTCATCGCAAATGATGATAATTTCAATGGCTTAACTACTAGGATCCCAGTTGCATTTATTGAGGATGACGGCTTGCGATTTGTCAAGACCTACCGGATAGATGTGAGGCAGATGAGCATTTCACAAGAGGCCTATCGTTTTCTTAGGTTGGTAAAGCAACAAACAGAGATCAGCGGCTCGGTATTTGATCCTCCTCCTGCTAGTATTCGTGGTAATATGATTAATTTGGAAAATCCTGAAGAAGTGGTTTTAGGTTACTTTATAGTAGGCGCAGAGACGGTAAGGAGAATCTATATCGATCAGAATGATTTAACCTTCCGACAAAATAAAGCTATTATTCCCGACGATTGCAGGGAAGTTCCGGGCGCCCAAGTAGCTCCGCCTGCTGATTGGAATCCTTAATCTGAACTCCGGTCTATGGCTGGAATTCAGATTTTTCTTGGAATACTATCCCTCTTTTTTCCAACTCTTCCAGTATGGGTAGGTAGATTTCTGGGAGGATGGGTAGATGCAATCCGCTTAGTTTTATTTTTCCATCCAAAAATAAATCCACCGCAATAGCGAGGGGTAATCCTACAGTTTTAGCCATGGCGGTGTAGGTCGAATCCTCTCCGAAGCAGACTAAACTTGATGTGAGCATCTCTTTTCCTTGATCAGTTTCTAGTTCGAACAAATGCTGCATCACGATCATATCCCGATCTTCTTTCCCCAAAGCCCAATCGATTTCCAAAATTGCTTGAAGTAAGGAGGCGGGACTTCCGGATGTTTTTGGCAGCTTTCGATCACTAAAAAATCCCAGCCATTGTAATTTTTCAAAGGTTGGGAAGTCCAAATCTTGGATCAACTCTCCTAGTTTTTCTTCCACGGAAAGTTGAGAGTCATAGGGTAAAAATGCATTGATGAAATCCCGCAGTGTACTGTTTTCAGGAAAATTCACCTCAAAACTATCATCTGTCATCCCCAACTGAACGAATACATTCCAAGCTTTGCAGTAACCGGCCCTTCTTAAAGTTCCTCGCAGCAAGGTTGGGATATTTTCCAGACCATATACTTTTCTATAGCTTAAGGAATCCCGGTTGGCATAGCCATCAAAATCTCCCAATCCTTCAAAATGTATGGATTCCAGCCTCTTATAAAGTTGATGATAAGGAATGAATTTAAGGTCTCCTTTTTCTATATAACGCGAAGTTCCCTGACCTGCCAATACCACATTTCTTGGGTTCCAGGTGAATTTATACTTCCAGGGATTATCTTCCGATTCGGGTGCAAGAAGTCCTCCGCAGTAGGATTTGAAAGAGGTGATTTGATGCCCTTTTTTCTTTGCTTCATCAATAATTTTCATGGCAGACATGTGATCTATTCCTGGATCCAAGCCACATTCATTCAAAAAAAACAATCCTTTTTCACTGATCTCTGAAGCCATCTTTTTCAAATCCTCAGATTCATAGGAGGCAGAGAAAAAATGCTTGCCTAAATCCAAACAGTCTTTGGCAATTGTTGGGTGCATAAAGGCAGGAAGCATGGAGATCACCAGGTCGGATTCCTGAATAAGCGATTTTCTTTTTTCAGGATCGGAAACATCCAAAGATTTTGCAAAAGTATTGGGGCGGTTTTTGAGCTTTTCCAAAGCTGCTTTTTCATCCAGGTCTGCTAAAATCAATTTCCTGTCTTTGTTTTGACAAGTGTCAGCAAGATAATCAATGAGGTAAGTGGAGGATTTTCCGCCTCCTAAAATCAAAATACTATGCATGGGTAAAATTTGAGTTCTCCTGATAAAACTCGCAGGAAAAAGGGAGAATTCCAGATTTTGGTGAACAATTCATTAATTTACTCGTTCGATTTCCCCCAAGCAATTCATTACATGCAAAAAATAGAAGTAAAGAGTTATTTAGAAATTCTGGATTTTTCAGATTTAGATCCACAAGAGCAGGCATTGGTGGAAAAAGCAAAAGCTATCAGTCAAGCTGCCTATGCTCCTTATTCTTCTTTTCGAGTGGGAGCGGCAGTTCTTTTAGAAAATGGAAACATGCTTCAATGCAGTAATCAGGAAAATGTCAGCTTCCCTGCAGGAGTTTGTGCCGAGCAACTGGTTTTAGGCTATGCAGGAGCTAATTATCCTCAATCTGCTCCAATTATGATGGCAGTAGTGGCACAAAGAGCGGGAGAGGATCAGTGGGCGGTAGTTTCCCCTTGCGGGATCTGCAGGCAAACCATCAACGAAGTAGAAAACCGGTTTAATCAGGCCATAAAAATGCTTTTTTTGAGAGCTGATGGGAAAATCTACCGCATAGATGGAGTAGAAAATCTGCTTCCTCTTAAATTCAATGATCTGAAAGGCTAGATTTTGAAAAAAAGTATACGATTTGAATATGAGGCTCATTATGTAGTTTCCAAGGAGCCTGATTTTCGGGAAAAGGAAATTTGGTTGCTTTTCCATGGCTACGGGCAATTGGCTGAGTTTTTTATCAGAAAATTCCAGCCCTTTTTTGACGGAAACCGCTTATTTATAGCTCCAGAAGGGACTAATTATGCTTATTTGAAAGATTTTCTAGGGAGAGTTGGAGCCAACTGGATGACTAGGCATGAGCGGGAAAAAGCGATTGAAAATAACCATCGATACCTAGATGAGTTGATGGAATCATATCTCATGAAATTTGAAAAGAAGCCAAAGTTAAAAATCTTGGGTTTCTCTCAAGGTGCTGCAACTGCAACCAGATGGGCTAGCAGATGGTCTGGGCAAGTGGACTCCTTGATATTATGGGCAGGAGGCTTTGCACATGATATGAAATTAGAGGATGCGAGAGGTAAATTTTCCCAAACAAACTTGAAATTGGTCTTAGGAACTCAAGATGAACTGATTACTCCGGAAAGTATTGAAAAGCAGGAGGAACTGATCAGAAGTTTGGGTAAATCGATTGAAAAGATCACATTTGAGGGAGGGCATGAACTTGATACAGAAATTTTGAAAATGATGATGGAAGTCAAGTAAATTGTTCCTAGTTTGGCGCATGATTTGTAACATTAAAAAATAATTGATCCAGAATCTGACATTCGTTATTTTTCTGAAAATATTTCAAAACCATCCATGCTTTCGCTTACAGAAAAAGAGGTAGATTTCATTGCTACCCAATTACTTAAAGGTATGGTCTGTTTTTACCAGATCGACAAAAAGAAAATCCACTTTATGCCTGATGATGAAGATTATTTCAATTATGATCTGACTCCCGACGAAGAGGATATTTTAGACGAGATTGATGCCGAGCCGGATAATTTCGCGGAGTTTACCAAAATGGAAGTTCCTCAAGAGCATCAAATCATGCAGGATTTCATTGATAGAAGGGTAAAAGAGAGAAATCTTGCCGAGGATTTAGTCAACGCTTTGACCAAGCCAAAATCAATGACAGCATTTAAATTTTTGATTGACGAGTCCAAATACCAAGAAGATTGGGCTGAGTATAGAAAGTCCAAGTATCAGGATTGGGTCAAGGAACAAGTAGATAGTTTCAACTACGCAGAGAATTAAAAGTAGCCGCCAAGATATCTTGGCGGTTTTCTTTTTGCCTGATTTTGAGTAGTTTCATAGGCTCTCAATTATTTTTCTATGGAAACTGAAGCTAAGATTTTCATTCGGAATCAACTGAACCCTGGAGATTTAGGGCAAATAGCCGCTCTGCACGGAAGAATTTATGCAGAGGAACATAATTTTGGGTTGGGTTTCGAAGCCTATGTAATGGACAGCCTTTTGGAGTTTTATCGACAATATGACGCCAACCGCGATAAAGTCTGGGTGGTGGAGTCAGACGGAAAAATGGTCGGTTTTTTACTTTTGATGCATAGACAAGATGAACAGGCCCAACTTCGATATTTCATTTTGGAAAAGCCTTACAGAGGCATGGGTTTGGGAAAAAAGCTAATGGAAGAGTGGATGGAATTCTATAATGAAAAAGGATACAAAGGAGCTTATCTCTATACTACTTCAGGCCTGGATCCTGCCATTAGTCTATATGAGCGTTATGGGTTCAAAAAGGTATCTCAAATGAAATCACGGAATTTTGGGGTTCATCTATTGGAGATGCTCTACAGGCTTTATCCTTCTTAGGCTTATTTCTTATATTTCCTTCATGAAAAGAATATCCCTGCTACTCCTCTCTTTAACCTTGTTTTGTTGTCAGTTTTCCTTCGCACAAAATTGGGATTGGGGAGGTCCAATGGACCCGCTCCAAAGTAAGTTTAGCATAGTCCATTATGAGTTGAGACTAGAGCTTTTTCCTGAAAATCAATCTATTGCAGGATCTAATACCATCACTTTTGATAGTTCTGAGAAATTAGATACTCTCCGTTTTCAATTGATTGATGAATACGAAGTATCCAAAGTGACTATGAATGGGGAGGAGGTAAAGTTTTCTCATCAAAATGATGTATTGGATATTATACCCATAGACTGCACTTGTGATCAAGTCACAGTACATTATTCAGGAAAAACTCCCATAGCTATCAACCCGCCTTGGACTGGAGGTTTTACCTGGGAAAAGGACAGACTAGGAAACCATTGGATGGGATTATCTTCTCAAGGAGAAGGAGCAAAAATATTTATGCCGGCATTAGACCACCCCAGTTCTGAGCCCAGTCAGGGAGTTGATCTTTATTTCACTGCGCCAAATCCCTATTTCGTAGCCTCTAATGGTCGTTTATTGGATACCCAAAAAGGACAGGAGAAAACCACCTTTCACTGGGCTACTGAATATCCTATCAATAATTACAATATCAATTTTACTCTGGGAGTTTTTGAAGAAGAAAATTCCATTTTCACCAGTGTATCAGGGAGACAGGTTCCTCTGGTAGTGTATGTTTTGCAGGAAAATAAAAGAAAAGCATCGGCATTACTTCAGGTATTGGAGGAAAGTGTCAAAACTCATGAAAAGTATTTTGGACCATTTCCATTTCCAGATGATAAAATTGCGGTAGTAGAAACCCCTTATTTGGGGATGGAGCATCAGACTATCAATGCCTATGGGAATAATTTCCAGTTTGTACCTATGGGAAAGGTTCAATATGACTGGCTTTTACATCATGAATTAGGGCATGAGTGGTTTGGAAATAAAGTCTCAGTAGGAGATTGGGCAGACATGTGGATTCATGAAGGCATTACCGCATATGGAGATTGGCTGTTTTATCTGGAGCACGGAGGAGAAGAAGCGTATTTGAAAAAAGTGAAATCAGAGCTTCGAAATATTCCGCATGCCAAGCCGGTACAAAGTCCTCCCAACAGTACAGAAGAAGAGGCTTATCATCCTGAAATTTATACGAAGGGAGCTTATATCATGCACTCACTGAGAGGTTTTCTAGGAGATGAATTATTCTTCCCAATGCTAAAGGCTTTTGCCAGTGATGATCGATTTACTTATCAAAATCGAGTTAATTCGGATGATTTTGTAAACTTCGTTTTGGATTATTCTGGAAAAGATCTGCGTGGGTTTTTCGATTTATATTTATTGACCACCTCCCTTCCTGAAGTGGAGGTGAAAAATAAGGGCAAAAAGGGCTGGCAAGTGAGTTTGAAAGGAATTGACTTTGAAATGCCTGTGGAAATTGGAACATCAGAAGGAGTCCAAAAGGTGAATCTAGGCTTGAAGCCTATGCTAATTAAAAGTCAAACTGCACCTGAGGTAGACCCAAATTATTGGTATATGCTTAAGCGTTAAAAAATGGAAATCAAAAAGCAAAAGGCTCAAGGTTATTATGTCATGATCGGTATTTTGATGGGCTTTCCTATGGGGATTGCCTTAAGTTTGGCTTTGGGGAATTTTGCTTTTGTGGGTACAGGCATAGCGATCGGCTTGCCTATTGGAATAGCACTGGAAGAGAAAGCTAAGAAGGAAGGTAAAGTCAGAGAATTAAATGAAAGTGATCTGATTTTAAGAAAAAAACTTTTTCGAGTGACTCTGATTTTACTGACACTTACTGTTTTAGGATTAGTCACATTTTTGCTTTTTCGACTGAGCTAAAATTCTAGTAAGTCCTTTTTTCAGATTATTTGGCAGTTTTGGGGACTTAATTGTAACTTATCCATGCCCCTTTAGAATATTTTTCTAATTTTGCCCCAATTTGGACTTAAGTAAAAATTTCTCTTCAACCTCCTTCTCTAATGCCTAAAGACAGTAGTATCAAGCACGTACTCATCATCGGTTCAGGTCCCATCGTCATCGGTCAAGCATGCGAATTCGACTATTCAGGCTCGCAGGCATCCAGATCCCTTCGTGAAGAAGGCATCATTGTCACCTTGATCAATTCCAACCCAGCGACGATTATGACAGATCCGGTGACAGCAGACAACGTGTATTTGCTCCCACTGGAAAAGAAATCCATCAAAAAAATTCTAACAGATCACCCGGACATTGACACGGTATTACCGACTATGGGTGGTCAAACAGCTTTAAACTTGGCCATTGACTGCGAAAAAGCAGGAATATGGAAAAATTTCGGAGTAAGAATGATCGGTGTGGATATCGATGCTATCGATACAGCCGAAAACCGGGAAAAATTTAAAGCATTGATGGAGAAAATTGGGGTAGGAGTTTGTAAAGGAGCTACTGCCACCTCATTCCTTCAAGGAAAGGAAATAGCACAAGAAATTGGATTTCCTCTCATCATCCGTGCATCCTATACACTAGGTGGTGCTGGAGGCGCTTTCGTTGAAAAAGAAGAAGATTTTGAAAGATTACTCAGTGCAGGTCTGCAAGCCTCACCTGTACATGAGGTTTTGATAGAGCAAAGTATCTTGGGGTGGAAAGAGTATGAGCTAGAGGTCATGCGGGATAACATCGGAAATATGATCGTTATCTGTTCCATCGAAAACTTTGATCCTATGGGTGTACATACCGGGGATTCGATCACGGTTGCACCAATTCAAACCCTTCCGGATACCGTGTATCAACGCATGAGGAATTATGCGATCACTATGATGAACAGTATCGGAAATTTTGCTGGAGGATGTAATGTGCAGTTTGCAGTCAGCCCTGACAATCAGGAGATCATCGGGATTGAGATCAACCCACGAGTATCTAGATCTTCTGCTCTAGCTTCTAAAGCTACTGGGTATCCAATTGCTAAAGTAGCAGCCAAATTGGCTATAGGTTACAATTTGGATGAGTTACCAAACTCTATCACGGGAACTACTTCAGCTTATTTTGAGCCATCCATTGACTATGTCATTGTGAAAATTCCTCGTTGGAATTTTGACAAATTCAAAGGATCTGACCGTCGATTGGGACTTTCCATGAAGGCAGTGGGTGAGGTAATGGGAATTGGAAGAAACTTCCAAGAGGCTTTACAAAAAGCCTGTCAATCCCTAGAGATCAAGAGAAACGGTTTGGGAGCTGATGGAAAAGAGTTGAGAGACCAAGCACAGATTCTATACTCCTTGGCTAATCCAAGCTGGAATAGACTGTTCCATGTATATGATGCCTTCAAATTGGGCATTTCATTCAGAACCATTCAGGATTTGACCAAAATCGACAAGTGGTTCTTGAAGCAAATAGAAGAATTGATTCACCTTGAAGGTGAGATTGAAAAATATGAGATTGATACCATTCCATTCGAATTGATGGATTTGGCGAAGAAGAAAGGCTATGCTGACCGACAAATAGCTCATTTATTGGGTTGCTTGGAAAGTGAAGTTTTCACTAAGCGCTACGAAGAAATGGGTATCAAGCGTGTCTATAAATTAGTAGATACTTGTGCGGCAGAGTTTGAAGCACAGACGCCATATTATTATTCTTCTTTTGGAGAGGAAAATGAATCAGTTAGATCTGATAAGAAAAAAGTGGTGGTACTTGGTTCAGGACCAAACCGAGTAGGCCAGGGGATTGAGTTCGACTATTCTTGCGTTCATGGAGTTTTGGCAGCCAAAGAGTTGGGCTATGAGACCATCATGATCAACTGTAATCCGGAAACAGTTTCTACAGATCCGGATGTAGCAGATAAGCTGTATTTCGAACCAGTTTTCTGGGAGCATATCTATGAGATTATCCTGCATGAAAAGCCTGAAGGAGTAATCGTTCAGTTAGGAGGTCAGACTGCCTTGAAATTGGCCGAAAAGCTGGATAAATATGGAATCAAGATTATCGGTACCAGCTTTGAAGCTTTGGATTTGGCGGAAGATAGAGGTCTTTTCTCTACGCTTTTGAAAGAAAACAATGTGCCTTATCCTGAATTTGGAACGATCCATAACACGGATGAAGCGCTTGAGCTTTGCAAAACCATTGGATTCCCATTGCTAGTGAGACCTAGTTATGTATTAGGTGGTCAGGGGATGAAAATCGTGATCAATGAAAAAGAGCTGGAAGAGCATGTGGTAAATGTGCTAAAAGATATTCCAAACAATGAGATTTTGTTGGATCACTTCTTGGAAGGTGCGATTGAAGCTGAGGCAGATGCGATTTGTGATGGAGAGAATGTGTATATCATCGGGATCATGCAGCATATCGAACCTGCAGGTATCCACTCAGGAGATTCCTATGCGGTATTGCCTCCATACAACTTGGGAGATTTGGTAATCCGTCAGATTGAAACATACACCGAAAAGATTGCCCTAGCTCTCAAAACGGTGGGCTTGATCAATATTCAGTTTGCGATCAAAAATGATAAGGTTTATGTGATTGAGGCCAACCCAAGAGCTTCCAGAACCGTACCATTTATCTGTAAAGCCTATCAGGAGCCTTACGTGAATTATGCGACTAAGGTGATGCTTGGAGAGAAAAAAGTGACTGATTTTGAATTCAAACCTACCAAAAAGGGTTATGCAATCAAGGAACCAGTTTTCTCTTTCCACAAATTCCCGAATGTAAATAAGGAATTGGGTCCAGAAATGAAGTCTACGGGTGAAGCGATTTACTTCATAGATGATTTGATGGATGATTATTTCTTAAAAATCTATTCGGAGAGAAACTTGTACCTCAGTAGGTAAGAAGTTTGAAGGCTTAAGTGAGAAAGCTGATGATTTCATGTGAGATATTACTCCTTGATTGAAATTTAAAAGGGATAAAAAGAAGAGAGTTTTGGTAAAATTTCTGATTATAGTTTTAGGTGTTGGTTGGTTGTTGGGTCAATTAATTCGCTATTTTTTGCGGAGTAAGTTGGCCAAGTTTGCTGCTCATGTTCAGGAGATGGAGCGAGAGCAAAGAAGAGCCCAACAGTCTCAATCAAGGCCTAAAGAAGATATCTCGGTTGATTACATTCCCAAATCTCATGAAGCCAAACGGAAAAAAGATATAGAAGGCGGTGAATACGTCGATTATGAAGAAGTGAAGGAGTAATCCTTCACTTTTTTTTTTTTGCCGAATTCAGTGGAAACAAAGTCCTTTTACTTTTAAATGCTTATCAGGCTACCTTTCCTGACTTCAGATATGGAGAGAAGATAAAGGTGTTCTTTAGTGCATTATAAGGCATAAAAATTCAGATCGAAATTTCCACCATATGCATACTGCCTACTAAAAACTGTTTACTAGACTCTTTTACACCAAAAAAGCTTATACCCAGACAAAGTCTTGGTGCCAATTAAAAAATCTTCTCCTCCATCTTTCAAGCCCATTTTCTTTTTCAGGGCATCTGTTCCCATTAGGTAATTCCTGGTAATCACATTCACTTTGCTGGAAGGGAATCGGCTTTTTAGCTCATTTTTCTTGGCAGGGAGTTCTTCAAGTATTTCAAAGACTTTTCCTGGGATATTTTGAGGTAAGTTCTCTGATGTATATAAGTGACTGTTTGAGTCCAGTTTTTTTAGGCCAAAACGTGATCCGAATAATTTGAAAGCCCCGGCTTTTAATACTCCACTGGAAGGCTCAATCAAGTATTTTTCTGCTTCTCCAAATGAGGATTGGGCTAGTTCTTCTTCTTCCCTTTCAAACTCAAACTCCGGTAAATTCCCGCCCAAATCAATCGCAACCACCTTTTTCTTAGGCGAGGTATTATCCTTTTTCCAGTGAAGCAAAAGCTCCTTTACCTCGTTTTTCACAGAAAGAATGGTGATTTTTTGAATTTCAGACAGCTCCGACCAAGCTTGACTGATATCGAGCATAGGGGAATATTTCAAGAGAATCTCATTCGACTTTTTTTTCAAGTCTTCCCAAACTGTCACCAAATCCGGCTGACAATCTTTTAGCTTGTAGAGCTTTTGATTTCCCTTTCCTCTTCTAGCTGGATCAGAATAAATGAGGTCAAAATGAAGCTTAGTTTTCTCCAAAAATTCCAAACCATCCCCTTCAAAAAAGGCAAATTTGCTATCTAAACCCTCCAAGGGATTAGAACCCTTGGAGGGTTTCAATCGCTCTAGATTATACTTTGAAATCTGGAAAAGCTCAGGCTGATTTTCGCAGTAGATTCCTTTTTCAAAGCCTTGGCTTAAATAATAAAAATCCACCCCAAAACCTCCAGTCAAGTCTATCATCAGCTTTCCATTCAGTTCTTCAGCCTTCTTTTTGGCGGTTTCTTCTGATGAGCTTTGTTCCAAGGAAATACTTGGAGGAAAAATGATTTGTGGATTGGCAGCCCATTCCGGGAGCTTTTTTGAAGCTTTTTGTCGCGCGGAAATTTGTTGAACAGCTGCCTTTAGGTCAAAGCTTGTTTTTCGCTGATATTTTAAAAGTAAAAGTGCAGGATCTTCACTGAGATGATCCTGCACAAATTGTTGGAATTCAGTAGTATGAAACTCTCTGAAGTCCATTTATACCAATTGATTCTTCACCAAATAAGCTGCGATCTGAACCGCATTGGTAGCCGCTCCTTTTCTCAAATTATCAGCCACAATCCACATATTGAGGGTGTTTGGCTGAGATTCGTCTCTTCTCAATCTTCCTACAAACACTTCATCTTTTTTATGCGCATTGATCGGCATAGGATAGACAAAATTTGCAGGATCATCCTGTACGATTACTCCTGGAGTCTCAGAAAGTAATTTTCTTACCTCATCCAAATCAAAATCTTTGTTGAACTCCACATTGACTGATTCAGAGTGACCCCCCATAGTAGGGATTCTGACAGTAGTTGCAGTTACTTGTATGCTGTTGTCACTGAAGATTTTCTTGGTCTCATTGATCATTTTCATCTCCTCTTTCGTGTATCCATTCGGCTGGAATACATCAATATGAGGAAGCACATTCATGTCAATTTTGTGAGGATAAACCATAGGAGGATTAGCTTCACCTGCGCGCTCCGCCATCATTTGGTCTACGGCTGCTTTACCTGTGCCTGTTACAGACTGATAGGTAGAGACCACAATTCTTTTGATCCCATATTGGTGTCTCAAAGGCTCCAATGCCAATACCATCTGGATGGTTGAGCAGTTTGGGTTAGCGATGATCTTGTCTTCTTTGTTCAGTTCTTTAGCATTGATTTCTGGTACCACCAATTTTTTGCTTGGGTCCATTCTCCAGGCTGAAGAGTTGTCTACAACGGTAGTCCCAGCTTCAGCAAATTTGGGAGCCCACTCCAAAGATGTGCTTCCACCAGCTGAGAAAATAGCAATATGTGGTTTGGCAGCTACAGCATCAGCCAAGCCGATGACAGTATGTTTTTTTCCTTTATATTCAATCTGTTTACCTACTGAGCGCTCGGAAGCGACCAATAGCAATTCGTCGTAATGAAAATTGTGCTCGTCCAGCACTTCTAGAATTTCAGAGCCAACCAGGCCGGTTGCTCCTACCACAGCTAATTTCATCTGTATATAATTTGTTTTTTAGAGGTCAAATGGAATCAGCACAATTTACAAGCATCCCAGTGTGTGTCGCTTGCGTTGTGCTCGATTTCATGATGGTTTGAATAGGTTAATTATTTTCAAGCTGTAAAATTAACAGCTATGCATTCATTTTCAGATTTATACTGAAATTTATTGACTTGATTTGCTGAATTACTTTTTATCGAATTCAATTCAAGGCGTGTTAAAAGTCTTCAAGTGATAAAAATCTGTTCCTAACCGCTTAAATA
>NZ_DFMT01000015.1:0-50750 GCF_002376385.1 Algoriphagus sp. UBA3586 | reverse complement strand
TCAGATATTACTGCTCTTTTTAACTCCATATTATTTAATTTTAGCGAACTAGGCGGGACTCGAACCCGCGACCTCCTGCGTGACAGGCAGGCATTCTAACCAGCTGAACTACCACTCCGTTTTGTGTGCTTCTCGTTTGAAGTGATGCAAAGGTAGGTATTTCGATTTTTTCCGCAATACCTTACCATAAAATTTTTTTAACTTTGATTCTATCTCTTTCTAATTCAGGAGAATAATTTTCAATATTTTTGAATTTAGTCTATTTCCACGAAAGGGTTTGCCTCTGAAGGATATTCCTTATCTTTGTTCCATTCAAAAATCACCAAAATGGTATTAGAATTCGAAAAACCAATAGCTGATTTAGAGCAAAAACTTCAGGAAATGAAGGATTTGGCCAAAGGTAGAAATATCGATTTAAGTTCAGATATTGAGTCCCTGGAAGAAAAAATCCTCGCTTTGAAAAAAGAAACATTTCAGAATTTGACTAGATGGCAGCGGGTTCAGCTTTCCCGCCACGCAGACAGACCTTATGCATTGGATTACATTTATGAAATCACCAACGATTTCATCGAATTGCATGGAGACCGTTCTGTAAAAGACGATAAAGCAATGGTCGGTGGTCTTGGAGACATTGATGGCCGCACTGTCATGTTTATTGGTCAGCAAAAAGGTCGCAACACCAAACAGCGTCAGGAGAGAAACTTTGGGATGGCAAATCCTGAAGGTTACCGAAAGGCACTTCGCCTGATGAAAATGGCTGAAAAATTCGGTAAGCCAATAGTAACTCTGATTGATACTCCGGGTGCATTTCCAGGCTTGGAAGCTGAAGAAAGAGGCCAAGGTGAAGCTATTGCTAGAAATCTCAAAGAGATGTTTATGCTGAAAGTCCCTGTGATTTGTATTATCATTGGCGAAGGTGCTTCTGGAGGTGCGTTAGGAATTGCAATAGGGGACAGAGTTTACATGTTGGAAAACACTTGGTACTCTGTGATTTCTCCTGAGTCCTGTTCTTCTATTTTATGGAGATCCTGGGATTACAAAGAACAGGCAGCTGAAGCATTGAAGCTGACAGCAAAAGACATGAAAGGAAATGGATTGATTGATGATATCATTCCTGAGCCACTTGGAGGAGCACACAAAGACCTAAAGTGGATGTCTAAAACTATCAAAGAAACCATCACTTCTGCCTTGAAAGAATTGGATAAGATCAAGCCAGAAAAACGAATCGACCAACGCATCGACAAGTTCTGCTCGATGGGTGTGGTAGTAGAATAAAATTTCAATCCCGGACTCATCCAAGTCCGGGATTTCTTTTGAATCAATAAATGGAATTACACGTAGTCAATGCCGGTTTTTTTAAATTGGATGGAGGGGCCATGTTTGGGGTAGTACCCAAAGTTCTTTGGTCACGAACCAACCAAGCAGATGAAAATAATCTATGCACCTGGGCCATGCGCTGCCTTTTGGCTGTAGATGGAGATCGTGTGGTGTTGATTGATAATGGAATAGGAGCTAAGCAAGACGCAAAGTTTTTCTCTCATTATTACCTGCATGGAGATGATTCTTTGGAAAAATCTCTTCGAAAATTAGGAGTAGGTTTTCACCAGATTACCGATAATTTTCTGACCCATTTGCATTTTGACCACTGTGGAGGTGGAGTTAAGTATGGAAGTCATGGACAGTATGAAATGGCTTTTCCCAGAGCGAACTATTGGTCTAACCCAGATCATTGGAAATGGGCAACTGAGCCAAATCCAAGAGAAAAAGCGTCTTTTTTAAAGGAAAATATTGAGCCAATGGAAGAGCTGGGTCATCTGAAAATGGTGGACTTGAGTTCCAAATCTCTATTCCCTGGTTTTGACTTTATCACAGTTGATGGGCATACGGATAAGCAAATGCTTCCAAAAATCCAGTATAAAGGAAAAACATTGGTTTTTGTTGCAGATTTACTTCCTTCAGTGGGCCATATTCCTATTCCTTATGTGATGGGATATGATACCAGACCTTTGCTGACCATGGATGAAAAAGCCAAATTTCTGGAAGAAGCGGCTAGAGAAGAATATATTCTGTTTTTTGAACATGATCCTGTCAATGAATGTTGCACCGTTAAAATGACCGAAAAAGGTGTTCGGGTAGACCAAACATTCAAACTTGATGAAATCTGAATTGAAAATAGGAGTGGCCCTCTCAGGCGGAGGAGTTCGGGGTATTTCACACCTTGGAGTTTTAAAGGGACTGAATGAAGCCGGTATTTATCCTACGCAAATCAGTGGAACTTCCGCCGGTGCAATCGCTGGTGCAATGTATTGTCAAGGTTATCAGCCGGAAGAAGTTTTAAAAATCATTGTAGAGACTAACTATTTCAAATTTTTAAGACCTGCTATTTCGTGGACTGGGATCCTCAAAATGAGCAGTATCGAAAGCCTTTTCAAAATCTACATGGCTCATAATGATTTTGGACAGTTGAAAATTCCTTTAACTGTGGCTGCAACGGATATCAAAAGAGGAAAAGCGGTCTATTTTTCAGAAGGAGAATTGATTCGTCCGGTAATGGCTTCTAGCTGTATCCCGGGGATGTTTGAACCCATTGAAATCGAAAATAAGTACCTAGTCGATGGAGGAGTGCTGAATAATTTGCCAGTTGAGCCTTTGGATGGCATCTGTGATTATGTCATCGGCGTAAATTGCAATCACTTGCCTGAGGAAAGCAACATAACCAATATGAAAAAGCTGATCGAGCGATCAGTTATCATGGCGATGAATTACAATGTTTACAGCCGAAAGGCTAAATGCGATTATTTCATAGAGGCTCCTGGATTAGGCAAATTTGGTGTTTTTGATATCAAAAAAGCTTCCCAATTATTTCAGGCGGGTTATACCCAAACCATGAAATATATTGAAGAGAATCCATCTATCTTAGAATTGAGTAAACCCAATAAATCCACCCTCAGCGCATGATGAAGTTTCTATCCCGGATTGTTTTCTGGATTACCGGTTGGTCATTGAATACCAATTGGCCGGAAGGAGTAAAAAAGGCCGTTTTAATTGCTATTCCCCACACTTCGAATTGGGATTTATTATATGCCAGAGCAGCTTTTTTCCTGATGGATATTCCTGTGAAATTTACCATCAAAAAAGAAGTTATGGTAGGACCATTAGGTTGGTTTATCAAAGCTTTAGGAGGTATAGCCATTGATAGAAAGCGAATTCCAGGGGGAAGAAAACAAACTTACACTGAGGCTATGATTTCCATGCTCAAAGAATCAGAGGAACTGGTGATTATGGTTACTCCTGAAGGCACTCGAAGTGCAGTAAAGAAGTGGAAAACCGGCTTTTACCACATCGCGCTGGGAGCTGATGTTCCAATTGTTGTGGGCTACTTGGATTACAAGAAAAAGGAAGCAGGTATAGGCCCATGGATACAGCCCAATGGAGAAATGGATAATCAGATTGAAGAGTTAATGGCTTTTGGAAGAACAGTGACTCCAAAACATCCTGAAAAGGGGATTATCTAAACAATTTGAATTAACAAGCCCATATAATCCTTCAAAATCCTAAACTCGGCATCATCTACTTTGCCGTCTTCCCAAATCTTATCGATAAGCTCTTTAAGACCATTAAATTTAGACTTTAAATTTTCATCGTCTTGGTTTTCTAAAAACTGTTTTAGCTTGTAGACTTCCTGATCGTTAATGTCTCCCGAGGAAAGGATTCCTTTTAGTAATCCTTTGATAAATAGTTTGTTGGAATCTTCAACCCGTTGTTTGGATCCGATTTTCTCCAAAAATTTATTAAGAATATCTTCGATTTCCTCCAACTCCTCCTTATTCACAGAACCTGAGTCCACAATGGATTTAATCTTAGAATATAAACCATTGAAAGGTTCATGTTCGCAAAAAGACTCATTGTCTGCACACCAATTTTTCAAGGTTTCATATTCATTTCTGGTTACAACTCCGTCCAATGAAACCCCATAAATCATTCCCGCAAGCTCTGTAGCAGCGTTTTTCCATTCAGTACTTTTCGCTTTTTCCATTCCTGTCTTTATTTGAAAAAAAATATACAATTTATCTCCTGCATTTTTATACCCTGTACAGGGTATTTTTCTGATTATGAAAGAATTGAAGTGTTTTTTATGAATTATCAAATATCCTCTTCTAGAACCTTGATAACTGTCTAAATGGCTGGAAAGCGAATTTCTTTAGGGCTGAAAACTGTTTAAAATTTACTAGTTGTTATGAATTTAACATTTAATAAAAAGCTATTAGTAGAAATAAAATCCTGTTTTTTCTATCTTTTGCCAAATTCATTTTTCACTTAAAATTTCCAATATGAGGTACTTATTTCTATTTGCTATTATTCCTTTTTTGTTTTCCTGCGGCAAAACAGATGATAAGGGGGGATTTTCAGGCGAGATTAAATTATCCATAGACACTGTGATGGTAGATGCCGGAGAGGAATTTCTTTCTCTCAATTACGATCTTAATTTTTCCTCACTTTCTCCGGATAAAAGTTATTTGATCAATTTTAATCCGGAAAGTCAAGTGGCAGAAAGAATTGATTTGAATGAATTGAAACTTGTGAGAAAGATTCAGTATGAAGCGGAGGGACCAGACGGAATAGGATCTCGAACTGCTAGTTTTTCTATTTTGCCAAATGAAAATTTGCTGTTCAAAAACTACATGGTTTACAAAGTTCATGATCAGAAAGGAAAATTGGTTGAGAACTTGGAGCTAGAAAAAATCGCTTCTGATATTTTGGGAGAGACTAATTACTATCCCCTGCAAGTTTTCAGAATCAAGGACAATCCTACCAGAGTTTTTGTACTAACGCTTCACTGGGAAAATTACAGTTATTCTCTGATCGACTTTAATTTAAGCGAAAGAACATATAAAGAAATCCCGCTGCCTATTTTCGATAAAGGGAGGGATTATAGATTGGAAATCCTTTACAATGGAAATCCTGCAGGAGGCTATGGACCAAGTGTTTATTCCTCACTTGAAAATAATAGGATTTACATGACCATGAATGCATTCAATGAGGTTCATGTATTTGACTTGGAAAAAGATAGTCTTTATTCAAAAACTTGGGATAGTCCTCTTTTGGGGAGTAAAAGTACTTACAAACCTCCAAAGGAAGTGGAAATGACAAGCGGCGAACTCAAAGAAATTACACGGAAAGCTCAGGAAGATATTTCCTATAAGCATTTGATTTGGGACGATCGCAAAAATGTGTTTTATAGGTTTTCTGAGAAAAAGAAATTCAGCGAGGAAATAAATGAATATGATGAGTATACTGTAACAGGTTCTACCCTTTATTTAAGTGTCTTTGATCAAGATTTGAATCTTTTGATAGAGTCCGAAATTCCGGAACTCACATCTTTATCCTCAAGGTATTTTGTGAAAGATGGAGCCATTTGGATGTATTCCAATATTGATGATGAATTAGCTTTCACTAGGATAAATTTTGTGGATTGAGTGATTGATTTCATTGCCATCTATTAAATTTATTCTGTTAAACCTCAGCTCGAATTGGACTGCCAGAAACACTTATTTTCTATTGATCCTGAGATTTCCTATCTCAACAATGCATATCGGGGGCCTTTACTCAAGGCTTCTGAAAATGCTGCATTGACGGATTTGGGCAAAATGAGGAATCCTCAGGAATTGCAGCCTTCGGATTTTTTCACAGAAACCGAAGAGGTGAGGGGGCTATTTGCTCAATTGATTTCTGCCCAATCGGATGAAATAGCCATTATTCCAAGTACCTCCTATGGGTTTGCAAGTGCCTTGTCTAACTGGACTGACCAGAAGGGCAAAAAAGCCATTACGGTGAAGGATGAATTTCCGAGTGGATATTTTGCTGTTAAACGCTGGGCGGAAGAACAAGAAGCTAGCCTTGAAGTGATTGGGGAAGATTCTGAGCTGTCTTGGAATGATAAAATTCTAGCTGCTATCGATGAGCATACTGCCTTGGTTTTGATTTCCAGCGTTCACTGGATGAATGGCTACATTTTTGACCTGGAGGCTATCGGAGCAAAATGCCAAAAAGTAGGGGCATGCTTTATAGTGGATGGCACTCAATCGGTAGGGGCAAAGCCTATAGACGTGAAGGCATGTAAAATCGATGCCTTGATTTGTGCTACCTATAAATGGCTATTAGGTCCTTATTCTTTGGGCCTAGCATATTTTGGTGAAAAATTTGAAGGTGGTAAGCCCTTGGAAGAGTCTTGGATGAACAGGACAAATTCCAGGAATTTCTCTGATTTGACGAATTATAGGCAGGAATTCTTACCCAAAGCTCACAGGTTTGATGTAGGAGAAAGCAGTCATTTCATCTTGATGCCGATTCTAAAAAAATCATTGGAACAAATTCTCCAATGGAGCACAGATGAAATTCAGCATTACACTTCAGATTTAAAAAAGTACTTATTTGAAATTTTAGAACTGGACCTTTTCCATTCTCAATCAAGTTCCAATCACCTATTTGCTTTGCCTTTAAAATCTGGTTTAAATCCACAGGCTCTTAAATCTGACTTGGAAAACGAAAAGGTTTTTGTCTCTGTCAGAGGACAATCCCTCAGGGTTTCTCTTCATCTCTATAATGACCAAAATGATATAAAAAGGCTGGTTTCTGTTTTGGAAAAAAGCTGATTTTTGACTTAGTTAAGGTAATTACGTGGCTACTTGTGTAGCATTTTGCACATTCAAAGCGTTAAGTTTTAAATGAGAGAGACCATGCTTAAAAGATATATACCCTTTGTCTTAGTTTTTATCTTGTTTTTTTCCTGTTCTGAAAAAAACGATTCTACCGCATTTCAGATTGATCAACTGCTTAGATCTGCCACCTGGAGAATAGCCGATTATTCTGAGGATGGAACTGATCAGACCAGTCAATTTAGCGGGGGAACTTTGAATTTTATTTCTGGTTCAGAAGTTCAGACCCGAATCAACGGTGGTGTGGAAAATGGAATCTGGACTTTGAGTATTGATCCTGCTGATCCCAATCAAAACACGGTCAATATTGCCTTCTTTTTTAATTCAGGTTCAACATTTTCAAAAATTAATAGGGATTGGACGGTGGTGAGTTATTCCAATACAAGGATTGACATGATTTATAATCGACCTTCCGATCAGGCTGTTTTTGACTTGGTGCTGCAGAAGAATTGATTATTTGAGGGTATATTTTTATAGTTAGTATAAAATATACTAAGAAAAAAAATTAAAAATATTTTGATAGTTTTCTCAAGTTTTTCTAGATTTATTTTTGTAATAAATATACTAGAATAAAAATTTGAAAAAATTACTAAAAGAAATTGCTTTCGTTCGCTCAGGTGTATTTCTTAAGTCACACGAGCCTGCAGTTGTGAATTATCTACAAACCAAGGATTTTGACATTGATGGGAAATTGAAAAATAAGCTGTATCCCAGCGTGAGCAAATCTCAGGTTTCAGAAAATCATTTTTTAAAATCAGGAGAAATATTGTTTGCAGCTAAAGGGTGGAAAAATTTTGCGGCAATTTGTGACAACAATATGCTTCCAGCCGTAGCTTCCACTTCGTTTCTAGTTATTTCTCTTTCAGTGGATTATATTAGCCCTAGATTTTTGGTTTGGTGGTTGAATTCAGAAAGGATTCAAGAGTTTTTGAAAAGTGTTGCCAAAGGAACTGCTATTCCATCTATTACTAAATCTCAACTAGAAAATATTGAGGTGATTGCTTTTCCGATGGATATACAGGAAAAGTTAATTCGGCTTTCTGAGTTAAGAATCCGAAAAAAGAATTTGATCCTCGATATTGAAAAGCTTAATGAATTTAAACTTGAGTTGAATCTCAATAAAATCATTCAAAACTATGAGTAAGAAAATTACCCAAAAAGATATAAACGATGCAGTCTGGAGAGCCTGTGATACCTTTCGGGGTAGTATAGATCCCAGTGTATATAAGGATTATGTGTTGACAATGCTTTTTGTCAAATATCTCAGTGATGTTCATGATGATAAGCAGGAAGAGTATCTCAAAAAGTACAATGGAGATCAAGAACGAGCTAAGCGTGCCATGCAATACGAGCGCTTTATTGTACCCGAGCACAGCCATTTCAAATACCTATACGAAAATAGGAATGCAGTCAATATCGGTGAATTGATCGATATCGCCCTAGTAGATTTGGAAGAGGCGAATCGGGAAAAGCTCTATAGTGAAGATGGTGCAGGGATTTTTAAAAATATCAGCTTCAACAGTAGTGTGCTCGGGGAGCCCAAAGACAAAAATACTAGACTAAAAAATCTTCTTTTGGACTTTAATCGGCCTGAACTAGATCTCCGCCCATCACATCTGGCTGGAGTGGATATTATTGGAGGGGCATACGAATACCTGATTTCCAACTTTGCCTCAGATGCGGGTAAAAAGGCGGGAGAGTTCTTCACCCCAAGTGAAGTATCTACACTTTTGGCAAAGCTCACCAAATCTGCACAGGGTTCGCGTATCTGTGATCCTACTTGTGGTTCGGGTTCTTTGCTGATCAAAGCAGGACAGGAGGTGGGTTCGCCCAACTTTTCCCTCTATGGACAGGAAGCCAACGGCAGTACATGGGCCTTGGCGGTGATGAATATGTTTTTGCATGGCTTTGACAATGCCAAAATCCGCTGGGGAGACACAATCCGAAACCCGAAGTTAAAAGAGGGCGATGCCTTGATGAAGTTTGATACAGTGGTAGCCAATCCTCCCTTTTCCTTGGATAAATGGGGAAAGGTAGAAGATAAAGACGGAGAGAAAACCACCATCACATGGGATCCTGAAACGGACCGATACAATCGCTTCTGGCGTGGAATTCCCCCCAAAAGTAAAGGGGACTGGGCTTTTATTTCGCACATGATTGAGACTACATATGAAGGTAAAGGTAAAGTCGGAGTAGTGGTGCCCCATGGTGTACTTTTCAGGGGGAGCTCCGAAGGTAAAATCCGTCAAAAAACCATTGAAGAAAACCTGCTCGAAGCGGTAATCGGCCTACCGGCAAACCTCTTTTTTGGCACAGGTATTCCGGCTGCGATTCTGGTTTTTAACAAGGGGAAAGGTTTCCATTCCGAAGTGCTCTTTATTGACGCTTCTCAGCACTACGAAGCTGCCAAAAATCAAAACAAACTCCGTGTATCGGATATCAACCACATCGTGGATACCTACCGGGATTTTCAATCAGGCAAATTTCAACCCGGCGTGGTGGAGGAGAAGTATAGCTATGTGGCCACGTTTGAGGAGATCAAGGAAAATGACTTCAACCTGAATATTCCCCGCTATGTGGACACCTTTGAAGAGGAACCTGAAGTGGATATCGCGGCGGTGCAAAAGGAGATTGATAAATTGGAAGGTGAACTGAAGGAAGTACAGGCAGAAATGGATCGATATCTCAAAGAACTAATGGGCTAAACATGGAAAGCAGCATCCTAATCTATCAGACGGAAGATGGTAAAACCAAAATCGAAACCCGCCTTGAAAATGAGACGGTATGGTTAACCATTGATCAGATGGCGGAACTTTTTCAAAAGTCTCGATCCACCATCAATGAGCACATCCTGAATATTTATTCAGAGGGAGAGCTGGATGAGGATGCCTCGAGGAGAAAAATCGGAATTTCCGATTTTTCTACCAAGCCTACCAATTTTTATAATTTGGATGTCATCATCTCTGTCGGCTATCGGGTGAAGAGCCTTCAGGGTACCAAGTTCCGGCAGTGGGCTACTGCACGCTTAAGAGAATACCTGATCAAAGGTTTTACGCTCAATGATGAGTTACTCAAGGAGGCCGGAGGAGGAAATTATTTCGATGAGCTTCTGGCTCGTATCCGTGACATACGGAGTAGCGAAAAAGTCTTCTGGAGAAAGGTTCTGGATATCTATGCCACCAGCATTGATTATGACCCAAAATGTGAGCTTTCGGTGCTGTTTTTTCAGACTGTTCAAAACAAAATGCATTGGGCCGCTCACGGCCATACAGCTGCTGAACTGATCTATAAGCGGATCGATGCCTCCAAGCCTAATCTAGGCTTGACCAACTTCAAAGGTGCTAAGCCTACCAAACAGGAGCTGGAAATCGCCAAGAATTACCTGAATGCTGAGGAACTGAATATGCTCAATAGAATGGTGACGGCTTATTTGGAATTGGCGGAGCTTCAGGCACTCAATCGCAAGCCGATGTACATGAAAGACTGGATCAGCCGATTGGATGATTTTCTCCGAATGACAGGCAATGAAATCCTTGATCATGCTGGAAAGATCAGTCATCAGCAGATGCTTGACAAAGCCCGACAGGAATACGAAAAATACAAGACTCAGACTTCTTCTGAGTTGAGTGAAGCTGAAAAGCATTTTGTGGATTACCTGGAAAAGGAAACCCAAAAGTTGCCTAAACCCAAAAAGAATTAATCCAATGAGCCTATTCCATCGCCAACGTTTACTTTCTGGCATCCGGGAAACGCATCAGGTTCCGGTTCAATCCGATTGGGCTTATGCTATTCGGAAGCAAGCCAGGTTGATCTTGTTACCCTTATTTAGGGAAGTAGTTGTTTGTTGGAAGGAGGAGAAAAATGGAAAAAGACCTTACCTCACGGAACTTTCAGAGGAGCTTTATCTCGGTTTTCAAAAAGTGGGTCAAATGTCAGATAGAATTTTTCCTCTTGCGAAAGAAAAAGTATCTGGATTTATTCAATCTCTTTCATATTCAGAAAAATCAGTATTGAAGTTCTATTTCTTGAGCGAGGATCTATCCATTGAATTGCTTTCCCAGCAAATAATTGAACCAATCACGGATGATCCTATTTCGCTTGATAAGATAGATAAGGATGTAGGCAAACAATTGAAAGCTCAATTCAAGGATTTTTCGGATGTGTATCTGGAATCACACCTACTCCATGAGCTTCGAGAAATCGAAAACATCCTCTCCAACTCAGACTTGGAAATCGGGCTGGATACCGAAGCTATTATCCGCATCAATGAAGCATTTTCAGATTATCTGGATATCCCTTATGGTGAGATTTCCCTCATTCAAAAACCAATTGATGAGTGGGAGCATTGGGAAAAAGTCGCTGCAGAAGAGCCTGAAACAGTCGGCAAGCGTATCCACACTGAACGGGGATTGGAATGGATGGAGTGCTGGCTGCTGCCTAATGGCCGAATTCGGGTTAAAGGAGATTTTCTGGATGAACCCGATCGGGATAAGGCGGCGATGGTAGCGATTCCCACAGAGCTGAGACGAGTCATCCGCCAAGTGCATGATCAGCTCAAAGAAAACTATCAACTGCTGGATAATCAGATCCATTACACCTTTTTCACGCAACGGGAATCCTTGGAAAATATCCTCCCACGTGAAGGGATCGACTTCTTTATAAATCAGATCGAGGCGCATGGGGCGGACGACTTCGTCGGACATATCAATCTATCCAACCGACGCTATCAGCATAAAGTGCTTCAGGAATGGGGAACACAGATCTCGGTTCATTTGGACCTTCGCCATTGGCTGGATGAAGATGAGACTGACGAGTATAAAGTTTGGGTGCTGTCCATAGGGCAAGAGGAGATGCCGCTTGAGACTACCTTTTCCGATGAGAAGATCGAGTCCATCGTCCAAGCCATCCTTGCGGAAATCCAACTATCCTACCAATTAGACTACGAAAACGAATGACAGATACCAAAGTAAAAAAATCAGGATTGGAGTTCGAAGTTCCGGAGGGGTGGGACAAAAAAGGCTTGCAAGAGTTATGTTTAAAGCCTATTGTGTATGGTATAGTTCAAGCTGGACCTAATGTATCTGAAGGTGTTCCTTACCTAAGAAGTACAGATGTTGGAGGAGAAATTAACATCGACGGACTTATGAAAACATCTTTCATCATTGCCAAAAAATATAGTAGATCTGTTGTAAAGCCAGGTGACATTGTTTTCTCATTGAGGGGAAATATTGGAGAAACTAGTATAGTACCAAATGATTTAAAGGAGGCTAATTTAACTCAGGGGACTGCACGGATCTCCTGTAATCCTTATCTAATAAATTCTCATTTTTTGAAGTATTCATTATCAAACAGTGAGGTTCACAGGAGTATCATTAGGCTTGCAAAGGGAAGTACTTTTCAGGAAATTTCACTTAATGAACTCAGGAAAATTAAGGTTCCATTGCCACCCCTTCCCGAACAGCGGGCCATCGCCCAAGTGCTGGGGAAGATGGACGAGGCCATTCAGACCACCGAGTGCCTGATCACCCAAAAAGAACTCCGCAAAAAATGGCTGATGCAAAATCTGCTGACGGGGAAGATGAGGTTGAAGGGGTTTAGTGGGGAGTGGAGGGAAGTCCATTTGGGAGAGTTTTTTTCTGAAAGAAATGAGACAAGGCATATTGAATTGACTTTGCTTTCAATCGGGCAAAGTGGCATTTATCCTCAAGATGAAAGTATTAAAAAGGATACGTCCAACGCGGATAAGTCAAAATACAAAAGGATTTGTCCAGGAGATATCGGTTACAATACCATGAGGATGTGGCAAGGAAGAAGTGCTCTATCCGATTTAGAGGGAATTGTAAGTCCTGCTTATACGGTGATTTCACCCAAAGAAAATGCCGATTCGCAGTTTTTTGCCTATTTATTCAAGACTCCCAAACTGACCCATCTCTTTTGGAGAAATTCCCAAGGCTTAGTTGATGATACGTTGAATTGTAAGTTCAAGGACTTTAGTATCGTAAAGGTGGTTTTGCCTCAAACAAGAGAAGAACAAACTACCATCGCCCGAGTGCTTCAGATTGCCGATCAGGAAATCAGTTTGCTCAAGTCCAAAGCGGATAAGCTTCGGAAACAGAAAAAAGGAATGATGCAGGTGCTGCTGACGGGGAAGGTGAGACTAAAATTAAACTAGAATTTTATGCAACTAAATTATTTTCCTATACGCTTTGATTTTGAAAGGTATCAGATAAATACCCTGCCCTATACTCAGGAAAGACTTGCTGAGTTGCGGGAAAAGCACAATTCAACCCATTCCTTTTTTAAAAACGGAGACACAATCCATATATCTAACAAGGATGGTGATGAAAGCCTAGTTTTAGGAAAACTAGCCGAACGAAATACATTTGGTGATAATGAAGTTACTGCCTCTCTAATAAAGCATATATTTTTCAGGACTTTCAAAGACCGATTTCCACAATACACTCCAGTAGATTTTTATCCTTTCCGATTCTTTTCCGGGAAGGACGATATTATTAAGAATGCATTACCTGAAAAATTAAAGGATAAAGTTGCCTATAAAAAGTTAATTGAAGTTCAGTTGCGTTTGACTGAAATCAATGGAGTTAAGCGTTTCGGCTTCTTAATAAATATACGCAGAAACTGGATTTTCAATATCAGTTGTGCAGAACTACATGCTGAGGGGTTTGACCTGATGGGACTAGATGTTTTGCATAGTGAAACCCTTCCTGGATTGACCAACATACTTGCCCCGAATGAAGAATTCGTTGGCATATTAAAAGAGATAAAAGGCAATAAAGCCAGTGTAGAAACCAACGAAGGACTGAAGGATTTTGAATTGAACGAGCTGTTTATCAGGAAAACAAAGTTCAACATCGGTAATTATCTCACCTATGCCACATCGCAACAAAAAAGTAATGAAATTCTGAGTATCATTGAAAGCAAACGGTCAGACATCTACAATCCTAAAAGCTTGTATGCTGAAATAACCAAAATTGCAGAGCATCTATTTATTGATAACGGACAGCCCGTTTTATTTCAAAACAAGGATAGTTTTTGCTTCACAGTAGATAACAAACCTTTAGCCGCTTCTAATACTATACATCTAAAGACACCCACTTTTATATTTGACCATGCGGTAACCAAAACAAACAATTTCAATCCAGATACAGGGCTAACCAATTTTGGTCCTTATGATAGCATTACTTTCGATATAAAGACACCAAACATACTTTGTATTTGCAACAAAAGTAACCGTGGCGTTTTTACCAACTTTCTTTCCAGTTTAAAAGATGGACTTCCGCAGTCCAGACTTTTTCAAAAAGGTTTACAAAGAAAATATGACCTGCAGGATGTGTTATACAACATTAGGGAAATTCAGGAATTTACGGTTGAAGAATATCTTAATGCTATAAGAAGCGAAGATGAAAATAAACCACATTTAGCAATCATAGAAATTCCGGCAGCATTTAAACGATATGATGATAGAAATAATCCATACTATGCTATCAAAGCAAAATTGCTTTCCCTTGAAATTCCGGTACAGTATGTTACGTCAGAAATCATCAAGAGTCATAATGAGTTTATCTTAAATTCATTGGCATTACAGATTTATGCCAAAATGGGTGGGATTCCATGGGTTTTGCCTTCACAGCGTTCCGTTGATCGTGAAATAGTAATTGGCATAGGTCATAGCTGGCTTAGAAAAAATCAGTATGCTCGTGCTGAACAAAACAGAGTTGTTGGTATAACAACTTTTCTTTCAAGTGATGGACAATATCTTTTGGCTGATAAGGTAAAGGATGTAGCATTTGAGAATTATTTTACTGAATTACAGAGAAGCTTAAAAAATTCTATTCAAAGACTTTCAAACGAACAGGGCTGGTCTGAAGGTGAAACAGTTCGGCTGATTTTCCACATTTTCAAACCTATTAAAAACACAGAGTTTGATGTTGTAAGTCAGCTAGTAAGAGAAATCAGTCAATACAAAATAAAATTTGCGTTTGTAACCATTAGCCAACAGCATCCCAATATGCTGTTTGACATCAATCAGAAGGGAGTGCAGAAGTTTGGGAACACTATTGGCGCTTTCATTCCAAACAGGGCCAGTAATATTTTCTTAGATTCTGAAACCTGTATTGTTCAAATGTTAGGCCCAAATGAATTGAAAACAGCTAAACAAGGAATGAGTAAACCTATTCAAATTAAAATAAGAACTCCACAAGGTAATTATGACAACAATGGATTGAATGATTTGATCTTTCATGATTTAAGCTACATCACTCAACAAATATTCTCATTCACTTATTTGTCATGGAGAAGCTTCTTACCAGGTGAAGAACCTGCCACAATGAAATATTCAAATCTTATTTCTCGCTTACTTGGAAAAATGAGAAGTGTACCAGGTTGGGATGCTGATAAATTAAACTATGGATTAAAAAGAAAGAAATGGTTTCTATAGAAAATAAAATTACTTATCTAAACAGGATTGGCGATAGCCCTAAGTTATCAGCATTTAACCAGTTGCTGTCAGGTAAAACTATTGCTCAACCAATTAGTAACGATTTTAGTGAAACCGATGAAATCTACTTTGGAATTATCTCAGCTATTCAGTCCAACGACAAGTCAGCTTTTGAAAAACATTATAGTAAAAAGAGTAAAAGTAATCCAAGCAAAGAATCTCCAACCCCATTTGTAAATGATGATTTTTTTGTTTTCTCCATTATTTTGGGTGTTACAAAGTTTAATCTTGACAAAGCTTGGATTAAAAACATCGTTTCGATTAGGAGCAAAAATCCAATCACAACCACATTAGATAATCTTTTAGAAGAGAACTATTACAGCACTAGCAACCTGCAGGAAATAGTATTGATGTTTTTGCAGAATATCAATTCAAGCCTGATTACGAATGATTTTCTTAATTCCACTTTCATAAGGATAAACGCAAATACAGCATTGCTCGATAGTAAAAGTGATTTTCAAATCTTGTGTGCAATCTACGCCTACAATTCAATCATACTGCTCAAAGAAGCACCGGATGGAAGCGAAATACAAATGCTCAAATCTTTTGACTCAAGATTTGTGAAAAGCATGAAAATTTTATCGTGGATACTGCAATTGGTTTTCCTTATTGTAATTTTTTATCTACTGCTACAACTACCTGTTTATTCTCCAGAAACCATTGAGTTGATTGATGATTACGGTTATCTATTTACAGTTCTGGGAGCCTTAGGATTTACGTTTTTCGGTAATCAATTGAGCTTCATTCGGAGGAAAACTCATGAAATGACCATGAGATTATTTGGATATCCGAGGGGATTAATGAGAAAAAATAAAGAGAGCAAATGACAATAGAAGAACTAAAAAATCTGAAGGAAAGTGAAGATAAGGTTGAGTTTAAAGCTGCCGTAAAGAACTTTTCTTTTGCAGGAGGCGAACGCCGAGATCAGGAAGATCGAAGAAGGTGTTACTTGGGATATATCGTTGCCTTTGCCAATGAAGGCGGAGGGACTTTGGTGTTGGGAATGGGGGATAAATTGCCTCATGCGGTGGTGGGGACTGATTTTGCTTTGGGAGGATTGGGGAAGTTGGAAGATGAAGTTTTTACCAGGCACGGAATCCGCATCCAGACGGAAGAGATTTTTGAAGGTGCACTTCGGGTTTTAGTGACTCACATACCTTCCAGGCCAATTGGCAAAATGTTGAAATTTGAAGGAGTGCCTTTGATGAGGGTAGGAGAAAGCCTTCGGAATATGAGTGATGAGGAAATGTTTGCCATTCTTTCCGAGCAGGAGCCTGATTTTTCGGCAAAGATTTGTGAGGGCATAGAGATATCCGACCTCGATGAGTTTGCCATCAAGGCCATGAAGGAGAGTTATTCGATCAAGCAAAAAAATCCGGGATTTGCCCAATTGAGTACTGAGCAAGTCTTAAGCGATTTAAGGCTGTTAGATAATGGAAAGCTAAACTATGCAGCGCTTATACTTCTGGGAAAGAAGGAGGTTATTCGCAAAAAATTACCGCAATGCAAGACAATTTGGGAGTTTCGTGCAACGGAATCACAGATTCACCATGATGCCAGAGAAGTGATTGATGAACCGCTTTTTTTGGCTATTTCTCAGATTTGGAAACTGATCAATCAGCCTGCATTGAACAAAAAATACCCAATACAGGTAGGGGCCTATATTTTTGATTTGTTTGATTTCAATGAAGCTGTCATTCGAGAGGCTGTGCTCAACGCTGAAGCACATCGGGATTACAGTATTACCAGTGAAGTGGTGATCAAGCAGTACCCTTCCAAAATTGTGATTACAAATCCGGGAGGATTTCCAAAAGGGGTGACTATAGAGAATCTGCTGACGGTGAGTAGTACTCCCCGAAGCAGGTTGATGACTGAGATTCTGGAAAAGACGGGATTGGTCGAACGCAGTGGACAGGGAGTGGATAAAATATTCTCTATTACCTTATCCGAAGGTAAGGCTGAACCGGATTATTCTGATTCCAATATGTACCAAGTGTCATTAACCCTTAGAGCCGAGATTATCGATAAGGCCTTTCATATTTTTATCAGCCAATATCAAGCTAGTGATAAAGAACCCAAATTGGGGGTAGAGCAGATAATTACACTGATTAAGATCAGAAATGGGATTTCTCAGAATCTGAAAATGCCCATTGTAGCACAACTTGAGAAAATTGGACTGGTCGAAAAATTACCAGGGCATACGCTTCGATATACCCTTTCTGAAGACTATGAACAATTAGTAAGTGACGGTCTGAAAATAGGCAAGAGGTATATTGTACAGGAACTTGAGAGAATACTCCTCGAGCTCCAAGGCAATGCACTTAAAGTTGGGGCTTTGGAGGCGAGTATGGAGGATTTCATGAAAAGAAGTCAGATCAGGTACTTGTTGTTGAAGCTAGTTGACGATGAGGTAGTAATTGTCGATGGAGTATTAAGGGGAACAAGGTACTCCCTGTCTGATCGGTTTAAGGATCTTCGTGGGGATAAACTTATCGCAGAGGTATTGGCATTCTTAAGGAGTAAATATGATTCGCTATATCCGTAGAAAAATTCGCTATAACTCTAGCAAGATCTTATACACTCCCATAGAGAAGAATTGCTGTATTTGATTCAATATGATGGCAAGTGAGCTTGAGAACATGCTCATAGGCTCAAAAATCAATGATGTTGAACAAAATCAATTCTCCATATCGACCTTGGTTTTCTTTATAATAATCAAATCCAAATAGAGGAGTTGATTCTCTATATTGAATAGGAAATTCTCCGTATTGAAGTTTTTGCTCTTAGTGAAGAAGATGGAAAGGAATGATTAATCAGAAGTTGAAACGTGAATGCTCATCACAAGAATTCTCTATAACGATAGAAAAATTCTCTATAATTTCTGAAAAGCTCCTTTGAAGTGCGTGAAAGTTGGTTTTTAAAAGGCGACAATTCTCTATAACGGATTATAAATTCTCTATATCGTATTTGTAAAGTGATAAAATAAGTAAAGAATGAACACCCCCAGTTTTGTAGAAGACCATATTTCCCAAATTCCTGCCATCCAATGGCTTTGCAAGCTGGGCTTTGAATACCTAACTGAATCTGAAGCATTGCAAATGCGAGGGAATAAAACCCAGCAGGTGATTTTAGAAGGAATTTTGCGGAAGCAGCTTCGTTTGATCAATTCCGAAAAAAAGATCAGTTCTTCGCGTACTACTTACATCAGCGATGCCAATATTGAAAACGGAATCCGAACTCTCCAAGAAATCTCCCTCAATGAGGGATATATCCACGCGACGGAGCATGTATATAATTTATTGACCTTGGGCATGGCTGTCGAGCAATATGTCGACGGGGATAAGAAAAGTTTTACCCTGCATTTTATTGACTGGGAGAATCCGAAGAATAATAAATTTCACGTATCAGAGGAATTCCGTGTCATGCGTAGCACCTCTCGTGACCATTACGTGCCTGATTTGGTTCTTTTCATCAACGGAATTCCCATCGTCATCATTGAATGTAAGCGACCCGATATGAAGGAGCCGCTTGCCCAAGCAATTTCGCAACATCTCAGAAATCAGCAGGAAGATGGGATTCGAAGTCTTTATATCTATTCTCAGTTGTTGCTCTCATTGGCCAATCAGGAAGCAAGCTATGCGACCAACGGGACACCTGGGAAGTTTTGGGCCAAATGGAAAGAAAAATTTTATTCTGAGCCAGATGAGAAAAATTATCAGAAAAAACTGGTCAAAATCAAGGATTCCAGGCTGTCCACTGAAACTCATCAAAAACTTTTCGGAGAGCGTTTTCGGTATGTAAAGCAATATTTTGAAGCCTTGGAGGAAAAGGAGGTTCGGCTAACAGAACAGGATGAATACCTATATAACCTCTGTCGACCGGAGCGCTTGATGGATTTGATTTACAGTTTTATCCTATATGATGATGGGGCTAAGAAGGTTGCGCGCTATCAGCAGTTTTTTGCAGTCAAGAAAACCTTGGAACGGATTAAGCGCCCATCGATTGATGAGAAAGGTAGGATGAAAAGGCAAGGGGGGGTGATTTGGCATACCCAGGGTAGTGGTAAATCTTTGACCATGGTAATGCTGGCCCAAGCAATAGCAATGGAGCCTAGTATTTTGAATCCAAAGATCATATTGGTTACCGATAGAACTGACTTGGATCAGCAAATCACCAATACCTTCAGAAAATGTGGTAAAAGTGTGAGTAATGCATCCACTGGTACTCAATTGGTGCATTTACTGGAAAGTCCTTCAGACGCTGTAGTAACCACTATCATCAATAAGTTTTCCGCAGCAGTCAAGAAGATTCAGGAGCCTTTAAACAACCCCAATATTTTTGTATTGATCGATGAAGGCCATCGAACCCAGCATGGGGTTTTCAATATTGAAATGCAAAAAACATTGCCCAATGCTTGTTTCATTGCAATGACAGGAACCCCACTATTCAAAAAGGAGAGAAGCACTGCAGCAAAATTTGGAGGTACTATCGATTCATACACTGTAGATCAGGCAGTGAAAGATAAGGCCGTTGTTCCGCTTTTGTATGAAGGAAGGTTACCACATTTGAGAGTCAATTCAGCCCCCTTGGATCGATTTTTTGAAATGGTATCCGAACCGCTGAATGATAAAGAAAAAGCTGATTTCAAAAAGAAATTTAGTCGGGCTGATCAAATAAATTCTGCGGAGCAGCGGATTCTAGCCATTTGTTGGGATATCAGTAGGCATTATCGGGATAATTGGAAAGGGACAGGCTTCAAAGCCATGCTGGTCTGCGATAAAAAAGTCAACGCTATAAAGTATAAGGAGATTTTAGATGAAATTGGGATGGTCAGTTCTGAGGTTCTGATATCTTCTGTAGATGACAGGGAAGGGGAGGATTCCGCCTATGAACAAAGCAGTGATAAGGTTCATAGGTTCTGGAAACGAATGATGCAAGAGCATGGAACTGCAAAAAAATATGAAAGCCAAATCATAAGCCGCTTCAAGAATCAACCCGACCCTGAAATCATCCTTGTGGTTGATAAACTCTTAACAGGGTTCGATGAACCTAAAACAACAGTCTTATATCTAACTCGGAATCTTCAGGACCATAAGCTATTGCAGGCAATTGCCCGGGTAAATCGAGTCTATCCAGAGAAGGATTTTGGTTATGTGATAGACTATTATGGAGTTATAGAAAACTTGGATGATGCCTTAAAAATGTATTCCGCTTTTCAGGCTTTTGAGGAGGAGGATGTGGAAGGTACTCTGGTTAATATCAGTGAAGAAATCAAAAAACTGCCACAAAAGTACTCCGAACTTTGGGATTTATTTAAGGGAGTTGGAAATACCAGAGATGCGGAAGCTTATCAGCAAGTTCTTCGGGATGAAGCGATTAGAGCATCGTTTTATGATAAACTCAATTCTTTTGCGAAATCTTTGAAATTAGCATTATCTACCATATCCTTTCATGAAGAGACAGAACAGAGTCAAATTGAGCGATATAAATCCGATTTGCTTTTTTTCGTCAAGCTTCGAAATGCTGTCTCTTCTAGGTATTCAGATAGGATTGATTATAGCCGATATGAAAGTCAAATTCAAAAATTAATTGACACTCATGTGGCGGCTGAGGAAGTAGAACCGATCACTGATTTAGTAAATATTTTTGACCAAGAAAGCTTTGCTGCAGAAGTTGAAAAAACAGTGGGAGAAGCGGCAAAGGCTGACAAGATTGCAAGTAGGACTGCCAAACATATTGCAGAAAATATGGAAGATGATCCGGCATTCTACAAGAAGTTTTCACAAATGCTTTCCCAAGCAATCGCTGATTATGAATCCAGAAGAATTTCTGAAACTCAATACTTGCAAAAAGTAAAAGATGTAATGAATGGAGTCTTAAATCACACAGATACAGATTTGCCAGACTCTTTGAGGGAGAAACCAGTGGCTGCTGCTTTCTTTGGTCTGACTTCAGAATTTTTGAATGAAAAAATAAGTGATCAAAAAGTAGGGAAATTAATCTCCGAGCAGGCCTCCCATTCGATAGATCAAATGGTGAAAACAGCCGTTTTCGGAAGTGGGCCAAAGGCGATTGTGGATTGGGAAAATAAGGATGCTATAACGGGAAAGTTAATTATTGAAATAGGTGATTATTTAATTGACGAGGTCAGAGATAAATATCAACTGGAATTGTCTTTTTCCGAATTGGATGAGTTAGCAGTTAAGATTTTGGAGGTGGCGAAAAGGCGATACAAATCATGAAGGAGTCATTTCAGTTTGGTTCGAAGAGGATTGCTTATCAGATCAGGTATTCAGAAAGAAAAACCTTGGGTATCACCGTAACACCCGAATCAGAAGTAATAATTCAGGCACCATTAAATGCTGAAAAAGAGCGAATTCAAGAGATTTTATATAAAAGGGCCCCTTGGATTCTGAAACAACAAAGTTATTTTTTGTCCTTCCAGCCGAGGGCTACTGAGCGGAAATATATAAATGGAGAAACTCATTTGTATTTGGGAAGACAGTATAGATTGAAAGTTATTCAATCAAATAATCAGTCGGTGAAACTTCTTCACGGGGAATTATTGGTGGAAACTCCGAGCTTAGACCAAGTAAAAGCTCTAGTAAAGGCATGGTATTTAGGAAAGGCAAAGGAAAAATTTCAAGGATTAGCAAATCCTTGGATAGATAGGTTTAAAATCGAAGGAGTTCAGCCTGAAACGATTGTTTTACGAGAAATGCCTTTAAGATGGGGAAGCTGTACCCCCAAAGGAAAAATCATTCTTAATCCAGAACTAATCAAAGCACCGAAAGGATGCATTGAGTATGTAATCATCCATGAACTCTGCCATTTGATATACAGAGATCATTCTTCTGCATTTTTCAGACTTCAAACCCGATACATGAAAGATTGGGAAAAATGGAAGGAAAGATTGGAGAGGATTTTGGCTTAGATTTATCTAAAATTCAAAGTAAAAACTGTTCTTACATCCGGTTCCGACTCAACTGTCAAGCTTCCTCTGTGCAAATTCATAATTTGTCGGGAAATAGCTAATCCTATGCCTGATCCGGTTTTTTTGGTAGTATAAAAGGGTACAAAAATCCTCTCCAAAGCTTCTGGCACTATTCCCGGACCATTATCTTCTACCTGAATTATTGTTCCCAAATCCCCTTGAGATATAGCACGAATTATTACCCGCCTATCTGCTTGCTTCAACATGGATTCCGATGCATTTTTGATCAAATTGATTAGGATCATATTGATTTGATCTGGGTCACAGAGAATTTCCAATTCTTCGGGCCGAAATTCAGTTTTGACAAAAACTTCTTTGGACTTCAACTCCTCCTTGATCAGGCCTAAAACATCTTCAATGAGAGTTTTTGCTTTGATCCATTCCTTTTTAGGCTCAGGAATATTGGTGTAATCCCGGTATGCATTTACAAAATTTACCAAACCTTTGCTTCGGTTAGCAATAGTATCCAAACCCTCTTGAATATCTTGAAAACCATCTTTTTTGATCAGCATTCCTTCTTGTTGCACAAAGCTGTCTTCATCCAAAATAGTCCTAAGGGACTCAACCAAACTCGAAATTGGAGTGATGCTGTTCATGATTTCGTGCCGTAAAACCTTGGTCAGGTTTTGCCAAGCTTCCAGTTCATTAGACTGTAGTTCCGCATTGATATTTTGCAAGGAAAGTAATGTCCAACTTTGTCCACCCATTTTCAGGGAAGTTGACTGAACAATCAAAAACAAAGAAGGGCTTACCTTATAGGAAGTTCTTTGCCCCGGCTTCATTTCTAAAACCTCTTGCAATAAAGTGGGGGAAAGCCTGCCCAAATCACTGATATTTCTAAACTGAGGAATTTGAAGTAATTGCTTTGCGGCATTATTGATTACCCCGATTTTTCCTTCTGCATTGAAAGAGATGATTCCGGTATTGATATGCTGGATGATTACCTGAAGAAAGAGCATTTGTTCTTCTTTCTCAGCACGGGTTTGCTTAAAAACCTCCATCACCTCGTTGAAGGCAAAATTCACCTCCTTAAAAGAGCTTCCCATCTTGCTATCTGAAGTAAAAGAGCTTGAGAAATCCCCAAATCGAATGGAATCCAGAAATCGAGCTAGCTTTTGATTTACAGAATTGACGTAATGGATTAGCTCCACAATCAGCCCCAAAACAATCAATGTAATGACCGCAGGGGCAAGCAGTAGATTTTGTCTAAAATACAACCAAACTCCTGTAAATAAGCAAAGTGTAATCAGAATGACCCGAACACTTATCCCTATCGAAAAGCGCTTATAAACCATACTTTTCCAATCTTCTGTAAAGGGAGGATCTTGTGAGTCCTAACTCTTCAGCAGCTCGAGTAATATGTCCATTGTGCTTTTGAAGAGCTTTTCTGATCAAAATTCTTTCAACATCTTCTATATTCAAATGCTCCAAGCTGACATTCTCTTCTGATTTCTCAGGCTGTCCCGTTTTTTGCAAAAATAAATCCTCAGGCTGTAGTACATTGTGATTACTCATAATCACAGCTCTTTCTATACTATGCTGCAGTTCCCGAATGTTTCCCGGCCAATGATACTTGGTCATTCGCTTAATCAAAGGCTCAGAAGCTTTTCGAATGTCTTTATTGTATTTTTTGGAATAATAGCTGATAAAATGATCGGCCAAAAGAGGGATGTCTTCCACTCTTTCTCTCAAAGGAGGTAAATTGATTTCAATTGTATTGATTCGGTATAATAAATCCTGCCTGAAAGTATTGTCATAAACCATGGAGTGAATAGGCATATTAGTTGCTGAAATCAATCGGATATTGACATCTACGGGTCTATTGGCTCCAACTCTCGTCACTTGCCTATTCTGCAATGCGGCCAATAATTTAGCCTGCAATGGTAAGGGTAGGTTGCCAATTTCATCTAAAAACAAGGTTCCTTTATGCGCTTGCTCAAATCGGCCCGCACGGTCCTCTTTGGCATCAGTAAATGAGCCTTTTTTATGCCCGAATAATTCTGATTCAAATAGGGTTTGGGTGATCGAACCTAGATCCACTCCCACAAAAGCTTCTCTGCTTCTTCTGGAATTTCTGTGAATAGCTCGGGCTATCAATTCCTTTCCGGTACCATTTTCTCCTAAAATCAAAACATTGGCATCCGTACTTGCTACGCGTTCAATGGTCTCAAAAATCTTCTGCATCGCAGGGCTTTGTCCGATGATGTCTTTGAATTTATTGTCAATATCCTGCTGTAGAGTCGCTTTTTGATCTTTAAGCAAGTTGACCTCCATTTTCTTTTGACGAAGTTGAAGAGCAGAGTTTAGGGTAGCCAGTAACCTTTCATTTTCCCAAGGTTTCAATACAAAATCTGTAGCTCCTTCTTTGATTGCCCTGACGGCAAGATTGACATCGCCATATGCTGTAATCAAAACAACCACCGCGGAAGGATCCAATTCCAGAATACGGTCCAACCAATAAAAGCCTTCTTGTCCTGAGCTGACATCTTTGGTGAAATTCATATCCAACATGATGACATCATAATTTTCATTATGCGTCAGGATAGGAAGAAGGTCAGGATTAGTTTCGGTATCTACTTGTGCAAAATGTCTTTTCAAAAAGATTTTAGCTGCTTTTAAAAGATCTTCGTTGTCGTCAACTATGAGAATTTTACCTATTCTTTGCTCATTCATGCTTTTAAGGTTTTTGCTGGAATCGTATCAAGCTACCATCTAATATTCCAAAAGTCTGCCGATTTTTCAAACCATCAATTATTTTTAATAAATGCCCGTTTCCGATCAAATTCGAGCGATTTTAAAGCATGGTCCATCAGGTTCTTGATAGGAGTCAGACTTTCGTTTTTGAAAAGTTTTGTTCGCTGGCGGACGAAATTGTTCGAGTCTCGAAAGCCCTCTATTTCCAAAAACAGGAAATATATCCTCTGAGAGGCATTTTTTGCATGGCACATCATTTGGCATAAAAGGGTACAGCCAGAAAAGGCAATCACACACAATGGATAGAAAATTAGAAAAGAAAACATGGACAGCAAAGAAAATCGCTTATCTGCTAGGTGGGCTGGTGGTCGTTGCTGTAATTATTTACCAGTTGGGTTTTGCGGACCATAGATCCACCATGAATGTGGAGAGGGACAGACTTAGTATCGCCACTGTATCTAAGGGAGAGTTTACTGACTATATATTGGTCTCTGGTCAGATTGAGCCCGCACAAACTTTTTTCCTGGATGCGGTTGAAGGCGGTATGGTCGCCGATGTGATAAGAGAGTCAGGAGCCTTAGTAGAAAAAGGGGATACTATTTTAGCCTTAACCAACTCCAATCTTCAGCTGGATGTGATGCAGCGGGAGACTATGTTATATGAACAAATCAATAATCTCCGTCAAACCCGCTTGCTTTTGGATCAAAATGATTTGAATCAGCAGGGGCAATTGGCAGAGATAGATTATCAAATCAGTCTTTTGGAACCACAATTCAAAAGATTCAAAGAATTGCATAGTAAAAAGCTGGTTTCAGATCGAGAGTTTGAAGAGGTTAAAGAGCAATATGAATACAATCTAAAAAGGAGGAAGCTGACTTATGAGTCTTACAAGAATGACTCAGTAGCGCGCTCCATACAATTGGCTCAGCTTCGTAATTCTGAGAGAAGAATGCAGGCTTCATTAACTGGAGTTGGTAAAATTCTGAACAACTTAATCATAACCGCTCCAATTGCAGGACAGCTGGCTATGGAGCAAATTGAAATAGGGCAAGCGATAAATCCTGGACAGCGATATGGGCAGATAGATGTCATGGATGAATTTAAAGTTCGGGTTCCCATCGACGAGCTCTATCTGCCTAGAATTGGCAGAGGCCTGAAGGGTAAATTTACTTTGAGTGGACAAGAGCATGAACTTGAGATATCTAAAATTTACCCTACTATCACTAATGGAAGATTTGAAGTAGACATGGTGTTTACCGGTGAAAGTCCTAAAGGAATTCGTAGAGGTCAAAGTGTGAGAATCCGATTAGAACTAGGGGATAGTGAGCAAAGTCTATTGATTCCTACCGGTGGATTCTTTAAAGATACTGGTGGAAATTGGGTCTTTGTCTTGAATTCTTCTGGAAATGCCGAAAAAAGAAATATTCGTCTAGGCCGCAAAAACCCAGAGTACTATGAGGTTTTGGAGGGCTTGGTAGAAGGTGAAAAAGTGATTGTTTCCGGGTATGAGAATTTCGGGAATAATGAGGTGTTGGAGTTGAGGTAAAGTTGGAAGACCGAAGACCGAAGACGGAAGATTGAGAGATAAAATTGTGGAAATAGATTTTATTTAAGTTGATAGTTTGAAAGTCAAGTCAAAAGCTTATATTTATTTTATTAGTTAAATAAATTGTTATGAGCTTTAAGTTTGAAAAACTTTTGATTTGGCAAAAAGCAATGGATTTAGGAGAGCATGTTCACAAAATTTCAAGACAATTTCCAAAAGAGGAAATGTACAACCTAACAAGCCAAACCATTAGATCTGCTGATTCAATTGCATTAAATATAGCAGAAGGTTCTATCTCTCAAAGCAACCCAGAGCAACATAGGTTCTTGGGGTACTCTGTGAGGTCTATTGCTGAATTGATTACCTGCCTTTATAAAGCAAAAAGAAGAGAGTATATCAATGAATCAGATTTCAAGTGGATATATCAGGAATGTTTTGACTTAATGAATATGACAATAGGCTTTAAAAATAAAATGAAATAGATGGAATTTAATCTTGGGCTAAATAATGCTAGTGATTTTCATATTTAATAAATCATTACATCGATCATTAAAAAATTAATGGATGGAGGTCCGATTGCTTCGGTCTTCGGTCTTCCGTCTTAAATCTTATAAATCATGGAAAACGTAATCAAAACAGTAAACCTTCGGAAATTATATACCACCGAGGAAGTGGAAACCACCGCATTGGATGGAATCCAAATTGAAATTAAAAAGGGTGAATTCGTAGCCATAATGGGGCCTTCCGGTTGTGGTAAATCAACCTTATTAAATATCATTGGCCTTTTGGATAACCCGGATGAGGGTGAGTATCATTTCCTAGGTCAAGAAGTGGCCAACTATTCAGAAAGACAGCGCTCTTCTCTAAGAAAGGGGAATATTGGATTTGTTTTCCAAAGCTTCAATCTAATCGATGAGCTAACTGTATTCGAAAATGTAGAGTTGCCTCTACTGTATCTGAAAATACCATCCGATGAGCGAAAACAAAGAGTAGAGGAGGTTTTGACCAGGATGAATATCATGCATAGACGCAATCATTTTCCTCAGCAGCTTTCAGGTGGTCAGCAACAGCGTGTTGCCATTGCTCGAGCTATTGTAGCCAAGCCATCAGTGATCCTTGCCGATGAGCCTACCGGTAATTTGGATTCCAAAAACGGGGAAGAAGTCATGAGGCTATTGGAAGAATTGAATAATGAAGGCACCACTATCGTAATGGTTACTCACTCACCTCATGATGCAAATTATGCCCACAGGGTAATCAATTTGTTTGATGGAAAAGTAGTGACTGAGAATATTAGGGAGCAATTCCATATTTGATTTCAGTTATTCCCTTTTGAATGAGTCGAATTAACACTATTTCGGCCTTTCAATTAAATCAAATTAGTCTCGTGCGAAATCGGACAAAATTGTTCGGATTACTAATCCAGAAAAATCAGAAAAATGCCCATTTTGACAAATTTGGGCATTTTTTGCTGGCACAAAAAGTGAATATCTAAGTGTGAGGCTTTGGATGCCTCTTTTATAACATGACCTATGTTTAAGAACTATTTAAAAATCGCATTTCGAGGCTTTGGTAAACATAAGCTTACCTTCTTCATTAATTTGTTTGGCTTGACCTTGGGACTTTGGGCAGCAATTCTGATAGGATTGTGGATCAAAAGTGAACTGGAAACTGATAGAGGACTTCCGGGTTCGGATCAGGTATTCAGGGTCATGGAGCATCAGAATTACGGAGATCAGGTTTTTACCATTCCTTCTACTCCTGGAGTATTGGCTGAGGCCATGAAAGAAAATTTAGCAGAGGTTCAATATGCTGCAACCTATACCTGGAATGAGGAGAATTTATTTGTTCAAGGTGATAAACGTGTAAAACTTTCCGGGATTTATGCCGGGGCGGATTATTTGAAAATTTTCCAATATCCTCTGCTTTCTGGAAATAGAGAACAACTGCTATCAGACAAATCCCATATAGTTCTGACCGAATCATCAGCAATCAAATTATTCGGAAAAACTGATGTTTTGGATGAAGAAATTGAAATGATTTCTACTGACGGAACGGAGCTCTTCTTGGTGAAAGGTGTTATTGCAGATGAGGGAATGGTCAATTGGGAGAAATTTGATTTTATCCTGCCTTATAAATTGTTTTTTGATAAACCATACAATAGTTGGTTACAACACTGGGGGAATAATGGTCCCAGTACCGTGATAACCTTGCAGGAAAATGCGGATCCAGAAGCATTTTCGGCTTCGATAAAAGATTTCATTCGGGATCGTTTTGAAGGTTCAAATGCAGATCTATTTGTTTTTCCTCAAAGTGATATGTACCTCCATGGTTCATGGAAGGATGGAATAATTCAGGAAGGGAGAATAAAGACGGTTAAGCTTTTTGCTATGATTGGATTTTTCATTCTGGTCATTGCCTGTATTAATTTCATGAACCTATCCACTGCCAAATCACAAAAACGCTCGAAAGAGGTAGGTGTGAGAAAAGTATCAGGTGCAGATAAATCCAGTCTTATTTATCAGTTCTTGAGCGAATCCCTGCTAATTACCTTTTTCTCAGGCTTGTTTGCCTTGGTTTTGGTTCAGCTGACACTTCCGGTATTCAATCAATTAGCTGGAAAAGAATTGGTCCTTCCAGTCTTAGATCTTTATTTCTGGGCAGGCTTTTTACTTGTATTGGTGTTTACAGGACTTCTGGCAGGGAGTTACCCCGCTTTTTATCTGTCTTCCACCAAAGTTGTATCTGTCTTTAAAAATCAATTTAGTGGTAATCGAAAAGTAGCATTCGCCAGAAAGGGCTTGGTCTTATTTCAATTTGTTTTGGCGACCTGCTTGCTCATATCTACGGTTGTCATTTTCCAACAAATCAATTATGCATTGAACCAAGATTTGGGCTATGAAAAAGATCAGTTGATTTTAGTGCCTTTAGAAGGTGAATTGCCAGAGAAGTATGAGATATTCAAGTCTAGGTTGGAGGCAAGGCCTGGAATTTCATCGGTAAGCAGAGCCTCCCACAACTTGATGGGAAGAAGTAGTAATACCGGGGATGTATCATGGGATGGCAAAGAACCAGGCTTTAATGCTTTGTTTGAAAGATTTAGAGTTGATTATGATTTTTTGGAAACCGTGGGGATAGAATTGCTCAGCGGGAAGGATTTTTCTAAAGATCGTATTTCAGATTCAGTGAGCGCCGTTATTCTAAATGAGAAGGCTTATGAACTTATCACTCAAAATAATCCTGAAAACAATACTGTGATTATCAATGAAGAAAGATTAGAAATAATAGGAGTTGCCAAAAATTTTCATTTCCAAAGCATGCATCAGACCGTGGAACCTGCTTTCATGGTGATAGACCCTGCTTTCAATTTTAATTGCTTCATTCGCATCAATTCATCTTCCATGCAAGAAGCCTTGGCAGAAATAGAGGGAGTCTTTGCAGAGTTGAATCCTGTATTTCCATTTACCTATCAGTTTATGGATGAAAATTATGCCAGAATGTATAGAGAAGATGTAAGGCTCAGGGATTTGGCTAAGTATTTCAGCTTGTTGACTATTTTGATTTCTTGTCTGGGTTTATTGGGGTTATCAGCTCATGTTGCTGAACAGAAAACCAAGGAAATCGGAATTAGAAAAGTATTGGGAGCATCTACATTTTCTATTTTGAATGTCATCAATAAGGAATTTATCACGATTGTTTCGATTTCAATCTTGCTGGGCTCTGGATTAGGTTATTGGATTATGCAGGATTGGTTGTCGGGCTATGCCTACAGGATCAACTTTGAATGGTGGTTTATTCCAGCTGTAGCGGGTATTATTTTTCTGATTGCTTTATCCACGGTTTGGATTCAGTCTTATAAAGCCGCCAATTCCAATCCTGTGCAGGCGATTAAGACGGAGTAAGTTTAGTCGAAATCTAAAATGGAAATACTCTCTAAGTTAATTGGAGAGTATTTTTTTATGCAACCCATTTAAGCAAACCTGCATCTATAAAACAGGAGGGATTTGATGGGCTTTAGAATATTGTTCGCTTGCGGTCAAAAATCCTAAGGATCGGACATGTAAATAATTGATATGCCGCTCTAAAGCTAAAAATAGCCTATTTTATCCCTTGGCACATTCTATGAATCTATTTATCTAAACTAACACAGCTATGAAAAAGAATCTGGCACCCATCTTAATTTTATTGGCATTCCTAATGGGATTTTCCGCCAATGCCCAGCAAACTGAAACCAGAAAATTAGATCGCTTCACCAAAGTGGAATCCGGTGGAAGCTGGGATGTTTTTATTACCCTAGGCAATGCCTATGAGGTAAAAATTGAAGCTCAAAATGTAGACTTGGACAAAGTTCTCACTGAGGTAAAAGACGGACAACTCAAGCTGAAACTCGAAAGAGGGAATTATCGAAACGTTAGGTTGAAGTTTTATGTAACCATGCCTGAAATTGAGGGATTGGGTTCTTCCGGCTCAGGTTCAATCACCGTAATGGATGATTTGGAATCTGAAAAACTTGGGCTGGGTGTTTCCGGTTCAGGACTGATCAAACTTCAGAAAGTTTACGCTTATTCCATGAGTGTAGGGATCAGTGGATCTGGAGATATTGTGGTAGATGGGGGAGAGGTTGAGAAGTTGGATATAGGTCAGTCGGGCTCAGGAGATTTTGAAGGAATGGACTTAAAAGCCCAGCAAGTAACTATTGGGAAGTCAGGTTCGGGAGAAACATATATTACTGCGATAGAAAGTCTTAAAGTAGGTGCATCCGGCTCAGGGAATGTATACTACAAAGGAGAACCTACCAAGCAAATAGGAACATCAGGTTCTGCCAAAGTAATCAAAAGATAAAACCAAGACCTAGCACTATGAATCCAAAAATGCCGAGTAGTATATTTTACTAAGCGGCATTTTTTTCACCAATCAGCCATGTTTAGAAACTACTTTAAAATCGTATTCAGGAATGCTAAAAAGCATCCTTTGTATGTCTTCATCAACCTTTTTGGTTTGGCCATAGGAATGGCCGTGAGTATTGTGATTCTGCTGTATGTTCGGTATGAACTCAGCTATGACAATTATCACCCTGATGTGGATAGAATTTATAGAGTTTCGAGAGCTTGGTTTAATCCGGATGGGAGTACCAGCTTGCATCTGGGGCATACTGCTCCTCCCTTTGGGCCTCTGATACAATCAGATTTTCCGGAGGATGTGGAGTTCTCAGCTAGATTGATGAATGCAGATCCTTTAATCAAATCAGGAAATAATGCATTTGTGGAGGAACGATTTTTCTTTGCAGACCCAGAGGTTTTTGATGTTTTTTCTTGGGAAACACTGGAAGGTGAATCAAAGAATGCATTGACTCAAGCAGATGGTCTTATATTATCTGAAAGTACTGCCAAAAGATATTTTGGGTCTGAAAATGCAGTGGGGAAAGAACTTCTAGTAGAGATAGGAGGGATGGAGTTTACCATGCAGGTGAGAGGAGTGGTCAAAGACACTCCGGACAATTCCCATTTTCATATTGATTTTCTAGCCTCCATGCTACCTGTCGTTCAATTTTACGGTGGGCAAGATGCATTTATGTCTAATTATGGTTCTAATAATTTTTCCACTTATATCAAACTTGCAGAAGGTGTTTCTTATAAAAATTTTGAAGCCAAGCTTCCCAGTTTGATTGATAGACATATGGGTGAAAGTAATTCTGGAATCCCCATGTCAAAAGGGACCCAGCTTCTTCTATGGCCTATTCAGGACATTCACTTACAGTCGAACCTGGACTCTGAAATAGAGCCCAATGGAAATATTGATTATGTCTATGTCTACGGGGCTGTGGCATTATTTATCTTATTGATAGCCTGTATCAATTTTATGAATCTTAGCACCGCAAGGTCCTCCTTAAGATCTATGGAGGTGGGCTTGAGAAAAGTGATGGGTGCTGACAAGACTATCCTCATCCGGCAATTTATGGGTGAAAGCTTTGTGATGACTTTTCTGGCTATGCTTATTGCCCTTTGCCTGGTCTTTTTATTTCTTCCTTATTTCTCCGATTTTCTGGAAAATCCTTTGAGTTTGAATTTTCTAGAAAGCCCAGAACTACTGGTTTGGATACTGGGATTAATCCTTTTTGTGGGTTTGATTTCAGGAAGTTATCCAGCTCTTTTTCTTTCAGGTTTTACTCCTGCCAAAGTGTTAAAAGGAGCATTTAAAGCAGGAAAAGGCCATGAGAACTTCAGGTCTGTTTTAGTGGTTGGGCAGTTTGCCATTTCCGTAATGCTGATAGTTGCTGTCATAGTGGTGATCAATCAGCTGAGCTTTATGCAGAATAAAGATTTGGGCTTTGAAAAAGAAGATATAGTGGTGCTCCCTAGCTCTAATCAGATCAATGAAAACTATCTCATTTTCAAGGATCGCTTAGAAAACCATCCTGATATTCAGTCAGTGAGTATTTCGAGCAGAGTTCCATCAGGAAGGCTCCTGGATTCTCAAGGGGCAACAGCCGAAGTAGGAGGAGAGCTAACGCAGCTCAATAGCAGGATTGCGGACATTCATGTAGCTCATAATTTTCTGGATACTTATGGAATATCTGTAAAGGCTGGAAGAAACTTTGATTTTCTAAGAGCAAGTGATTCTACTGAAGCATTTATTTTGAATGAAGCCGCTGTTCGGGAAATTGGTTGGCAAAGCCCTGAGGAAGCTGTTGGCAAGCAGTTTTTGTATGGAGGAAGAAGAGGTTTTGTGACAGGAGTTATGCAAGATTTTCACTTTGAAAGTTTGCATCAGCCCATTGTTCCTATGGTGTTTATGATTTCCCAGGATAGGAATAATAGTGTCAGCATCAAGTTTGAAAGTGGAAAAAGAGAGGAAGTTTTGGCCTATCTAAAAGAAGAATGGACAGTGATGAGACCTGATTATCCATTCGAACCCCTAATGATAGACCAGGGATTCAATAGGCAATATGAAGCTGAGGCAAGAGTCAAAACTATATTCACTTTCTTTTCTGCCTTAGCAATCATTATTTCTGTGTTGGGGCTTTTAGGTTTGGTGACATTTGCCACTGAACAAAGAACCCGTGAGATTGGAATCAGAAAAGTAATGGGAGCTGAAACTGGAAATATTCTGGCTCTTTTGGGTAAGGATTTTCTCAAACTAGTAGCAATAGGCTTTCTGATTGCTATCCCGGTCTCCTATTTTGGAATGAAAAGTTGGCTTCAGGATTTCGCCTACAGCATAGGAATCAATTGGACCACTTTCCTTTGGGCTGGCTTAATTGCGGGGGCAATTGCAGCATTCACCGTCATCAGCCAAACAATCAGAGCTGCATGGTCAAATCCTGTGAAGAGTATTAAAAGTGAATGATGCCTTTTGGATCCATGTGGTAAATGAAAAGGGCTTTCTCTACATCAAAAATCCATTATCCACAGGGTAAGGTTGTGGAATTTCTTTCTCATCCAGCATTTCCAGCAAGTCTATTTCAATTACTCTGGTGATAGAGGATATAGGGACATCATTGTAGCCTGCTTCAAAAGGGTTTTCAGAATAATCTCCAATTCTGTCAACCAAAAAGAATATCCAGATAATGATTCCGGAAAAGGGTACCGTCAGCCAATAGTGGAGCTCTGTAGACTGCTCAAAAATATCCAAAAGACCCAAAGGAATTAATGCGCAGAAAATGTAAGTAATCCAAAGTCCGGTGGAGGCATATTGTCTTGGAAAGGGAAAGGTTTTTATTCGTTCGCTCATTCCCTGGGTATCATAAAATCTACTAATCAGCTGATGAAGCCAAACATGCTTGTATTCACTAAGTCCGTTTTCTTGATGTATTCTGTCCAACTCTAAGCTTTGTTTTTTGAGAAGTTGGGTAGGAAAGTTTGTGTATGCCTGCAATGATTCCCATTCCTCAGGATCCAGATATTTTCTGATTTCAGGTTCTAAGCCATTAGCCATTTCCTCTCGAAATCCCGGTGTGAAGACCATTTTGTCTACGGGTAAATTATGTTCCCAAGATTTTCCCTTACGAAGGTTATGCTTAAGAGAAACTAGCCAAGCCAGATGTCTGAAAATCATTTGTTTTTTCCAAGAATATGGAACGCTCTTATCAGGTAATGATAAAATGGCCGAGGCGAAAGTTCTACAGTCATTGACAATAGAACCCCAAATTTTTCTGGCCTCCCAAGCCCGATCATAGGAGGAGTTGTTTTTAAAGCCAAGGAAAAAAGATACTGCGACACCAATTACTGAAATAGGTTGCCAAGGCAATGAAAATGGCAAACCAGTGACTTCGTATAAGAAAACGATAATTGCAGAATATATCAGTCCATTGATCAGTGGCTTTTTAGACCAGCGGACAGTCATCCAGAGGCTATAGTTTCTTTTGACATACATAGGCTGATATTTTCTATAATCTACTGATTTATAGGATATTTTTCATTATTGAGTCAAATTGAATTTTATTTTGATGATTAACAATTTTATCAGAAGTCTTCATTTGTTTCAGTAAAAAATAGAGACAAAGTTCAGGTTATTGCAAGGTTCAGCCATCTTTTCCCGAGGAAGGCAGAGGTCACTTACGCGGATAGAATTCTACGAAATGGAGAAGAATGGTTTTTGTACATATTTGATTATTATGAATTTCGGTTTTCTTCTCAATAAAGAAATAATTATGGCTTAGTATCAGATGAATGGATTAGAATACCGAGCTTCTGTCTTCGGTTGCTTGTGCTGAGCGCCCGCCTCCCGAAGGGCAGGAACTCGAAGTATCCAATCGGTCAACCAAAGAAAATAGGGTAAGTGGCCAGATTGCGCATAATCAGATTCATTATAATCTTCAACCCATGTTAAATTGGTGAGAGCCAATATTTTTAAGATTTATTTGCCCGTCAGCGGACAAAATTGTCCGAGGTAAATCCTGAATTTTTGAAAAATCGCTGTATTTAGGCTGTAAAAGTACTTTTGAAATGGCATAAAACTGGAATTATCTCTGGCAAATGATGTAAAGCTTTTCGTATATGTTAAAGAACTATTTCAAAATTGCAGTTAGAAATCTTCTCAAGCACAAGCTCCATACTGGGATCAACCTGATTGGCTTATCCTTAGGTCTGGGAGTAAGTATTTTGATTTTTTTCTTCGTTCAGTTTGAACTGAGTTTTGAGACTTTCCATCAAGATTTAGATCGGATCTACCGAGTCAAAACACATGAGCGGATTGACGGGGAAATGAAAGAAACCTACTCATCCCCGGTAGTCCTTGAATCAGCTTTCAGAGAGGAGTTCCCCCAAATTGAGGCAATTACTGGCGTAACCAATGCAGATGTTCAGGCGATCTTGCCTGATCAGAGTACTCAAAACCAAAGAATCCGCTTGGTTCACCCAGACTTTTTAAAGATGCTTAACTTTCCCTTGATCAAAGGAGATATTTCTTCTCAGCTGGTGGATAAATACTCCGTGGTGATCACTGAAAAAGCTGCTAAGCTATACTTTGGGTCAGCAGATCCTATTGGCCAATCTCTCCAACTGAAAATGGGAGAGGACTTTGTAGACTATCGAGTTTCAGGACTTTTGAAAAACCCGCCTGCCAATAATTCCATTCCCTTCGAAATTCTGATGCCGATCGAAAACATGGATTTCTTTGCGGATAAGGAGAGTTTAGCCTCTTGGTACAATGTATGGGGATTTAACCTGGTCAAGTTGAATAATCCGGAACAAGTAGCCTCCATTCATCAAAGTATGGAAGCTTTTATGAAAAAGTCTCTGGGTGAGGATTACGAGGAAGGCGGACTTTACTTCACGCTTACACCATTGGCTGACATGCACTTTGCTGAAGGAGCAGGAAATGGGGCTGTGCAGACTACCCAAAAATCTTTGCTCTGGATTTTGTCAGGGATTGCCTTTCTGGTTTTACTGATTGCCTGTATTAATTTCACTACGATGGCTATCGGAAGGGCAACCTCAAGAGCCAAAGAGGTCGGGGTAAGAAAGACCATGGGAGCCAGCTTTGGCCAATTGATCATTCAGTTTATGATGGAGGCCTTTTTGACAACCTTAACAGCCTCGGTGATAGGGGTAGTGCTTGCTGAGTTGTTCCTGCCCACTTTCAATGATCTCTTTCAAAAAGAACTGGATATCGTTTATGGACCTACTCAGTTTGGTATTTTGGCTGGGCTGATTGTATTTATTTCAGGATTGGCTGGAGCCTATCCTGCCTTTTTTCTATCCGGACTGCGTCCTATAAAGGTATTGAAAGGAAACCTTTCCCTTCATTTTGGGAAGCAAGGCCTTCGGAAAGGTTTGGTTGCTTTTCAGTTTTTCATCTCTTTCCTACTCATTGCCACCACCTTGATTATGGTTAATCAGATGAACGCAATTCAGGAATATGACTTGGGTTTTGATCAGGAGCAGATACTGATAGTGGACATGCCAGATTATCCTTCACAAAACTTTGTGACTTCTTTGAAAGAAAGTTTCAGAACTGCCGAGAGTTTTCGTCAGACATTGGTATCAAGAACAGAAATTGCCTCCACAGCTTTGACAGTCGCTACTTATGGAGATGATGCCTTTTGGCAGGTCGGATTTCCTTTGGAAGATGGAACTATGTTTTCGTTCAAAGTCAACTTCGTTTCGGGGGACTACATGGAAACACTAGGCATGGAGCTTTTGGAAGGAAGAACCATTAACCCTGCTGTGGGAGCTGACAGTAGTGCCCTGATCATCAATGAGGCTTTTGCTAGGGCATTTAATTGGGAGGATCCTATGGGAGAAATGCTTCCAAGAACCGATTTTGAACCCCATCAGATTATTGGAGTGGTGAAGGATTTTCATCATGCCTCTCTATACCAACCCATAGAACCCGTGATGATTGCTAAGTCTCCTATGGCTGTATTCAGTGGGATTACCAATCTTATGATCAACTCCAGCACCAATCCTAAGCTGCTTGTTCGTGCTGCAGGTGGTGATATCAATCAGGTTCGAAGTGTGATCGAAGCGGAGTGGGAAAAGCAATTTAAGGGCCTACCTTTGGAAATTTCTTTTTTGGATGAAACGGTAGAAGCTCAGTACCAATCTGATCGGAGATTGGGAAAAATGGTATTTATCGCAGCATCACTTGCCATTTTGATTGCGGCTATGGGGTTGTTTGCCATGGTTGCCTTGTCGATCGCCGGACGGACCAAAGAGATCGGAATCCGAAAAGTCCTAGGAGCATCTAGCTGGAGTATTTCGTGGCTTTTTGGAAAGGAGTTTATTGTCACTACGCTGGTTGGGGTAATAGTAGCGCTTCCGCTGAGCATCTATTTGATGCAAGGCTGGCTGGATCAATTTGCGGTCAAGGGTTGGCCTTCCTGGATCAGCTTTGCGGTACTGGTTATGGGAGGAATTGCATTCACCCTTGCCTTAGTCTATGCTCAATCTCTCAAGGCCAGTTTGAGTAATCCGGTGAATACCTTGAAGGATGAATAAAAAAGTATCAAGACCTTAGAAACAAGATCAAAGAAGCTAGAGGCTAGAAACAAATAACCAAGAAACTTAATAACTAATAACCACGATCTTATCATGCTCAAAAACTACTTAAAAATAGCCTGGAGAACCCTTCTTCGCCAAAGAATATTCTCCCTTATCAATGTTTTGGGCCTAGCAATAGGCTTAGCATGCTTTCTTTTACTGGCTTCTTATGTGAAATTTGAGCAATCCTATGATTCATTTCAAGAGGATTCTGACCGAATATTTAGAGTTTCTCAGCAAATTCGTGATTTTGGGAATTCTGCCTGGGCTGGGGGAGCTGTGGCCCCTATGCTTCGTAAAGAGTTTGGGGAGCAGTTGGAAGAGATTGTCAGCTTAATTCAAATCAATACTTATCTCAAATCTTTCAATGGAATCAATCCCGAAGAAAGCTTCAGAGAAGATTACTTTTTTTACGCAGAACCAGGATTTGAAAATATTGCTGGGTTAAAAGTCCTTCAGGGAAGTCTGAAAGGAGTTTTTGATGATCCTTTTACTTTAGTCCTGACCAGATCTAAGGCAAAGCATTATTTTGGAGATGAAAACCCTGTTGGTAAAGTGCTTCTAGCTACAGGAGATATAGCTTTTGAAGTAAAGGCAGTGGTAGAAGATCTTCCAGCAAATACCCACATGAAGTTTGACTTTTTATCTTCGGTTTCCACTTTCAAAAATCTTAATAATTTTCCTCAAAATGCTGATTTTGGGAGCTTTTGGTGGCCTCAAACATTTACCTATGTCAAAGTAAAAGAGGGTCAAAATGCCCAGGCGATCAGTGATAGAATACCGGAAATAAATGGGAATTACCGTGATCCTGAGGAAGCTAAAAACTACCAATACTACCTACAACCCATACAATCCATACATCTTCAATCAGGATTTGGAGGCGAGTGGACGCCAGGAGTAGATCAAAAGACTTTGTGGATTTTTCTTTCAATTGGTGGTTTTGTGCTTTTGCTAGCATGCATCAATTTCATCAATTTGGCTACTGCTCGTGCTATCAGAAGGATGAAAGAAATTGGTGTGAGAAAGGTCAATGGGGCTAAGAGAGGACAATTGATGGCTCAGTTTCTGGCTGAAGCATTTTTAACAAATGCATTTGCGCTTGTTCTAGGGTTGATTTTGGTGGGGCTGGCTCAACCAATTTTCACATCTATGCTGGGAATATCTTTTGAAGTTCCGCTATTTTCAGATAATTCTTTGATTGGCATTGTTCTGGCTGTATGGATAATTTCCTCCTTACTAGCAGGTGTTTTTCCCGCATTTTACCTAAGTGGTCTCCGACCGGATGTCATTCTTAAAAACTCCCAAATTTCAGGTGGAAAAGCCTTGCTGAGAAAATCGCTGGTAGTTTTCCAGTTCGCTCTTTCTTCCCTGTTGGTTTTCTGTGCCGGGGTAGCTTATATGCAACATACTTTCCTCAGAACATCTGATATGGGCTTTGATCACCAGGGATTATTGACCGTGAAACTCGGAAATGCTGCAAAAGCCCAAATTGAGCTCCTTAAATCGTCCCTTGAGCAACAATCAGGAGTGATTTCTGTCAATGCAATTTCCAATGCTCCCGGACTGGAAGGAGGTTGGAATCCTTCCGTAGCTTTCAGGGGAGTTGAAATAGAAGAAGCCTTTTCTATTTATGTTCAATATGTAGATGAATCCTACTTCGAAAATTTGGGAGTAGAGGTGATTGCTGGAAGAGAATTTTCGCCGGATTTTCAGGATCAGGGGGAGGTAACGGAAATGATGAGGGGACAATTTCCAAAAATGGAAAATCTTGGCGTAGTTGTAAATGAATCCGCAGCAGCCATAATTGCTCAGGCAGGGCAGGAAACTCTTGGAAATGCAGTTAGAATATATACCGATGAAAATGGTAATTTATTCTCTGATTACAATGGTAATATCGTTGGAGTGGTGGAGGATTACCATACTCAGGATTTAAAAACCACCATCAAACCCACTGTTTTCCTTCCTGTAAAAAATGCAGCTTTTGATGGAAGCAATATCTTATTAATTCGAACAGGAAATGGCTTTGATGAAGCTCAAATTACTCAATTAAAAAATGCATGGAATCAAATAATTCCAGGAATTCCTTTCGATTATTCATTCTTAGACGAGCGGATTGCCCAGAATTATGCTCAAGAGGCCCGAACGGGTAATTTGCTAGGCGCATTTGCTATACTAACCTTGTTGATCTCCTGCTTGGGATTGCTAGGACTTTCCATATTCACGGCAGAAACTAAGCGTAAAGAAATTGGTATCAGAAAAGTCCTAGGAGCCTCCGTTCAGGGGATTATTTCTCAATTGTCCAAAGAGTTTATTTATCCGGTGATTTTGGCCTTACTAATAGCCTTTCCGCTTGGATTTTATTTGATGAGTCAATGGCTAGAGCAATTCGCAACTAAAGTAAATATTTCTATTGGCTTTTTCTTGGCAACGGGGATGACTTCGCTGGTATTTGCCTGGTTGACGGTGACTTGGCAGTCATGGAAAGCTGCCACTTCCAATCCAGTGAAATCAATTAAATCAGAGTAGGATCAATTATTTTTCAAAAACGCTAAGGCTATGCTCAAAAACTATTTTAAAATCGCCTGGAGGAATCTTCTCCGCAATAAGCTCCGAACAGCAATCCATATCCTCGGACTTTCTCTAGGGATTGCGATATGCTTTTTGATATTCAATATCGTATGGCACGCATACAGTTTTGATAATTTTCACCCTGATAAAGAGAGGATCTATAGAATCATCACGGAGAATGATTATGGAGAAATGAAATACAGTTATCCGGCTGCTCCAGGGCCATTGGGTGAGGTTTTAGGAGAAGAATTGGCTGGTATTGAAGAAGTAGGTAGACTCTATACCTTAGGACAAACACATGCCAGTATTCCGGAAGAAAATAAAAACTTTGGCAGGAAGAATTACATTAGTTTCGCTGATCCTGGTTTTTTTAAAGTTCTCCCAAGAACTTGGCTGGCAGGAAATCCTGAGACAGCATTACAGGAACCTAATCAGGTTGTGATTAGTGAAAAGAGTTTGAATACTTATTTTCCCAATCAACCTCTGGATCAAGTACTTGGAAAAGAGCTTCGCTATGTGGATGCTGATACCATCATGGCAACCATTGTTGGTGTTATCCAGGATTATGATGAAAACACCGATTTTATTTTTCAGGATTTCATCTCTTTTTCCACTATTAAAAAGAATGAGAAAGAAGACTGGTATGGGCTTCATTCATGGACCAATATCAATTCCAGCAGTCAGGTTTTCTTTAAATCAGGTAATGGAATCTCTGCCAGCAACTTACAGGAAGGGCTTAATGCAATAGCAGGTAAATACTATGCCGATGAAGAGGAGGGAAGCACCTCGTTTGGATTGGAACCCTTATCGGAACTTCATTTTTCTTACGGACTACTGGATGAAACAGGTGCCTCAAAAGAGCTGATTAAGGGTTTGTTGATTGTTGGAGCCATCATTTTGATTTTGGCATGTCTCAATTTTATCAATTTAGAAACTGCCCAAGCAATCAGCCGAGCAAAAGAGGTAGGGATTCGAAAAACACTTGGAGGCAACAAATTCCAGCTGATGTTTCAGTTTCTAGCCGAAACCTACTTATTGGTATTAGGCGCAACTTTGCTGGGTTTGGTGTTTTCAGACTTGATATTAAAAACCTTCCAAAGCTATCTTCCAGACGGCTTCACGATGCCGTATTTAGCAGGATATAATTTAATATTTATAGTTCTTTTCGGAGTCTTATTGACTTTGGTTTCGGGAATTTACCCATCCTTGGTTTTGGCTAATTATCAGCCTCAGCGTGCCCTGAAAGGCGAGAAAATGGGTTCGGCGAAATTCTCCTTTGGGGCCTTTTTGAGAAAAAATCTGACGGTTCTTCAGTTTACTGTGTCCATGGTCTTTTTGATTTTAGTAATGGTTATTGGCTCTCAATTGAAATATATCAGTAGTCAGCCAGTTGGATTTGAAAAAGATGCAGTGGTCTATGCTTACTTACCTTTTATGGCAGGTTTTGAAAAGGCTTCACTCCTTCAGAGCCAGGTGACTCAAATGAGTTTTGTGGAAGGAGCCAGTTTAGGAGGAGATGCCATTTCTTCTAATGGAATTTGGACCTCTGATGTGAAAGTTCCTGTAGACAGCGCAGAGATGGAATTTTTTACACAAGTGAAAAATGTGGATTCATCCTTCGTTCAAGTAAATGGAGTTGAGTTGCTGGCTGGAAGGAATTTAACTCAAAACCAAACAGAGGTTTTGGTAAATGAACGCTTTTTGAAGGAAGCAGGGATCAATTCTGCACAGGAAATTCTCGGTAGTTTTATTACAATAGGAGGAGGGCCAAAGTCTGTTGTTGGAGTGATGAAAGATTTCAATTCCCGATCGCTGAAGGAAGAGATTCTTCCTATGGTTTTTCTTCAAAACCCTGATTATTATAATGTCATCTCAGTCAAACTGGGGAAAAGAATCAACCTCGAGACAGCATTGCTTGGATTAAGAGAATCATACACGAGTGTTTATCCTTTTGAGGAAATTGATTTCAAGTTTCTGGATGAGGAAATAGCGAAATTCTACGAAGAGGATCAGCGCATTAGAAACATTCTCGGTTTTTCCAGTATGATAGCCATCCTTATCTCTGGAATGGGATTGTTTGGACTTTCTTCTTTCACCATATCTCAAAGATTGAAAGAGATCTCTGTGAGAAAAATATTAGGTGCCAGCATTGCTCAGATTCTAGGACTTATCAGTAAGGAATATGTGATGCTGGTCAGCATTTCCTTTCTATTAGCAGCTTATCCAACTTATTGGCTCGCTAAAGAATTTTTGGAAAGCTATTCATACCGAATTGATATGCCTTACCTGCAATTTTTGATGGGAGGCATGGCATTATTGGTTCTTTGCATAGGGATAGTAGGTGCTCATTCCTGGGTGGCGGCTAAATCGAATCCTGCCGAAATTCTGAAAGACGAATAAGGGATTTGGAAATATTTTAAATCAATAAGTGATTTTGATTTTGGTGGAAAAATCGTTCGCCAGCGAACAAAAATGTTCGAGAAAATATAGGGTTGTTTGATCAAAAAGGGCCTTTAGACTTGTTCTGAGGCCTTTTTTTATGGCATGGAAGTGGAAATGATTATGGAAGCTAATTTTCAAGTATGATACAACTCAAAGAAATCGATAAATACATTGAATCCCGTTTCCAGAGGATTTTTATTCTTAAAGGAATAAATCTGACTATCCAACAAGGGGAGTTCCTTACTTTGATGGGCCCTTCAGGAGCAGGGAAGTCCACCTTGCTGAATATCATAGGAATGTTGGACGAAGACTACGATGGGGAATACTTTTTTGGAGAAAAAAATATCCGTAAAATGAAGGACAAGGAGAGATCCAATCTGCACAAAAGTGAGTTTGGATATATTTTTCAGGCTTATCATCTGATAGATGAATTGACTGTTTATGAAAATATAGAAACGCCACTTCTTTATAGAAATGTAGCTTCATCCGAGCGGAAAAGCATTATTGCAGATCTTTTAGATCGCTTTAACATGGTAGCCAAAAAGGACCTCTTCCCTGCTCAGTTGAGCGGTGGACAACAGCAATTAGTGGGAATCGCTAGGGCTGTTGCCGGCCGACCAAGTTTGCTTCTCGCGGATGAACCTACAGGGAATCTTCATTCCACTCAGGCCAAGGAAATAATGGAGGTTTTTCAAGAATTGCATAAAGAGGGAACCACCATCATCCAGGCTACTCACGCTAGAGAGAATGCAGATTACGGAACCAGATTAATCAATCTATTGGATGGAAAAATTGAAAGTGATGAACAGCTATAAATTTCTAGTTACCCTTTTGACTTTAGCTTGTTGCTCCTTTGGAACATATGCTCAGGATACTCTTAGGTTGGATTTTCGTCAAGCAGTAGCATACGGACTTGATGCAAATCTGGAGTATAAAATTCAGGAGAATAATATGGAAATCCTGAAGAAGCAGAAGCAGGTAGCGGCACTATCTCATTTGCCCTCTGTGGGAATCAACTCTAATTTATTGAGGCAAAGTGGTCAGCAATTTCAACAAGTAGAAGGTGAAATTGTAGTTACCAATGTCACCAATGAAATTGTTTCGGGAGGATTAAATATGAATATGCCAGTATTCAATGCTGGCAGGAGAATTTTGGATACTCAATCGGCCAAGCTGGCATTTGAGGCTGGGGAAAAGGGCTTGGAAAGGGCCAAGCAACAGGTAGTATTCGATGTAGCCCAAAGGTATTTACAGGTGCTATTGGATCAGGAGTTATTAAAAATTGCGATAGAAAACCTGGAAAATCAGCAGGAGCAACTTCGGCAAATTGAGGGTTTCGTTGAGGCTGGATTAAGAACTGTTTCTGATTTATATAATCAGCAATCTGAAGTTGCCAGACTGCAATGCGTAAAAGTGGATGCGGAAATTCAGTTGGAAAATGATCTTTGGTCTTTATCAGAATATCTGCAATTGGAGGCGGGTAAAATTCCTGATTTGGAACCCGTTGATCCTACTAATTCATCGGTAAGCTTTGCCGAGCAAAATCTAGGAGAATTATACGAGTTGGCTATGGCAAACCGTGCTGATATGAAGCAACAGGAGCTTTTGGTAAGCTCTACCAAAAAAGATGTTCAGGCAAGAAAGGCTATGTACTTTCCTAGGGTTTCTGCTTTTTATAATTACAATACCTTTTTTACATCCTTAGATAGTAGAAGTCTTAGGGAGCAGTTATTAAGGATATATCCTCAAAATACGCTCGGCTTGAATCTGGTGATTCCCATATTTTCCAATTGGCAAACAAGATTGGATGTGAGTAGAGCTAAAGTAGCCTACGAAAATCAGCAATTGACCCTACAGTCTTTGGATAGAAGGGTGTACCAAGATGTGAGATTAGCCTGGCAAAATTATAAAGCAGCTAAATTGAAAGAGCAAAACACTGGCTTACAGGTTTTGGCGGCGGAGGAGGCAAGAAATGCAGTTCAGGAGCGCTTTAGATTGGGGATTTCCAATTTTGTAGATCTATCCGCGGCTAACCAGCAATTTGTGGCTGCCCAGGCAGATCAAGCTCAGGCAATTTACACCCTATATTTTCAGGAAGTATTAATGCAGTTCGCTTTAGGAACTTTAAGCACTGATTAAAGTCAATTAGGAGGAAATAAAAAAAGCAGACCCATAAAGTCTGCTTTTTTTGATTTAATTGTGGTAGTTGGTTTTGTTTATAACATTGCAAAGAACATATCCAAATCAGGGATTAGGACGATTCTAGTTCTTCTGTTGATAGCCATATTTTCTTTGGAATCATTGGCAACGATCGGCATATAGCTCGCACGACCCGCAGCGATCATTTTTTCAGGAGCTACACCAAAATCATTTTGAAGCTTTCTAACAATAGAAGTAGCTCTTTTTACAGATAGATCCCAGTTATCCTGAACCACTGAATTGGAGATGGTTCTTGGGTCTGTATGACCTTCTATCATCACCTGAAGACTAGGCTCAGCGTTGATTACTTCTGCCAATTTCTTCAAGAGGGGATCTGCTTTGCTGTTGATTCTGTAAGATGCTGTATTGAAAAGAAGCTTATCAGAAACAGAGATCATCACCACAGTTTTGTCTATACTGATTTCCACATCATCTTCTTCTCCTCCGGTATTTTCAGTGATGTTTTGCTTCAGATTGTATTCCACCGCTAGATTCACGGAATCTTCCAATGTCTTAGCCTGAGCAAGCTTATCAGGGTCCACCTTAGCCAAAGTTTCAGCCATCTTTTGCTTTGAATTTTTGGACATGACCGTTCCTGACTCGATGGAATACAATGAGTTGTTGGATTGAGTCAAGGCATCATTGGTGTCTCTCAAAGAATTGATTCTCGCGTTGTATTCTGCTACTCTAGCCTCAATGGCTGCCATTTTTTCTTCCAATTCAGCCTTTTCCTGATTGGTCATGGCTAATTCTGTTTGAGTCTTGAAGAGATTACTCTCCAACTCGGTGTACTTCTTTTTAGACACACAGGACACTAAAACACTTGCGCTAAGTATGCCTGAAAGGATCAAAGAGTTTTTCATGGTTTTAAAATTTGTTTTTCAAGTCGATTAAAATCTGCCATGTTTAGAAATTCTTTTGTTTCCTGGCAGAATTGATTTCTAGGTTTATTCTTCTTGATCCAAAAGAACTGCCAGTGATTTTCAGAAATCATATAATGGCTTAATCAATTGAAAAACAATGATTTACTTTTTTTACATAAAAAAATCCCATCGAAAAGATGGGATTATTACTAAGCAAACTGGGGAATTATTCCACAGAATCTATTCCATGTAACGGTTTACAACTTTAAATTCATTCATCACCCGATAGGCAGCACGGGTAATGTCAGACTGAAAGCTAGGGGATTCAAAATCAAATTTAGCAGCGGTATAGCCTTGCCAAATAGTGTTTCCTCTTTTGTTGTCAATAACATAAATGACTAGCATTCCATTATTCTCCTTGTACTTGATTTGGTTGTAGGTTTCGTCCTTCTCCAGTTCTTTATCTTTGTCCTTTTCCAAATCCCTTTCCAATACCCGGCTTCCTGTCCTCTGCAACCAATAATCAAACTCGGGCTGCACATATCCTCTATAACGGATCGAATCGGTAAAAATCTTATAGCTGACCAATAAGTCTGGTTTATCAGTTTTCTCTACAAAGCCCTGAGATCCCAATCTAGCTCCAATGGTAGCATTTAAAACCGGCGTGATTGTTTCAATTTCAGGTTCGTTGATCTCAACAAATGCAAAAGTTTTATATCGTTTGAAGGTACCCTGGTAATTGTAATCGTATTCTGTAATGTAATCTTTTTGGGTGAAGCAGCTTGAAATTACCAAAACAAGCAAGACTAGGTAATAGGTAGAGTTTTTCATATGATATGAATTTATGGTTGACTAAGGCCGATATTTTTAGATTCAAACAAGTCTTTGGAAAGTCGAGGGTTTCACTAGCTGCCTTTGATATTTTTTAGGAAATTCCTTTAGCAGAAAAGCAATTGTTTCTCAATTTATCCTCTTCTATGTTTGATCGGAAAAAGCTGAATTATCTAACTCAAAAACCAAACTGCTTTACCAATACTTTGTTTCAAGTTATTGATATTCAACTTCCTGTCTTATAATTTAAAAAGATATTTGCGTTTAATCCATATACTGGATCAATCATTTAAAATTTTACAGAAAATTCCCGAAAAATATCTTTTACACATATACGATGTGTTAAAAGATTCTGGTTTTTAGTGAGTTAAGAAAAAATATTACTTGTCGCTGTATAATTGATGGAAAACAGAGAATTGAAGCTGATTTTTTGAAAATCGATTGGTTTTTTGTTCCATAAAACCGACCTGAACAGCCAACTGATTTTGAATTCGGTATCCTAATCCCCCATAAAGCCGATTTCTGTCGAAGTATTCCACCAAACCGTTTAACTTTTCTCCGTTGATGAATAATTCGTCATAAAGCTGTAAATACCAACTCCCTTTTTCACTCAAGCTTTTAGAATTGAGCGGGACATTTAGAAATAATGCATACCTAAATCTGCTGCGAAATGGAGAGGAGTCAACCCATCTTTGTTCGTATCGGAAACGATGCATAATTCCTACCTTGGATACTTTTTGCCTTAAAATTGCTTCCTGATATATTCTGCTTTCAGGAACAGAAACCGTACTCTCTCCCGGTGGTTGAGTAGTGATATTTCCATAGCCAAGAGTGAAGCTTGCGCTTCCGTCTTTTAAATTATATTGTAATCCTGTTCTGATTAGAAGTTGCTCTAAATCCCCGACTATGTTATGGTTTCTATATTGTATTTCACCATGAATAGCCCAAGGACTTTCCTGAAATCTAAAGTTTCCAAAATACATATACCAAGAGCCTAATTCCGGATTATTTTGGCCAAATGAAGAAAAGCCAGAAATTAGAAATATAAAGAAAAGGGAAAGGGGTAGAGTCTTTTTCACAATTCAAATTAAACCTAGAATTAGAAAAGGTCAATTTTTCATGGAAAATTTAAATTCAATTCTTCGGGAGGTTAGAAATTGCAAGCTTTGTGAAGCGCATCTTCCATTAGGAGCCAATCCAGTGCTTTCGATAAATTCTCAAAGTAAAATTCTAATTATCGGACAAGCACCAGGAACCAAAGTTCATGCAACAGGTATTCCTTGGAATGATCCCAGCGGAGATGAATTACGAAGGTGGCTTGATGTTGATAAAAATGCTTTCTATGATCCCGAAATTTTTGGAATCATGCCTATGGGCTTTTGTTACCCCGGCAGAGGTAGGGGAGGAGACTTGCCTCCGAGAAAGGAATGCGCGCCTACCTGGCATTCTATGTTATCTTCACAAATGCCCAACTTGAAGTTGATCTTATTGATTGGTGCTTTTGCCCAATCCTATTATTTGGGAGAAAGACGAAAAAACAATCTGACGGAGACGGTGAAAAATTTCAAAGAGTATTTGCCAAATTATTTCCCTTTGGTTCATCCATCCCCAAGAAATAGATTATGGATGAGGAAAAACCCTTGGTTTGAAACCGAGGTATTGCCTGAGTTGAGAGATAGAGTGCTCACTCTTATCTGAATGGATTTTCTTTTTGCTCCAATGCACAATTTTCCTCTGACAATTCCCACTCTATGGTGTAATGACTCAGAGGATATTTTTTGAGGGTCTCTTGTACTTGCTTTTTGAATTCAAGCAATTCTTTTAGGTTTTGAACTTGCTTCAAGCGCACATGAGCAGTAAAAACGTGGTGAGCGCCTTCCATTGACCAAAGATGGGTATGATGAATGGATTCAACTATTGGAAGAGCACACAACTCTTTTTTGATTTGGTCTAGAGAAATATCAGAAGGCACTGCCTGAAGAAATATATACAGTGTTTCTTTCAGATTTTTTAAAACATTCCAGAGAATGAAAAGCGTGATACCCAAGGATAAGACAGGGTCAATCCAAGGCCAATCGAAGAATAAGAGAAGTATTCCCCCAATTAAAACAGCTACCCAACCCAAAACATCTTCAATCAGGTGCCAGCTAATTACTTTTTCATTTTGGGAATGTCCGTGACCCACCTTCCAGGCCGCATAGCCGTTGACAATTACCCCGAAAATTGCAAAAAAGATCATCCCTTTCGCATCGCTCATTTCTGGAGTTATGAGGCGTTGGATTGCTTCATTTACGATGAATACCGAACCGATGATTAGTACCATTGCATTGATTAGGGCTCCTAAAAGCGAAAATCTACCGTAGCCAAAAGAGAAACTATCGTTAGCTTTTTGTTTGGATTTTTCTTGTAATCCCCAGGCCAATCCTAATGAAAGGGAGTCTCCCAAATCATGAATGGCATCTGATAATATGGCTACTGAATTTACCCAAAATCCTCCAACCAACTCTAAAATGGTAAAACCCAAATTCAGAAAAAAAGCAATCTTTAAATTATTGCTATCCTGTGGATGGTGGTGATGTTCATGCATGTCAAAAATATTTTAGGAAAATTTCAAGAGAACTAATCCTAATCAAGTTCTTAATAAAATCTGCTTTTTCATAAGCAAATTAATTTTTGTCCCTTTTGATTTAAAGGGAAAGTTTCTTGGGCTTGGTAGCCAAGGACAAAAGTGCAATGGTGGAAAGGATTAGAAATGTACCTAACCAATCCATAGCAGTAAAAGAAACTCCCAGCCAAACTACAGCCATCATGGCTGCAGATAAAGGTTCCACGCTACATAGCAAAGATGCTGTTTGAGCTCCAATCAATGGAATGGCAGTGAGGAAAAAGAAAAATGACAACAGGCTTCCAAAAACAATGATATAGCCAAATGCGGCAAATGACTCTACATCCCAAACCCCATTTACTTGCCATGGCTGAAGGTAAATGGCAAAGAACAAGCCACCCAAAAGCATTCCCCATCCTGAGACGGCTGCTGCTGAATGTTTAGTAAGTAACTGGACAGGATAGATGGTATAAAAAGCCAATGCAAGTGCTGATAGAAGTCCCCAAATCAAAGCTTGCGGAGAAATAACCAAAGTAGACCAAGTTCCGTGTGTAACCAATAGAAATGTGCCCAATACGGCAAAAACCATGGATGCCATTTCAGCTAAAACAGGCCATCTTCTGAACTTAATTGCATAGAAAGAAACCACGAATACAGGTCCGATATATTGGATGACTGTTGCGGTGGCAGCGTTGGAAAGTCGAATGCTGTAGAAATAGCTGAATTGTACTGCCCACATGCCCAGAATGCTAAAAATTATCAGTTGAGTAATTGAGCTTTTAGATTTCCATATGGAAAGGGTTTTTTTTTTGGATTGGAAGAAACTAAAAACCAAAAGCAGTGCTCCAGCAAGAATCAGTCTCCAGCAAACCAACCAAGAAGGATCTATATTTTTTTGTTCGAATAAAAACTGGGCACAGTTTCCTGAAATCCCCCAAAAAATAGCAGCCGCCAAAGCCAGAAGCATTCCTTTGGTTTTGATCGAATCAGCCTTTTGAGCAGTCATTGGTTGCTTGTAAAAATTTCTTGAAATAGCATTCTCAAATTGGGAAAAGCAATAGGGGAAATTAAAATTTCTGACTATCCGTAATCATGCAGGTAGCCAATTTTTCTTTGACTGATTGGAAGACCGATGACCGAAGACCGAAGCATCCGGATTTTGATCCTTTGGGCTAATAAGAAACCAAATTTTCCTTTTGTTATCAGGAAAACGGATATACCTATTAATTTTTCATTGAATTTTATATTGAGGAAATGTAGAAAAAAATAAAAAAAGGCTGGAACAATTCCA
>NZ_DFMT01000020.1:1434-5675 GCF_002376385.1 Algoriphagus sp. UBA3586 | reverse complement strand
TTATTTAAGCGGTTAGGAACAATTTCACCTTGACACTAATTTACCAAAAGTTATTTTCAATAATACTTGATTTATTATATATGATTTTAGAAGACCCTAAAAAATAGTCGTTATAATAATACTTTTTTAAGATCGTAAAGCATAATTTTTTCATTAACCTTATCTATTCCAATTAGAAAAGATTCATCCTTATATACTTCTATATTACTTAAGTATTCGTCTACCAATAAATTAGCAACCAAATTCCCTTCCCAATCTATTACTTTAATTAATGGTTGAATTTCTTTTTGTTCTATTTCAACATTCAACTGATTATAATATAGACCATAAATATGATTAGGTGAAGAGGTAGAGTATTTGTAATATACAGGATAGGGAGGAAATGTTCCTTCTTCTTTCAATTTTGGATTCTCTGTTATATAATGATCCGATTCTCCAAGATAAGAATTTTCCAAATTTCCATTGAAGTCAAATATATCTATTCGATCAAAAGCATCCATAGAGGAAGCTATTTTTTTAGAACCTTCGTTGACATGTATATAAGAAAAATATAGAGAATAGAAATCAAATGGACTTAAGTTTTGGTCCAATACTTGAGGAAACAGGTCTGAAACCCAAGATGAATCCGCTTTTAAATTATAAAATTTAAGTCTCCCAAATTCTTTTGAATCAATACCAGGAGTTGATACAATAATTGAATCATTCAGAAAGGTTATTGATTGGCTTAACCCATGTTTACTATCAATGTCATAAGTATAGTCATAAACTTCAACTGAATCTTTTATAAGTCTATCAAGATTCAATAGTCGGACTCTATATTTAAAACCGTCATTCAAAACCAAATAATTTGTTCCATTTTTTGATAAAGTTTGACCATTTACTCTGATTGCCCCCCATTCATCAGGTCCTTCTCCAAATGGCGCAAATCTAGCAAGTGGTTTTTCTAGATTGGACTTATGATATAAAGCTAATCCATATCCTACCTTTTTATTCATTTTAAGAAGGACATAGTCTTGAAACGTGTAAAAACTAGAAACGCCTACTTCATCTTTTAATATCTCAATTCCATCCATTTTAATTAATGGGACCTCAATATTTTTAGAGTTCTTACATGAACAAATTATTATTATAAGCGCGATATATACTTTAAATTTTTTTCTCAAACCTATCGAAATTAAAAAAGAGCCCAAAAAATTGGGCTCCAAAATATTTAAACTGAACATTGTCTAGCATTTCCAAATGCCATTCTTCCCTCAACTTTTTCACAAGTTCCACAATCGTAATAATCAAAATCCTCGGCGTCACGTGACTGTGAGTAACAGTCTACAGTCCCACCTCCTCCAAGTGTCTGACCTATCACTGATGATGAGAAAGAAGTCGCAATAATGAGTGCAAATGCAATTACTTTTATTTTAGCTTTCATTTTTCCTAATTTTTAAGTGTTACATAATCTAATACTGCCATATCCTCTTCGCCCATCAACTTTTTGACAAGTTCCACAATCATAATAATCAAAGTCATCTTGAGTGTAGGATTGGGAGAAACACTCAACCGTATTGCCCCCTCCGCCCCCGAGGGTTTGGGAAAATACTTCAAAATGCCAAAAACAAATAAGGCATAGAATTAATAATACAGAGATTTTTTTCATTTGCTTTAAAGATTTAAAATTGATGTTTTTATTAAAAAGCCTCATCGATAAAAACTTGAACTAAACTTACCCCCCCATCCATAAAGTCAAGAATTTGACTAAAATTTTTTCAGATAGGCCCATAAGCAATTGATTATCAGCTATAAAAATTTATTTCTAGAAATATTTATATTTATAACTTCCTGAAATACAATTTATTAATAAACAACTGATTTTTAAGGTATGAAACACTAAAAATTGTGTATGAATAAAAAATCCCCGTCGGGTAGATGGGGATTGGGCTAACCTTTGAGTCCCGATTTCTATCGGGATTGAAACCCCAAGGTTTGAATATTTAGATAAGTAAAGAAGACCTTCGAGGTCTTGAAGACCTCAAAGGTCATCAAAGGTTAGATCAACTCTACACTTCTTTTAACAAATGCGGTGAGGTCCTTACCGGTTAGAAGTCCCTGAGACAGTTTCGCCAAGTCAAATGCTTGCTTGGCCAGTTGCAGTTGGGCTTCTTCTCCTTCAGCTTTCAAGATTTTATCGACCACTGGGTGATTGCCATTAATGGCTACTTTATAGCTATCCGGCATTTGTCCATAGAAACTCATCGGTCCTCCACCCGTCTGCGCCATGTCCTTCATTCTTCTCATCCACTCTTCCATCGTAATAGTCACTGGCATTTCTTCAGGACTCAAGCCTTCAATCTCCACTGTGTAGGATTTATTATCGATGGCTTTTTCGAAGAGCTCCTTCACTTGCTTGCTTTGATCTTCGGTAAGCAAATTCGCATAGCTATCTTCTTTCTGGATTAGTTTTTCCACTACATCCGCATCGACACGCTTGAGTTGAGTTTTCTCCAGCTTGGTCTCAATATGCTGGATAAAGTGGCTATCAATCGGAGAATCCAAAACCAACACATCATAGTCTTTCTTATTGGCAGAGGCAATAAAGCTGTCTTGCTTATCCACGTCTGTGGCATATAAGAAGATAGTCTGCTCGTTTTTATCCTTCTGGATAGTTTTCACCTTTTCGGTGTACTCATCCAGCGTGTAATACTCATCTTTGGTATTTTTGAGCAGGGTAAATTCTTTGCCTTTTTCATAGAATTTATCCTCTGAGATCATACCGTACTTCACAAAAAGTCCGATGTCATTCCACTTGGCTTCGTAGGCCTTTCTGTCCTTTTTATAAAGCTCAGAAAGCTTGTCCGCTACTTTTTTCGTGATGTAATTGTTGATTTTCTTCACATTTCCATCAGCCTGTAGGAAGCTTCGGGATACGTTGAGCGGAATATCAGGAGAGTCGATTACTCCATGCAAAAGCATCAAAAATTCAGGGACAATATCTTTCACCTCATCGGTAATGAAGACTTGGCGACTAAACAATTTGATTTTATTCCGCTGCAACTCGAATTCGTTTTTCACCTTCGGGAAGTACAAGACACCCGTTAAATTGAATGGGTAATCCACATTTAGATGAATCCAAAATAGCGGATCTTCACTCATAGGGTAAAGCTCCTTGTAGAAGGCCAGATAATCCTCGTCTTTGAGATCACTTGGGGATTTGGTCCAAATCGGGGAAGTGGTGTTAATGATATTGTCCACTTCAACGGATTTCCATTTCTTTTCTCCTTTATCATCGACCCCATCTTCTACGGATTCGGTTTTGGTGCCAAACTTGATCGGAACAGGCAGGAACTTGCAATATTTGTCCAGGATGCCTTGGAGCTTCCACTTGTCTAGGAATTCTTCTGAATCTTCATTGATATGAAGAACGATCTCTGTTCCGCGGTCTTTACGCTTACCCTTTTTGATTTCAAATTCAGTGCTGCCATCACAAGTCCAGATCGCCGGTTCAGCTCCCTCCTGATAGGAAAGCGTATGAATTTCCACTTTTTTGGCCACCATAAAAGCAGAGTAGAAACCCAAACCAAACTTACCAATGATCTCATTGGCGTCTTTGGCATCTTTGAATTTCTCCACAAATTCGGTGGCACCGGAGAAAGCAATCTGGTTGATGTACTTTTTGATCTCCTCAGCTGTCATCCCCAGGCCTTTGTCAGCGATGGTGATGGTTTTCTTTTTCTCATCAAAAGAAACCTCCACAGTGATGTCACCCAATTCTCCTTTGTACTGACCTAATGTCGCAAGGCGCTTGATTTTCTGAGTAGCATCTACGGCGTTGGATACGAGTTCACGGAGAAAAATCTCGTGATCGGAATACAAAAACTTCTTGATGATCGGGAAAATATTCTCGGTATGAATCGAGATGGTACCTTTTTCCTGCATGGGTATAAATCAGTTTGGTGAATACAATAATTGACATCATTGGATTATCAATGCCTGTTCCAAACCCAAAAAAGTGACAAGATGACAGATTTGAAAGTGAGAAGGTAGAAGCGAGAAGGATGAAGGAAATTGGGTGTACATCCCTAAATAACGTTGACCGTTTGGTTCAACATTCATTTATAAATTCCATCGGGCATATATGAGCCAGAGGTTCTTCTCTTGGGCAAACTACTTGGGGGCTCGATGCCCCCGAGTAGTTTTTCTTTCCTTCGGTATAAACATTCACCGTCGGTCTTTCTTGGGCAGGTAAATCTAGT
>NZ_DFMT01000020.1:617-1172 GCF_002376385.1 Algoriphagus sp. UBA3586 | reverse complement strand
TTCATTTTTGATGATTCCATTGATGCGTTCTGCGTAGGCGTTCTCCCATGCGACTTTCCCCATGCTAATGTGGATACAGTTTGTTTTCAGTAATCGGGTATATTCCCCGCTACTGTATTGGGATCCTCTGTCTGAATGGTGAATCAGTCCCCAAGGCAGAAAGTCCAAGAGTTTCAGTGCCATTGTCAATGCTTCTAAGTTGCCTTTGGTCCTCATATGGTCATTGACCGAATAACCGACCAGTAATCGGGTGTAGACGTCTATGATAAACACCAGATAATAGTGTTCCCCATTTAGGTGAAAATAGGTAATATCGCTCTGGATCACCTGAAAGGGGCGGGTAACAGATATTCCTTCAATCAGATTGGGATAGTGGCAGCTCCCGCTGTAAGTGGTTCTATGATAGTTTCTTACACGCTTCACTCCATAGCCCAGTCCCAAGAAAATCTCACAGAACTGATCCCTGCCCATCCAATTCGGATTCAGGGTATAATACATCTTTTCCACCCCACATCCCGGATGTTCCTCCTTCAGCTGATCGGCCAAAATTACCAG
>NZ_DFMT01000020.1:0-352 GCF_002376385.1 Algoriphagus sp. UBA3586 | reverse complement strand
TTGGAGTTTTTTTTGATATCGATTGAATAGGTTTCCTTGGCCAGGTCAATCATCTTTTCTAAATAGTCAATCATGATCTGTTTCTGTCCAACAGTTCGTTCGAGCTCCTTGACCTTTTCTTCGAGTTCCTTTAACCGATGTGTCTGGCTGTCTTTCATCTCAACGATTCTGATATTTTTTTCATTGTAAGTGGAATACTTGTAAATCCAACGATAAATAAGAGCATTACAAACTCCGTAATGCTTTTGCATTTGAGGAACAGACATGACTCCTTTTTCGAAGTCGTCTACCAATTTACGTTTAAATTCTTCAGAAAATTCTCGATGTGAATTGATCCTTTTTCCCGTTTTTA
>NZ_DFMT01000014.1:0-38007 GCF_002376385.1 Algoriphagus sp. UBA3586 | reverse complement strand
GGAAGAAAGATCCCAATGGGGATCTACGCTTTGTTCATAAATAAACTCACCCACAATGTTTTAGCTTGCTATACTGACGGCTATGACCGGCAAAGGCAGGCCCGTGGTTATTATAAGGTTAAATCCTTTCAGGATTTTAATCACCTTAAAGTTATTACAAAAAGATTAAACGGTCTTTCAGTTTCAATAACCACGAAGTGGTTAAACCTCTCAATAACCGCCAGTGAAACTGGTGGAAAGAATGCTCCATCATCTCCCCACACCAACTCTGAAGGAGTTGAACTTACCTATATAAGTTCGATCCCATCAGGGTCAGAATTTCATTACTGCTTTTTTTTCCACGGATTCACATGTAGATATAGAAAATTAAGTGACCCATAGGAAGCTTAAAAAGCTTCAATTCTGTAATTTCACAGCATGCAATGGATGACTAATTTTTCGATTCCCGAAAGCCCTTCCCCTATCACTTATCAGTCCAAAATTTTAAGTATGGGCTCCTGCTTTGCTGATTCTATGGGAAGGCGGATGAAAGAAGCCAAGTTTGATATTCTAGTCAACCCTTTTGGTACCATTTTTCACCCCAGTATCTTGGCGGAATTGTTAGATCATGCCCTATTCAAGGACAAATTAAATGAAGGGGGAATTCTGCAGCGGGAAGATCTATTTTTCCACTATTCAAGTCATTCTGATTTGAATGCGAAATCCAAAGAAGAGCTTAGAGAAAAGTGGGCTCACCAGATCGAACAAACCCATCAATATCTCAAAGATGGGTCACATTTAATCCTGACATTTGGTACTGCCTGGATTTATGAGCATCAGGACTTTGGACCTGTAGCCAATTGTCACAAACAGCCTCAAAATTTATTTAACAAGAAGATCACAGATCTTGATAGAATGGTGCTTGATCTCTTCCATGTTTTGGACAACTTTTCTAGAGCCTTTCCAGACCTCAAAATTATTTTAACAGTCAGCCCAGTTAGACATATCAAGGATGGCATCCCTGAAAATCAATTGAGTAAAAGCCTCTTGAGAGTACTTTGCTCAGAATTGGAAAGAAAACTTGATTCGGTTTCCTATTTTCCTTCCTATGAAATCATGATGGATGAGCTAAGGGATTATAGATTTTACAAAGAAGATAGAATCCACCCGACAGAAGAAGCCGAAAACTACATCTGGGAAAAGTGGGTAAAAAGTCAATTCACCCGTGAAACGCTAGTTACCTATCAGGAAATTCAAAAGGTAAATCGTGAACTTGCTCATCGTCCACTTAATCCTGAAAGCAAATCGCATCAGAAATTCTTACAGAACTTAAAAAGTAAACTTGAACTATTAAACGAGGAATTTGATTTTTCCAATGAAATCGAAACTGTTTCAAAAACGCTCCAAGGATTTCATTAAAGAATAATCTTCAATACAATTAATCCTCAAAGAGTTCTCTATAAATTATCAAATCAATGAATCGACTCATTCATAGTCAAAGTCCCTATCTTCTCCAACACGCTCATAATCCAGTAGACTGGTATCCATGGGGAGAAGAAGCACTGGAAAAAGCTAAGAGAGAGAACAAGCCCATCTTGGTATCCATAGGCTACTCAGCATGCCATTGGTGCCATGTGATGGAAAGGGAGAGCTTTGAAGATAAGGTCACAGCAGATTTAATGAATGAGCACTTTATATGTATCAAGATTGACCGGGAAGAGCGACCTGATTTGGATAATATCTATATGGATGCGGTTCAGGCCATGGGATTACAGGGAGGATGGCCATTGAATGTTTTTTTAATGCCTAACCAAAAACCATTTTACGGAGGAACCTATTTCAAGAATCATCAATGGAAGGGTCTTTTGGCAAATATCGCAGATGCTTTCTCAAAGCATGAAGATCAACTGGCGGAAAGTGCGGAAGGATTCGGGAAAAGTCTGGCCCGACGAGAAACAGAAAAATATGGGATTACAGCAGGAGAACTTGATTTTGATCCGGATGATTTGGCAGAAATTAGCTTAAAACTCAGCTCCCAGTTTGATATGGAATGGGGAGGAATGAATCGTGTCCCCAAATTCCCTATGCCTGCCATCTGGCTTTTCACACTTGATTATGCCTTACTTTCCAAAAATGAAGACTTGAAGGAAAAAGTTTTTTTTACCCTGAAGAAAATCGGCATGGGTGGTATTTATGATCATCTGAGAGGTGGTTTTGCCAGATATTCCGTAGATGGAGAATGGTTTGCTCCCCATTTCGAAAAGATGTTGTATGATAATGGTCAGTTGGTTGAGCTTTATGCCAAGGCATACCAAGTTAGTGGTGATCATTTTTTCTTGGAAAAAGTTGAAGAAACCATCGCCTGGCTTGAAGCAGAAATGCTACAGGAAGAAGGCGGCTTTCATGCAGCACAAGATGCAGATAGCGAAGGAGTAGAAGGGAAATTTTATACTTGGACCTATGCTGAATTGGCAAATTTGGTTGGAGATGAACTCCCATGGCTGAATAAATTATACAATCTCAAACCCAATGGAAATTGGGAAGATGGGGTCAACATCTTATTCCAAACTGAAAGCTATTCCCTAATTGCTTCAGAATTTGGTATGTCGGAAGATGACCTTAAAAAGAAAATCAAGCAAGTTAAAAACAGCCTGCTTGAGGTCCGAAATCAAAGGATTTTTCCAGGCAAAGATGATAAAATTCTATCCGGATGGAATGCCATAATTAGTTCAGGTCTGATCCAAGCATATCATGCAACTGGCAATCATCATTACTTGCAGCTTGCTTTGAATAATTTAGATTTCATCAAAGAAAAGCTCTACCAAAAAGATTTGCTCTATAGATCTTACAAAAACGGTCATCACTACACTCCCGCATTTTTGGAAGATTACTCTCAGGTGATCAAAGCCAATTTGATGGCATTTGAAGCCAGTGGAAAATTAGCCTATTTAGAGTTTGCCCAAAAATTAAGTGATTATTGTCTAGAGGCTTTTTATGATGAAAGCGATGGATTCTTCTTTTTCAACAATCCCAAAGCAGAAAAGCTTATAGCAGACAAAAAAGAACTCTTTGACAATGTCATTCCTGCCTCCAATTCCGGAATGGCCCGAAACCTACACAGACTTTCGATATTTACTTATGAAGAAAAATACGGTGAAGTCGCTTCTAAAATGCTGGGAGGAATGAAAAGCCTAATTTTAAAAGAACCCGGCTTTCTCTGTAATTGGGCCTCTTTTTTATTAGAGTCGCTCGTTCCTACTGCTGAAATTGGGATCTTGGGAAAAGGTGCTCAAGAAAAAGCCATCGGAATTCAGCGAGGTTATCAACCGAATGCAATAATAGCCTGGTCAGAAAACATGACAGAAACTGCCCCTATTCTTTCCGATAAAAAGCCTGATTCAGACGGAAATGCCTTAATTTATGTCTGCTTTGACCATACTTGTCAAAAACCGGTCTCAAGCATAGAAGAAACTATTTCTCAACTACCCTATCTAGCCTGATTCAGTGCAAAGCCTTTTTGGAGAAGAAGATAATATGATGATGGAATCCGGGAAAAATTTCGCGGATATCATACTTCCTGTGCCCATTCCAAGGATGTTCACTTATAAAATTCCAAAAAATCTGGCTTCCGAAATTCAAATAGGCGCCCGAGTAATTGTTCAATTTGGCCGAAAAAAGATCCTAACTGGAATCATCGGTAAAGTTCATAATAAGCCTCCACAGGCATACGATGCCAAGCCTATTTTGGAAGTATTGGATGATCAACCATCCGTAAATCCACTTCAAATCAGATTTTGGGTTTGGATGGCCAGCTATTATTGCTGCCATATCGGTGAAGTAATGCATGCGGCTTTGCCTTCAGGCTTGCGCCTATCTTCAGAGTCAAAGGTTCAGGCAAACCCAAATTTTGACCGGGAAAATGCTGCCTATCCTATGGATGAAAGGGAAGATAAAATCCTGGACGCCTTGGAAAATCAGGCAGAATTGAGCTATGAAGACTGTGAAAAAATTCTTGGCGTCAAGACCATACACCCCATATTGAAGAGTTTGGTTGCCAAAGAGGCAGTATTGATTTTTGAAAAAGTACAGGAAAAATACAGCCCAAAAATTGAAACAAGAGTTCGGATCAAAGCAGAAATCGCATCTGATAAAAAAGCATTAGAAGCAGTTTTTGAGGGATTGGCAGGAAAAGCCAAACAAGAGTCTATTCTGCTGAAATATCTTCGGGATGTTCCTGTTTTCAAAAACATCAAACTCAATGAAAAGGGAGTTGATAAGGCTACTTTGTTGGAAGAAGGGGATTCAGAAAGCTCTTTGAAAACCCTGATTAAAAATGGTGTTTTTGAAAGTTTCAAAGTGGTAGTCAACCGCATCGAAGAAATGGAGCCTGAAAAAGAACCGGCCAAACTTTCGGATTCACAGGAGCAAGCTGTAGCAGAAATCCATCAACATTTTGAGGAGAAGCAATGCGTCTTACTTCATGGGATTACAGGAAGCGGTAAAACTGAAATCTACATCAGACTGATTCAGGAAGTTTTGGAAAGTGGTTCGCAGGTTCTCATGCTTCTTCCTGAAATCGCCCTGACAACTCAAATAGTCAGTAGATTACAGCAAGTTTTTGGTTCGAAGATGGGAGTCTACCATTCCAAATATTCAGATAATGAACGAGTGGAAGTTTGGAATGGAGTTCTTTCTGGCCGATTCTCATTTGTAGTGGGGGTTCGTTCATCCATTTTTCTCCCATTTGATTCCCTGGGTTTAATTATTGTCGATGAGGAGCATGAATCCAGTTTCAAGCAATTTGATCCAGCACCTAGATTTCAGGCTAGGGATTCCGCCATTATGCTGGCTTATTTTCATCAAGCCAAAACGCTGTTGGGTTCTGCCACTCCATCTTTTGAATCTTATTTCAATGCACTTCAGGAAAAATACGGCTATGTGCAGTTGCATCAGCGCTATGGAGAAGCTCAACTCCCACAATATCATCTCGCCAATCTGAGTGCAGACCGTAAAAAAAATCTCTTGAAGCTGGATTCAACCCGCTTGATGAGAGAAAAAATTCAAGATGCACTCAGCAAAAATGAACAAGTCCTGATTTTCCAGAACAGACGCGGATACTCGCCATACATTCAGTGTGAAGACTGTGGCTGGACGGGTCAATGTGTGCAATGCGATGTCAGCCTAACCTACCATCAATTTGCGGAAGAATTGCGCTGTCATTATTGCGGTTATAAGGAGAAGGTTCCCAGCTCCTGCCCGGCATGTGCCAGCACCCAACTTTCTACCATGGGTATGGGAACAGAGCGGATAGAAGAATCCTTAAGTATGCTTTTCCCGGAAGCCAGGTTGGGACGGATGGACTTGGATACTACCCGAAATAAATATGGGTATCAGCGATTATTGGAGGAATTCGGAGCTGGTCAGATCGATATTTTAGTAGGAACCCAGATGATCACCAAAGGACTGGACTTTGGAAGAGTTACCGTAGTCGGGATTTGGGATGGGGATAGGATTTTAAATTTCCCGGATTTCAGAGCTGGCGAAAGAGCTTATCAGCAAATTACGCAAGTTGCAGGTCGCGCAGGTAGAAGAGCTACTCAGGGAGAGGTAATCATTCAAACCAGAAATCCCGATAATGATATTTTTGAGAAGGTAATTAAGGGAGATTATTATGAGTTTTTCCGTCAGGAAATGATGGAAAGGAAAAAGTTTTATTATCCCCCATATGTTAAGCTGGTCAAGATTACCACCAGGCATTCTGATTTTAAAACTACCGAAAAAGCCGCCAATGCACTTCATCGGGAAATGGCACAGATTACAGTAAAGAAAATCGTTCTAGGCCCAGAAAAAGCCCTAATTGGCAGGATCAAAAATCAATATCAATTTGAAAGTTTGATCAAGCTAGATCGGTCAGGCGCTACCCAAACAAGCTTCAAAGAAAGGCTGGCTGAAATACTGGAAGAATTACAATCCAGGCCGGAATTTCGCTCAGTACGATGGATTGTCGATGTAGATCCATCTTAAAACCAGCTTCTTATAGAACGAATAGTTAAATAATGCGTATATTTAAATATTAATACGCATCAAATGAAAAAGCGCCTAAATATTACTATTGATGCAGAGCTGCTTGATAAAATCAAGCGGTATGCAGACAAAGAGGAGAAAAGTATTTCCAGCCTAGTGGAAGAGCATTTCGAAAAACTCATTAGTCGCAAAACCGGATTGCCCGAAGGAATGTCGCTGGTGGAATACATGCAGTCATTACCTAAATTCGATTTCCCTGAAAATTTTGATTACAAAGAAGAATACTACAAGGCTAAGGCAAAAAAATTAGGGTATGAAGATCTTTTTTGACGTTAACGTAGTACTGGACATAGCCATAAAAAGAACAAAAGATCCCGGAATTTTCAACAAACTTACTTTTGCTCTAGAAAGCGGAAAAATCAAAGGCTATGTAACAACTGGGTTAATTCAAACAGTCTCCTACTTCCTTCTTAAGTACCTTGATTATAACAAAACCAGAGAAATATTAACCATTATTGTTCCTATGTTTCATTTTTTGGATGGAGATGAAAAAGATATACTTAATGCTCTTAGGATGGATTCTAAAGATATCGAAGATGCTATTTTTTATCAAATCTCATTATCAAATCAAATCGATGCTATAGTCACCTCCGACAGAGATTTTTTAAAGTTATCTAATACCTATTTGCCGGTGCTAACTCCGGAAGAGCTCGTCCGAAGACTTGATTGAGAATTGATGAAGTCCAAAATATCCTCATATCCCTTACTCCAAGTCCAAAAAAACTGAGTAATCATGGGAATGTGCTTGGTTTTTGGGTAAAAGGAGTAAGTTAAATCGGTCCCTTTTTGCTCAGCAGCTCTACGAAACCGCTCCACGGTCAGCCGGATGCCCGGGTATGTCTCCTCTCCTTCCAAAATCATGATGGGTATTTCATTTCCCTCCAAAAAATAAATCGGAGAATAAGCTTTCCAAATTTCTGGATCATCTGTAAAGGCATCATAATTTTCAGTTCCTTTGGGTCTCCCTTTCATTTCGCTTAAAAACCAAAACCAATCCAACCCAGCAGGATCATTTAAAATGGCTCCTTTTAATGGGTTTTTTAAGCCTAATTCCTGAAAGGGTTCTTCTTTAATGGCTACCAAAGCCGCTAAATGACCTCCCGCAGAATGTCCTGAAATATAAATTTGATCCGGATCTCCTCTGTATTTTGAAATATTTTCAAAGACCCACTTCACTGCCAGGGCACTTGCCTTTTCCATAGCAGGAACTTGATAATCCGGAGCTAAGGGATAATCGATGATAACTGTCACCACTTTTCTCCTGGCCATTCTACTTCCCAAAAAGTCATAAATCTCTTTCTTCCCCTTATTCCAACTTCCGCCATGAATGAAAATTAAAACAGGTAAATCTTCTCCTTTTCTGGGAGCAAAAATATTCAGGTCCTTAGCCGGTAATTCCGACTCGTTTTGATCCGAGATATAAGTAATATTTTTACTTCGTCTGATTGGCTGGAAAGCACAGGATTGCAGAATTAAGGCAAGAAGAAAAAGGCTGTATTTTTTTTGCATTGGAATAATTATTCGATTTAATTAACTGAGCTTCAAACTCAATGTTTTTATAAAATTTATGGCCCGGGTGATTTTTATCATGAAAAAAGCTGGACTACTTTCCTTAATTTGAAAAGAATCAAAGACCTAACGGATGAAATTTATCCTTCGTGTATTTCTTTTCCTAGCAATTAGCCTGAGTATTTTCTCCTGTTTTCCTTCTGAGCAGGAAAGCACCTATCCCGAACTCACATCCATTACCGAATCGGTTTATGCTTCTGGCTTGATAAAAGCAGTAAACCAATATGAGGCTTTTGCCAATAACACTGGCCCTATTCAGGAGATTTTTGTAAAGGAAGGTGATTTAGTCGAAGAAGGAACCCCTATCCTCGCCATTTATAATGAGCAGGAGAGACTAAATAGGGAAAATGCTGAACTGGCACAGGTTTTTGACGATTACCAACAAAACCAATCCAAACTGAGAGATCTTCAGCTCACCATAGATTTTGCAAAGAGTAAAATGCAAAATGATTCTATGCTTTTTGTACGGCAGAAAAACCTTTGGGAAAAGAATATCGGGACTGCAGTGGATTTGGAGCAGCGAAGATTAAGCTTCGAAAACTCCCAAACTGCCTACGAATCAGCTCTTATTCGATATCAAGACTTGAAAAGAGAAATAGAGTTCAATTCCAAAAGTGCATCAAAAAGCTTGGCAATCAGCAGAGCTTTGGAAAGTGAATTTGTCTTGAAAAGCAGAATCAAAGGCAAAGTTTATGCGCTTCCCAAAGAAAAGGGAGAAATGGTCAATCCCCAGACTCCGGTAGCCACATTAGGAAGTGAAAATCATTTCCTCATGGAGCTTCAAATTGACGAATATGATATATCAAAAATAGAAATTGGGCAGCAGGTGATCGTAACCATGGATAGCTACAAAGGAGAAACTTTTCAGGGAATTGTTAGTAGGATATTTCCTTTGATGGATAGCAAGTCCAAAAGCTTTACGGTTGAAGCCACTTTTACCAAAGAACCTAAAGTTCTATACCCTAACCTGAGTTTGGAAGCAAATATTATTACAGCCACAGCCGAAAACTCCCTAGTCATACCACGAAACTTCCTCATTAATGATGAATTGGTCATCAATTCTGATGGAGATACAATTCCTGTGAAAATTGGCATTAGAAACTTTCAATTCGCTCAAGTATTGGAAGGAATTGGAAAAGAAACCCAACTGATCAAACCATGAAATGGTCCTTGATCATAGAGCTTTCAAAAGCCTTGATGTTTGCCAGAATCAAGCAAACGGCAGTAGCTGCAGTTGGCGTCATGTTCAGCATCACCATGTTTGTGGCCTTATTAGGATTCATGAATGGGCTCAATACCATGCTGGACGGATTGGTACTGAATAGAACACCTCATATCCGATTTTATAATGAGATCAAGCCAAATCCTAATCAGCCTATAGACCAAACACTGGAATTTTCTGAATCGCTCAATATCATCCGGTCCATTAAGCCCAGTACAAGCAGATTAGCCATTCATGATGCAGAAAAAATTATTCAAACTCTGCAAGCTGATCCAAGAGTTTTGGGTGTAAGCCCGAAAATATCATCCCAAGTATTCTTTAATGTAGGAACTATCGATCTCACTGGAATTGTAAATGGGATTGATGTGGAAAAAGAAGCTCAGCTATTTGCCTTTACTGATTACATCACATCTGGTGATTATTCGGAATTGGCACAGACCAATACCATTATTTTGGGAAAAGGGGCTGCAGACCGGATGTTGGCAGATGTTGGGGATGTGATTCAAGTAACCACAGCCCAAGGAAACAGAATCCAACTGAAGGTTGTGGGCTACTATCAATCCGGTCTGGGAGATTTCGATAACAGTAACAGCTTTGCTTCTCTCACCACAGTACAAAAAATGCTGGGCGAATCACCTTCCTACGTAACAGATATTCAAGTGAAGCTAAAAGATCTGGACTTGGCTCCTGATATGGCAAAAGAAATGGAGAAAATTTTTGGCATTGACGCCGATGATATTCAAACTGTCAATGCACAGTTTGAAACAGGAACACAGATCAGAACTTTGATTTCCTATGCAGTGGGTATCACTTTATTGGTGGTTTCAGGTTTTGGGATATACAATATTCTCAACATGATGATCTACGAGAAATTGGATACGATAGCTATTCTCAAAGCAATAGGGTTTAACGGCACAGATGTCAATAGGATTTTTATCACTATTGCGCTTAGCATAGGATTGATTGGTGGTGCTTTTGGATTGATTCTAGGCTTTTTAGCATGCCTCGGAATAGACCAAGTTCCATTTGAAACAGATGCCTTGCCCACTATTAAAACTTTCCCGGTAGATTATAACCCGAAGTATTACCTGATCGGGGGTTCTTTCAGTTTGATCACCACCTATTTGGCAGGCTTCTTTCCAGCCAGAAAAGCGAGTAGCGTTGACCCTGTGGATATAATTAGAGGAAAATGAGACCTACAGTTCTACAAGCAGAAAATATTGATAAGTTTTTCTATAACCCTACCAAAACACAGGTATTGAAAAAGGTGAGTTTTGAAATAAAAAAGGGGGAATTTATCTCCGTGGTAGGTAAGTCAGGCTGTGGAAAATCAACACTGCTCTATATTCTTTCTACCATGGATACAGATTATCAGGGAAAACTATCCATAGATAATCAGTTGGTGACAGATAGGTCTGCAGATCATTTAGCAAAGTTGAGAAACGAAAAAATTGGATTCGTATTTCAGTTTCATTATCTCCTGAATGAATTTTCAGCATTGGAGAATATCATGATTCCGGGTTTAAAACTTGGGAAAGTTTCGAGAGAAGAATTGGAGCATAGGGCAATGGAAAAACTTAGAATTTTCGAGATGGAGGAGCATGCTTTGAAAAAAGCCAATCAGCTTTCCGGAGGACAAAAGCAAAGGGTTGCGATTGCCAGAGCCCTGATCAATGACCCTTTGTTGATAATGGGAGACGAACCTACCGGAAATCTGGATAAAAAGAACTCTGATATCGTGTATAATAAATTCAAAGAGCTAACTCAAGAGTTTGGGCAAACCATGTTGATTGTAACACATGATCCAGAATTTGCTGCCGGAACAGACCGTACCATCGAAATGGAAGATGGTAGAGTAATTTAAAGACACCCCTCCCTACCCGTTTTGCTGGCACGATCGCTCATTTCCAAATATAAAAATAGGGCCAGCGCTGGGATTAATTAATTCCATTGATCCAGGGGTTAAAACCCCAAGCTAGAAAATCTTCCGCTCCTATGGAGTTGGCCCTAAACCTCAATTATTGGGATATTTCACTGAAAGCGTATTTCTATTGTATTTCAACTGTATTTCTCTTTATCTGCTCCTCGGAATTTGTAATCCCGAGGCCTCACTTTAGGGTTTTTTATCCAAATACATTAATTCACAAAAAAAGCCGACCTGAACTCAATCAGATCGGCTTTTATATACTCTAAATAGTTCTTACAAATTAGGTAAAAGAACTCTATCAATTACGTGTACAATACCATTTGTTGTCTGCACATCAGGAATCACCATGTTTGCCGGAGTGTTATTTCCGACCCCTCTTACTGTTAGTGTTCCTTCAGTAAATGCACCCAAAGTCAATGGATCTCCACCTAACGGGCTTACATTTCCTGCATTCAATTCACTTGTAAATTTCTCACCTACAAAAACGTGGTTCAACAATACCTGACCAACCACATTAGCTGGCAATTGTCTGATATCAGAAGGCTGGTTGAAGGTCAATCCAAGCGCTGCTCCCAAATCTTTGAAAGCTTGATCAGTTGGTGCAAAGACAGTAAACTTAGGACTTCCTGGACTTGCAGTCAAAGCTTCAGCAAGACCTGCATAAACTACTGCCTCCACCAAGAAGCTCAATTCTGGATTGATAAATACATTGGCTGACTGAAGAGCAATGGCAGACTGTACGATATCCGCACCAGTAGCGATCATTACTTTGTCAATTACATGGACTGTTCCATTACTTGCATCTACGTCAGTCGCAAGAATCTTTGATCCATTGATATACAAATCACCTCCTCTTTGGATAAATCTTCTCTGTGGTCCCAAAGCTGATGCAGACATTCCGCCAGCAGTTATATTGGAAGAAAGCAAGTTGCCATTGGATACGTGATACAAAAGTGTATTTGTCAAGAATGGAACCTGCAATACACCAAGTGTTTCCTCATTTAGACCCAATCTTGCAAAAGCAGTATTGGTTGGTGCGAAAACCGTGTAAGCTCCAGAAGGATCATTTGGGTTTGAATTACTCAATACACCGGCTACTCCTCCTCTTACCGCTGCAGCTTCCAATACGCTGAAGTCAGCATTTGCAACCGCAACGAAAGCGATAGATGGGCTTTCATCTTCATAGGATGAAACTGATTCACAGGCTGTGAACGTGATGACTGCAAAAAGGGCAATCAATGTGGATTTAATATTTAATATATTTTTCATGTCTTTAATTAATTGAATGTTAACTGTATCAGCTGTATAAGTGATTGATTAAAAAGAAAATGCTAGACCAGCGTAATAACCTGTTGATTTTCCTACGTTTCTACCGGCGATGTAAGAGTTAACTCCACCTACAATCCCTGCAAATTTGGCTACAGGCACATATCCGTTAAGTCCAATTCTTGTGAAATTCACTCTTGTAGCTGGGAAGAAACCTGTAAATCCTTCACCCAAAATGTCTACTCCATCTTTGCTGGATAGTTGGTTGGAAATAAAAGCATCCAAGTAAAATGCAGAACCTGCATAACCAAGCTTCAACTCACTCAACACAGCATTTGGAACTTGATTGCTTCTTAAGCTGTATCCCAATTGTCCTGTTGCAAATAGACCAAAGTCAGTCATAAATTGTGCGATACCAAAACCTGTGAATCTGGTGGACTCATTACCGATGGCAATGATAGACTGCAGTCCTTCATCCGCTGAATAATTCCCTAGTGGAGTTTCAATACCTACAGAACCTATGATATCCAATTGGTTAGTACCCACTGCTTTTGACAAGAAGCTATACTTACCATAGATTTTGATGTCTTGGATACCGGATCTTTCATTTTCAAATCCGTTATTCTGCAAAACTGCCTCGGAAGCATTTCCTTCACTTTTAATATATGGAAGGTTCACAATCACGTTGAAGCGATCAGAAATACCGAACTCCCCATAAAGTGAAGTACTGGAAATAGTTACTTCATTAAACACTGGTACCCCATCTACTTCGGTAGGAACCAAAAAGACTCTGTCATAAGACTCCCTAAACTGGGTCAACACAACGGAACCTTCACCTTTCTTCTTCATAAACCCACTAACGGGACTTTGGGCCAGGGCAAAACCTGTGACCAACAACATCAAACTGGTAAGTAATGGAATTCTCATAATTCAGTAATTAAATAGTATTTGTTTTGAGCTAAAATTTTTCAGAGTCTCATTCGAACTAAAAACTTTGATAACCATCTTATCGAAAATGCTAAAAGCTGATTATTTGATTTTAGGTCTTTATCAACACCTGAACACACTTACGAGGCGGAGTTGAAGGCTGGATTGAGTAAAAGGATAAAAATCTAGATGCGATATCAAGATTGGCCAGAATTCCATAAATTGAGTCAATGCAAAGACGACCTTTTCTTCAAAAAATCAGCCTGTTTGGCACTTCTCTTATGACTATGCCTTTTATGCTTTATGGGAAAATGGACTTCCCGAAAAAGACCCGATTGAAATTTATCACCGCATCAGACGGACATTTTGGACAAGCAGAGACAGATTTTAAGCAATCCCATCAAAATTTAATTGAAGCCATACAAAAGGAAAATGAGGTAGATTTTGTTTTATTCAATGGGGATTTAATCCACGATGACCCGAAATGGCTACCTGAGGTAAAGAAGGTCTATAACCAGCTTCAAGTGCCTCATTATGTGACCCGTGGAAATCATGACCGTGTTAGCGCCGAAACCTTTGAGGAAGTGATGGGGCAGCCAAGCAATTTTTCATTTGAAAAGAAAGGGGATAATGGCTTCATCCTATTGGATTGTTCCAATGAAAAGGGAGAATATCTCTGTGCTGATTTAGACTTTTTGAGCACCCATCTGGAAAAATATACTGAACTAGCCCACGTTTTTGTATTTGTGCATATATCTCAAAATGATTGGACCCGACACGGAATTGACTGTAAACCATTTTTAGATCTTGTCACCAGTTATTCAAATGTGAAAGCTACTTTTCATGGACATGATCACGATGTGGATGGACAAATGCTTTATAATAGGAAACCTTTTCTTTGGTCAGGGCATTTTGGAGGTTCTTGGGGAAACCCATTTCCTAGCTACCGTGTGGTAGAAGTTGGAGAAGATGGAAAAGTTATCACCTATTTAAAGACTGTAAAGGAAGGAATGATTTTAAATGGGTATAATCTTTGAAAAAAGAAAATCGAATGAAATCCTGAACCTTTCATTATTCTTCTTGACTACTTTATTGTATTAAAAAGATCTTAACTTCACTCCCTTAATCATTTATTAACCCAATATGAAATCAGAGAAAACGATCTTAAAGATTGGTGTTTTAACTGCATTTTCAGCGTCACTTTGTTGCATTACTCCACTGCTAGCTCTAATTGCAGGTGCTGGAAGTTTAGCCACTACATTCACTTGGTTAGACCCATTAAGGCCTTTCCTTGTTTTTTTCACTGTAGGAGTACTTGGCTTTGCGTGGTTTCAAAAACTTAAACCTAAAAAGCAGCTTGAGTGCGAATGTGAGGAAGAAGGATCTCTCAATTTTCTACAAGACAAAAAATCACTAACTCTCATTACCATACTTGCATGTTTGTTATTGGCATTCCCTTTATTCGCAGACCGATTCTATCCTGAAAATAATCAGGAAAATCAGCTTTTTACAAATCAGGAAAACCTTCAGATGGTAGAGTTTTCTGTAGATGGGATGACCTGTTCTGGTTGCGAGCAACATCTGGATCTAAAGGTTAAGCAACTTCCAGGTATTATTCAAATCAATACTTCTTACAGCCAAGGTAATACGGTGATTCAATTTGACCCAAACCAAACAGAAGTTTCTGAAATTGAAAGAGCTATAATGTCTACAGGTTATAAAGCAAGTTTAAAGTCGACAAAGCCATGAGTATAACTCTTGAATCTACCCTCACCTGTCCTAATTGTGGACATCAAAAAGAAGAAACTATGCCAACAGATTCCTGTCAGTTTTTCTATGAATGTGAGAATTGCCATACCGTTTTGAAGCCCAAACCTGGAGATTGTTGCGTTTATTGTAGCTATGGGACTGTCAAATGCCCTCCTATTCAAGAGAATAAAAATTGTTGTGGCTAATGGAATCTATTGGAGATTTAAATGACCATTACCCGTCTTGCTGGCATCAAGGCTTATTTCCAAAAATAAAAATAGGGCCAGTGCTGGGGTGGTTATCCTCACTTGATCCAAGGGTTAAAACCCCTGGCTATTTTTTCGCCCATGGCTACGCCATTTATCTCTTCTAAATCTGCTTGTTTGAATTACAAATTCCGAGGTCATATTTTAGAATTTTCAATCAAAAAAAGGTGATCCGTTTCCAGACCACCTTTTCGGTTTATTAGGTTTGAGCAAATTAGGCTAGATCAAATCGATCCAGATTCATTACTTTATTCCAGGCCTTTACAAAGTCCTTTACAAACTTCTCTTTTCCGTCCTCGCATCCATACACTTCAGCGATTGCTCTCAATTCTGAATTGGAACCGAAAATCAAGTCTGCACGGGTACCAGTCCATTTTGGTTCACCGGTATTTCTATCAGAACCTACAAAAACATTATTAGTGTCATTGGTGGCTCTCCAAGTAGTATTCATATCCAATAAATTCACAAAGAAATCATTAGTCAGTTTACCTGGAGTCTGAGTAAACACCCCATGCTTGGATCCATCCCAGTTTGCACCCATTACTCTCATTCCACCTACCAAAGCAGTAAGCTCAGGGGCGGTTAAGGTCATCAACTGTGCTTTATCGATCAACATTTCTTCTGCCTTTACCGGACAAATTTTGCTGATATAATTTCTGAATCCATCGGCTCTTGGCTCCAAGAAGGCCCAAGAATCAACTTCAGTTTCTTCCTGAGAAGCATCATTTCTACCCGGTGTAAACGGAACTGTCAATTCAAACCCTGCATCTTTGGCAGCTTTTTCAACACCTGCGGAGCCTGCCAAAACGATCAAGTCAGCCATGGAGATTTTTTTATTTCCACCTGCAGTGCTATTGAATTCTTCCTGAATACTGCCTAGAGTTCCCAAGACTTTCTCCAACTGAGCAGGATTATTTACTTCCCAGTTTTTGCAAGGCTCCAACCTGATATGAGCACCATTGGCTCCTCCTCTTTTATCAGAATTACGGTAAGTAGCGGCAGAAGCCCAAGCGGTAGATACCAACTCAGAAACTGTCAAGCCTGAAGCAAGAATATTCGCTTTTAAACCTGCAATATCTTTTTCATCTACCAATTCAAAGTCAACAGCAGGAATAGGATCTTGCCAGATCAAATCTTCAGCAGGGACTTCAGGCCCTAAGTAAAGTGACTTTGGACCCATATCTCTATGAGTCAACTTAAACCAAGCTCTTGCGAATGCGTCGGCAAACTCCTCTGGGTTTTCGTAAAAATGTCTGGATACTTTTTCATAATCCGGATCCATTCTCAAAGCCAAATCAGTGGTCAGCATAAATGGAGCATGCTTCACTTCTGGATTATGTGCATCAGGTACAGTTCCTGCTCCAGCACCATTTTTTGGTTTCCACTGGTGGGCACCAGCCGGGCTTTTGTCTAATTCCCACTCATATTCAAACAAATGTTTGAAATAGTCATGACTCCATTGCGCCGGAGTAGTAGTCCAAGCACCTTCCAAGCCGGAAGTAATGGTATGCTCAGAGTGACCTTTTCCATAGGTATTTTTCCAGCCAGTACTCATCTCTTCGATGGAAGCTCCCGCAGGCTCTCTTCCCACATATTTGGTCGGATCGGCAGCTCCGTGAGTTTTACCAAAAGTATGCCCTCCCGCAATCAGGGCAACAGTTTCATAATCATTCATTGCCATACGGCCGAAAGTCTCACGAATATCTCTGGCAGCTGCAACAGGATCTGGCTTTCCATTAGGTCCTTCTGGGTTCACGTAGATTAATCCCATTTGAACCGCTCCAAGTGGATTCTCAAGCTCTCTGTCACCAGTATATCGCTTATCTCCCAACCACTCAGTTTCAGAACCCCAGTATACATCCTCTTCTGGCTCCCATACGTCCTCACGACCTCCTCCAAAACCAAAAGTTTTTAGTCCCATGGATTCCAATGCCACGTTCCCGGCAAGAATCATTAAGTCGGCCCAGGATAATTTTTTACCATATTTCTGCTTTACAGGCCAAAGCAACAAACGTGCTTTGTCTAAGTTAGCATTATCAGGCCAGCTGTTTAAGGGAGCAAAACGCTGAGTTCCCGTTCCTCCACCACCACGGCCATCGGTAACTCTATAAGTACCCGCACTGTGCCAAGCCATACGGATAATGAATGGACCATAGTGCCCATAATCTGCCGGCCACCAGTCCTGAGAAGTAGTCAATGCTTTTTCAATATCCGCTTTTACCTCTTTCAAATCCAAGGATTTAAACTCTTCTGCATAGTTAAAATCCGGATCCATTGGATTGGATTTGGAAGAATGCTGTCTGAGGATATTCATCTTCAACTGATTTGGCCACCAGTCACGATTGGAAGTACCTCCACCAGCCACTTGCTTCATCTCACCATTGTGAAATGGGCACTTGCTGATATCGCCTCCTTCATTCATATCATAACTTCTTGGGCCATTAGGATTTAAATCTTTGTCTGACATGTTATTAATTGGATTTAAAATTGAAATTCTGTTTTTCGAAATCGAAGATAGCTTATTTTTTTCTTATGGAAATAAAATTTCGATAGATAAAAACTATGAATCTTTGCACTTTTTATTGAAGCATAAGTTAAAAAATTCATTCTCAGCAGAGAACTGAATATTTACGCAAAAGGACTGATTTTACTCATATTTATCACTTTCATATAAGGTATCAAAAAAATAAACTCACCCATATCAAACTTCCACTTGCATAAGTACTGTCCAAGCTAAAAGACCGCATCTATAATCTGATTATCAAGTATTCATCAAAATATCATTCTCATAATTGGACTTTATCAAGGTTTCAAATTGAAGCTTTAAACCATTTCTAGTATATTAAGAAATGATCCTTTCCTATTTTACATAGATCAATACAATTTGAGCAAACCACCTTTTCTGCTTCTAAATCCTTGCTTTCAAAAAACACATAATGCTCCACCTTTTTAAAAAAATCAGAAAGAAACTCCTGAAAGAAAATCGGCTGAAAAATTATTTAGTCTATGCGCTGGGTGAGATTCTATTGGTTGTCATAGGAATTCTGATAGCCTTGGCGATCAATAATGCCAACCAAAACCGAATCATCAAGAACAAGGAACAGAATTATTTAATTGGTCTGAAAAATGAATTTAGCACCTCCAAAGCTAAGCTTTTGGAATTGATGAAAATCAATCAGGAAAACCTGATAACGGCCAAAGCTATTTTGATACAGATAGACAAAAAGGAGGTTAGTAGCTCTCAACTTTCATCTATGCTTTTCCAGACTTATTCGCGAGACATTTCTTTCAATCCAAATAATTCACTTTTACTGGAAATGATCAGCAGTGGAAGTTTAAGGGAGCTTTCTAACCTAAACCTTCGCCATAATCTGACAAACTGGCTGGCGACCTTAGATGATATTGCCAAGCAGGAGAAAGATTTGCTTGCTCAAAGAGAAAAGGCATTGGATTTATTTCGAAGTGATGAGTTTAGCCTTCGAACTATCCTAGAACAGTCAGGAGTTTCATCGCAAATGGGTATTCCTGTTACCAATCAGGGAAGTTCCATCTTACCAATTCTGGAATCATTGGAGTTTGAGAACTCTTTATTACAGTTCATCCTTTCTACTGAAGCCACCCAAACGCTACATTATCAACCTCTTTTAGCAGACCTGGAAATCATTTTGGAAATGCTGGAGAAAGAAATAAAATAAGCTTGCTCTAATCAGCATCCAACTCCCCTATCAAAAGGAAATTTCACCCATCTCGCTATTCAGCCTTTTTAATTAGGGAAAATTGGGTAATTTTTAGCCTACACTTTGGAAATCGGTCGAAAGACCATCTTTTCTACCTTGACATAAACCCATCATGCTGAGTATTTTCTTAATCCTGCTAGTATTAGCAATCATCCTACTGGCTATAGTCAAATTTGATATTCATCCATTTTTAGCGCTTTTCGGAGGTGCTTTGATCTATGGATTATTGGCAGGAATGAGTACCGATTTGATCCTAAAATCCATCTCCGAAGGATTCGGCGGGGTTCTGGGTTCGGTAGGCCTTCTGATATTGTTCGGGGTTATTTTGGGTACATTTCTGGAAAAAACAGGAGGTGCGATCGTCATTGCAGAACGGATTTTATCTTGGATCGGAAAAAAATCCGTCAATCTGACCATGATGCTGGGAGGCTACGTCCTCTCTATTCCTGTTTTTGGGGATTCAACCATTATCATGATGAATCCTATCGCCAAGTCTTTGGCGCTTAAAAGTAATCGTTCCTATGCAGGTACCATGATCGCCCTTTCCCTCGGTGCCATGTGTAGCCACTCTTTGGTACCGCCTACTCCCGGTCCAATCGCAACGGCTGGAATATTAGGAGCTGATCTGGGCCAAATGATCTTCTGGGGAATAATTGTATCACTGCTGACCCTGATTCCAGGTTATATTTTTGTTAATCGATTTGTCTCAAAAATCCCTCTTAAGCCTAAATTGGCAGAGGCAGAAGGGCAACTGGATAGAAAGCTTTTTCCTTCAGTTTTCAAGTCATTTTTACCTATAGTGATCCCCTTATTGTTGATCATTTTGGCCTCTATTGCAAGTTATCCTACACAACCATTGGGAACAGGCAGACATATCACCATTATCACTTTTATAGGTTCCCCTGTATTGGCCTTATTGATTGGCGCAATTTTGTCTTTTGCCTTGCCCAAGAAGTTAGATAAGAAAATGCTATCCACTTCAGGATGGATTGGCGAGGCATTGCTGATAGCGGCCCCGGTCATTTTCATAACAGGTGCAGGAGCAGTTTTTGGAAAAATGCTGCAAAACTCCGGGATTGGAGCTTTGGTGAGTGAAGGGATGCAGGATGCAAATTGGGGGATTTTTCTACCCTTTTTGATTGCCTTTGCCTTGAAAACTGCTCAAGGTTCAACTACCGTGGCCATGATTACCACAGCATCCATAATTGCCCCTTTGCTTGGGCCATTGGGTTTGGACTCTGAAACCATGAAAGTTCTGACGGCCTTATCGGTAGGAGCTGGAGCAATAGCTATTTCCCATGCCAATGACAGCGGTTTTTGGGTAGTGACTCAACTTTCAGGAATGACTATCAAACAGGGAAATCAGTCCCATAGCTTGGGCACCCTGATCATGGGAGTTACCGCCATAGGAATCATATATGTGATCAGTTTGGTGGTGGGGTGATTTGGGAGTAATTGAGTAACTGATGAGGTGGTGAGTTATTGAGTTATAGAGTTATAGAGTTATTGATTCTCGCTTCTCGCTTCTCGCTTCTCGTGTCTCGTTTCTAGTCTCTCACTTCTTATCTCTCGCCTCTCACATCTTAGTAAAGGGTTGAAATCCATTTCAATGTTATTCCCCCCTATAATTTGAATAGAATTAAGAAAGCTGGTTATAATCTATAGCCTATTAAGAAAAATATTTTATGGGTTTTAGAGGATATTGATGGTACATCAGACATTCCGTTACCATTTTCATATCTAACAGTTCCTGAGATTTTTCCAATTCTTATTCCTGTCCCAACCAAGAAACTCATTTCTGCTAAGCGATCACTTTCAAAAGGAACTTTATTTTCGCTTCGAAACGAATTAAAAAACTCTGTCTCGATGAATTCATTTTTTGTTTCATCGATAATAAAACCGAAGGAGGCGCCTCCGTGGACAAACCACTCAACAGAATTGAAAAATAAACTATGCTGTAACATAGAGTTCAATTTTATCTGTTTAATCTCAAAGGTTGTTTCAGACCTCTCTATGTGGTTAAATGACTTTTGATTGATATTACTACCAAAAAATCTATATTCCGCATACAGCAATTCATTGGATAGAGACCACTTTTTCATATTCTTTGGAAATATCAAATCGAATGAAATTCCAAAAGTGGGATTTGTTGAAGATCCATAATCGACATCCGTCAAATTGGGTCGATTCAGAGCTTCAAAATTTAATTTTGACATAGAAACCCCTGCAAGAATTTCAAATCTTGTCAACACCTTTTCAACTGTCTTGTAAAAATCCAGTCTATCTCCTTTACATTTCGCATATTCTAAAAATAGACGAGTTAAGCTTTGTGAATTATACCGAACAAAAGCAAGGTCCTTCATTATAGTTGGACAATCTTTTAAATAGTTTTCCAATTGGGTATGGAAAACCTTATTTTCAACAGCGAAAACTCGATTTACGCCGTTAACAGTTTCCTCTTTTTTAAATTTTTTGTACTTCAGATGAACATATTCATCATTTACTTTGATGTAAAAGTTATCTTTTGAGTTTGTGTTTTTAAGATAAAATAAGCTTTTCTCCCCCTTCACTAATGCCTGAAGAAATACAGTTTCAACAACAGTTTCGATTCTAGAGCTAAAATCCAATTCACCATTGCTTAAGACCTCAGATTCTACCCGCGCACTTACATAAACCTCATTAGCTACAGAAAAACCACGTATATCTTCCGGTGAAAACGCAATTATCTCATCACTTCCAAAATTTCTAAAATCAATTTTCTTTGGATTCTTTTCCCAAATTCTATAATCAATTTCACCTGATATTCTGTCACCTGATAGTGTCACTACCTCCCCAGTTGTAAAATTTGTTTGAGCAAATCCACTTTGGAAAAAAAGGATAAAACAAAATGTGAAAAAATAATTCAAACTTGACTTCTTCATAACTAAAATTTCGTCAAAAGAAATATCAAAAAGCCAGTTTAACAAGTTTTTAGTTTAAAATGTAAAATTTATTTTCTGAGCTAATTAGAGAACATGAATAACTTAGGAGTTGATAAAATGAAAAGTTATTGATTATTAAGTTATTGAATATCGCCTCTCCCTTTTAGTTCAATGCTCAGCGTTCAAATCCGTTCGATATGATTATTGAAATAAGCTCCATTAAATCGCATTTTTTAAGGATGTATGTTCATTTACACCCAATCCCCTTAAGCTTTTTAAAAGTGTAATTCCTGAACTGAGGCCTTACTTTCCATTTTACCTTCTTTATTTCTGTTTCTATTCAAAGGAATCAAATTTTCTTGGGTAGCTTGTTTACCATTTAGGTGGTAGAATTCAATTAAAAAATCAATTATCTTTATAGAGTGATTACTCCAAGGCAAATAAATATCATCAAATCAATTACTCAAAAGGTTAAACCTACACTTGTGGGGGTTTTTGGTTCTTATGCCAGAGGAGAGCAAAATGAAAAAAGTGATCTAGATATTTTAATCGACTTTGAAACAAAAGTTGATCTTTTAGAACTAATTGGATTGGAGCAAGAACTTTCAGAAATGCTTGGAGTTAGAGTTGATCTTGTCACTAGACGATCCTTGAATTCATCTCTTAAGTCATACATCGAATCTGATTTAATCAGGTTAATATGAATAAAGATCCGATAATTTATCTTGAGCATATTTCTGAATGTATTTCAAAGATCATTTTATACACAAAGGGATTGAATGAGAATGATTTTTTAAATAATTCCCTTGTTCAGGATGCTGTAATTAGAAACTTTGAAATTATCGGTGAAGCCACGAAGCAATTGGATAAAACTTTCCGTTCAAAGTATCCTGATATCGAATGGAAAAAAATCGCCGGAATGCGAGATAAATTAATTCACGATTACATTGGAGTTGACCTTTGGGCTGTTTGGGCTGTAGTAGAGGATATAGTGCCCCATTTAGAGCATCAAATCATAAGCATCCTAAAGAAAGAAAAGAATTCTTAACGCCTAAAAATCAAGGCTAAGTCATTTTTCAAAGTTAATCGGTATCCGCTGTAATAAATTGATTTGTAGAAGTAATTAGGGGAGATATTTTTTTGATTATTAGTTATTGGGTAATTGAGTCTCGCCTCTCGCTTCACACTTCAAATCCAGCCTTCAAAATCACCTTGCAGTCCAGCCTCCGTCAACGGTCACCATAGACCCTACCATATAAGTTGCGGCGTCGGAAGCTAAGAACAGGGCTGCTCCCTGAATTTCTTTCAGTTCTCCCCATCTCGCCAATGCCGTGGCACCTACGATAAACTTCTTTCCTTCTTCTGTATCAGCGATCGGTAAATTCATTTCAGTTAAGAATGGTCCAGGACAGATCGCATTGACATTGATATTCCATGGTGCCAACTCCAAGCCCAAGGCTTTGGTCATATTGACAATAGCTCCCTTGCTGGCGGTATAGGGTGTTCTGTTGGCTAGCCCCACCAAACCCAGGGTACTCGCTAAATTAATTATGGATCCCTTTTTCTGATTTTTCATCTGAGAAATTACTGCCTTAGAAGCCAACCAAGTCCCATTGACATTGATATCCATGACTTTCTTGAAATCTTCCTCTGTCAGTTCGTCTATGGCTCCACGAATATTGATTCCGGCTGAATTGATCAAAATATCAATAGATCCAAAAGACTCCAAAGCTTTGGCAGCCATCGCATTCATCTGATCTCCCTGAGTCACATCGGCTGAAAACCCTATGGCTTTAACTTGATATTCCTCAGCGATTTCTTTGGCAGACTGTTCGCATTCCTCTTGATTTCTGGCAACCAACATCACATTTGCTCCTGCGGAAGCCAATCCGGCAGCCATTGCAAAACCAAGACCCTTAGAGCCTCCAGTAATTATGGCACTTTTGCCTTTGAGTGAAAAAAGTTGAATTCCGGGAAGTTTTTTGAAGTTTGTCATTTGGTTACTGATTTTTGGTTAATTGTGTAATTGTGTATTTGGTTAATTGAGAAATGGTTTTTTTCAAAGTCCCTCGTAGTGGTGGGCGGCCAATATTATCCTTAGTGACCGCATTACTAATATCCACTTAAACGTAGCGCCTTTCAGCTTTCTCACTTTTATTTCATCCTTTATGAGACCGCTTCGTTCCTCTCGGTGACAACACCACTGCCAACTGCCTACTTTTCAGCTTTCTCACTTTAGCTTTCAGAATTTATATGACTGCTTCACCCGGCTTTATGTTATAATTTAAATTTAAGGTTTTAATAATGGTCTTATTTAAGTTGAATAATCTTTTTAAAAATCGGGTTCGCAGTGACGACACTGCCACTGCCAACTGCCTACTTTTCAGCTTTCTCACTTCAAATTTCATCCTTTATGAGACCGCTTCGTTCCTCGCGGTGACAACACTGCCTACTGCCTATTGCCTACTTTTCAGCTTTCTCACTTTAGCTTTCAGACTTTAAGAATTCAGCTTTCCATAATACCTTAAGCAATCCACCACGTTATTTTCTTCCAAGGCCAGGATTTCTTCTTCACCTAGATTGCTGATTGAAGGAAGTTTTCCATCAAAGCTTTCTTTACCGATCATTTGAAGATACCTCTTAAATTTTTTAGATGAAGGATATTCGAAGGTTTGCCAGTAATTCTCCGAAAAACAAGGGATTTTCAAAGGGTCTCTGGTAATCATTTCCAGTGAAATATTTACATCAGGATGATAGTTTTTGCAAAGCTCTATCCCTTTCTTCAGTTTGACTATCCCCTTTCCCAAAGGAACTTCTGAAAGTAAAAAGCCTTCCTCATACTCTTGGACTCCCATATCTTTCACATGGGTAGAAAAGGCGAAAGGAGCCAAAGTTTCTATCACCTCATCCGGATATTCCAGTAAGGATATATTATTTCCAAAATCAACTGTCGCTCCCACCCACTCGCTACTGAGATTTTGCAGGATTTCTACCAATTCGGCTGCTTTCCAATCTTTATGGTTTTCTATCGCCAACTTCATCTGATGCTTTCGCACCACCTTTTCAGCCAATTGAATTCTTTGAATGGAATATACCTTGAAGGCTTCAAACTCTTCTCTACTCTTAAAATTTTCATAGCGCCTGCCTCCCAAGCAAACAGTCCTAATCACCTTTACTCCAGCTTCTTTCGCCAATAGTACTTCATTTTCAAACCTGTCTACATCTGTTTCCCCTTCAGGCATGGCAATACTTGCCTCCAAGTACATTCCCAATTCCTCCCTTGCATCCCTGACTTTTTGCCCCATTTCACCAAACCAGGTTCCCACTCCTATCTGTATCCCTCCTGCCCCAATTGCATGACAATGCCTCATGAAATCCAAGGTGTTTTGAAAACCGGGATATTGAGAACTTCCAACTTTGGATCCGTACCGATGACCATAAGAATGAACCACAATTCCCATTTTATATTCCTCGAGGAAATCCGGAATAGCAGGCATAGAAAAACCTGTAGCCAAAAGGCCCAAACTGGCTGTTTTGATAAATTCTCGTCGGGTGGGTTTCATAAGGTAGGGGTTTATTCTTGAAGGTTTTTCACGTGCTCATTCAGTTCATTGGCAGACCAAGGATAAACTCTTCCCTGTGAGGTATGACGAACTCTCCCCACTGTTCTACCCGAAATGGGTGCTGCCTGATTTCCCCATTCGTTGCGGATGTAGGTTAAAATGGCCGCAATACTTCCATCATCCAAGGTAGAATGGGAAGGCATAACAGGTAGAATTTCCGGAGCATCATACTCTTTCCCTGTTACCTCAATGGGCCCTTCTATCCCGTGCAGCAAAATCAAAGAAAGCCTTCTTTCATCTCCCAAAACCCAATCTGAATTCGCTAAAGGTGGGCCCATTCGGTTAACTCCTTTTCCATTTCCTCCATGACAACCTGCGCAGGCGCTTAGGTATTTTTGTCTTCCTGAGGCAAATTGCTTCATAGACTCTGCATCCAGAATCATGGTGGTATTTTCTCCGATTTCAGGCTGATGGCCTGGCCATCGAAATAAGAGCTTGATTTTTTCCAACTGCCTAAGGTCCAAACCCATTTTCTGATCTTTGAAAAATGCAGGTTGGCTGGAAAAAGAAACCAAGCCAATATTTTCAACATCTCCTGCCTGAACAGCCATCCCCGCTAGGATCGCCTGTGCTTTCCAGTTATCTTGGTTCTTTTCAATTAATATCAACAGATCTGTTATCTCATTTTTATCTTTATTGCGAATAATGGCAGCACTGAGCATTTCCAATACTATTTCCTTTTCCGGATTAGGGTTTTTCCAGTCTGCTGTTAAGAAATTCAAAAAGTCACTTTCACGCTTCTCCAAACTGCTAAGAATGGCATCCCGCATTAAGGCTTCATATCCATATTGCTCTGCCATTTGCTTCAAGGCCTCAAACTGAACCTCTGACTCAAATACGAAGGAGGAAAGAGCCATCTGCAGAGCCAGAGTTGGGTTTTTGGTTCCTGAATTGGCTTGGTAAAACTTTTTTAAGTTCTGCTTCACACCAGGCTCATTTTGAAAGGCTTCCAATAACCTTAATGCATGAATTTGAACCTCAGGACTGCTGGAATTTAAGGCATTGAAAAGGATCTTACTATCTAAAGCACCCAAGCCTTCCAGCGTATAAAGGCCGTGAATCGAAGCATATTTTCCTCCCAGCGAAAAGTCCAGATTTTGTAAATCCCTAGCAATTTTTAGATCTCCACTTTCTACCATTATCCGTTGAGCTTGATCCCTGTAAAAACCATTGGAATTGGCCAAATAGACCTGAAATTGGTCTGGAGCCAATTTTGAAAGCTGAGGAGGTTTTTGATATTGATAGCCTTTGGGAACAATTCTCCAAATTCTGCCCATATGCCCAGGAGCTTCGAGTTTTCTCAGTAAGGTTTGTTCTTTCAAATAGGGAGTCATATAGCTTCCATGCTGTACAATTCCCTGATACATATCTGCTATATACAACCCTCCACTGGGGCCAACACTGGCATATACAGGACGAAAGCGTTCATCTGTTGAGGCTAAAAATTCCTTACCAGGATTTGGGTCAAAAGCCTCTAAAAGCATTCCCTTTTCCCGAACCACATTCCTTTTGACCAAATTCCCAGCATTTTCCAGGACGAAAATATTTCCTCGATATTCCTCTGGGAAGAGATCAGCTCTATACACCGTGGGTGAGCAAGCAGAAGTAAACTCCAGTAATCGCCCCGCAGAATCAAGAGTTCCGGGAATATATCCCCGATTGACCGCCAAATTTGACCTGATGGGAAAAATCTTCCTGTCAATAGTCAAACCATGATCTATGCCTGTGCTAGGTTGATGATTGGGATTTCTGGTGATGGAATTGGGAGCCACCAAATCGGCATGCAACTGAGACCAATTATAATTATACACTAACCTTCCCTGATCGTCTTGGGAAATACCCCATTGTCCGCGAAACTCAGTACTATCCCGAATCCAAAATCCCTTTTGAAATTTATAGCGCAGTCTGGATTTGGCACTGTAATACCAATTGTCCAGGTTTCTCACGAAGCCATTATCGGAATGCTCCGGAATTCCATTGGAGGCATAGGTGGAATCCAATAATATTTTAGTGTCAGCTTTCCAATCTCCATCCAAATCCTTGGTAATCCAGAGTGCATTATTTTCAGCAACTAAAGCTCCATTGCGAACCAAACCCAAAGCCCTCGGCATAATCAGGCTATCAAGATAGGTAATTCTGTGATCCATCACTCCATCTCCATCAAAGTCCTCCAATATGGCAATTCTTCCAACAGGCAGGCTTTCCTCCGAACCTTCTATATCACTCATATAGCCCCGCATTTCCACCACCCAAAGTCTGCCGTCTTCATCAAATTGGATGATCACCGGGCTTTCTACCAGAGGTTCGGAAGCCACTAACTGTACTTCAAATCCTTCCTCAATCTGAAAAGTTGCCAATTCCTCCTGAGGAGACCGAACGGGACTGTCTTGGCTTTCTTCCAAAGGCTTTTGCTCAGTACAAGATGCAACTGCAAGACTGAAAACTATCAACAGGTGACGGAGCTTAAAAACCATCAGGCAAGGAAATTTTGGGTTTAGAGTCAAATCGAGCGAATCACTCAATTTTTAACTCATTTTAAGGATAAATAGAGCAATTGCCAATAAATATTCTTCAAATGGAAACGTTTACAAGAAATAATCTGGAATTTTATCAACTTAGCATTAGGAATATCCGATTAAAATATATGGACCAAACACCTCTGACGGCTTTTAATGATTTGATTCGTTCTCATACAATTTTTGTGAGAGATGGAGGCGTTTTCAAAGATTTGATGTTGGAGGTGGAGCTAAAAATCAAGCAAAAATACTGGACGCTTTATTTGGAAGATGAGCGTGGAGATTTTGATGAAAAAAATCAACCTCTTTGCCTTTTTTTAGTCCTATACAACCTTGAGTTATTTACCGATAGCAGAGGGTATTTCAATTGGTGTAAGGTTCATGGTCTTAATTCCTCTTCTTCTTTTTGGTTGAATTATTACAGGGATTTGGGAAGAATTGAACAGGAAATCAGATTAGAACTGAAGGGCTTTACCAATCCTGTTTCAGGGGTGGATTATGAATTGAGAAATGGGAGTTTTTTGAGTTTGATTAAGGGAGAGTAGTTTTTTTTTTTACCACAGAGAACACGGAGGAATACACAGTGAGACTTAGGGATTAAGATTTTTGATTTACGCCCCGATGAATATCGGGGTACGAAGGGCAGAAGAACTTCTCAGCCTTTGTTTAGACATATATTCGCTTTTATTTCCCGCAGATCTACGCAGAAAAATTCGCAGACCTGACTGCCGTTAGGCAAGTTTTTCACAGATTTTCAGGGTCAAAACCAATGTCAGGCTGAGCGCATGCCTGAAGGCTAGTCTGGGAGTCGAAGCCTTTGTTGCAAACCACTCCAAAATCATCTTTGCTTCTTCTATTCTTTGCGGGAGAAAAAATCACCGCTCCACCATAAGAATTTTTAAAAACCACATAGCCACAATAGAAAACATAGATATGACAAAAGTGGGCACCAAACTGGGACGAAAACCCAATAACTACTAACAATTAACTTGTCCAAGAATTGAAGCATAATTTTATCCCATAGCACGCATTGAAAACGAAACTTCATAAACTCTTTGCTTCTTATTTCCTTTGCGGGAAAAAAAATTACCGCTCCACAATAAGAATTTTTTAAAAACCACATAGCCACAATAGAAAACATAGATTTGACAAAAGTGGGCACCAAACTGGGACGAGAACCCAATAACTAATGACAATTAACTAGCCCTAGAATTGAAGCATAATTTTATCCCATAGCACGCATTGAAAACGAAACTTCATAAACTCTTTGCCTCTTGAATTCTTTGCGGAAGAAGATTAAATATCAAATCGCTTCTCCGAAGCTCTTAATTACTCGTCATGCCAGATACTACAATCAAAACGCCTTTCCGAGGCTCTCAAAAATCCAGCTACTCAGGAGCACCAGCGGTGCGATATTATTGTAGAAAATAAGTTATGAAATGAGCCATGAGCACCAGCGGTGCGATTTGATAATTACTTTGGCTCTTAAATCCATTTCCGGAGATAAAATCGCATAGGGACATTCTAGACTTCTCACTTCATCTTTTAGATTTATTAAGACTGCTTCACCCGATCCAATTCTTTTCCATTAATTGTATTCTTAGAAACATTCCGAGTTAATCATCATTAAAATAAAGAGTGGCGGGTTCGCAGTGACGGCACTGCTTACTTTTTAGACTTCTCACTTTATCTTTCAGACTTTCCGAATCTGCCTACTACCACTGCTTACTGCCTACTTTTCAGACTTCACACTTTCATAATTCAGCCTTCCCCAAGGCCCTTTATCACTTCCATACTCCCAAAGCATAATACTTATTTAATTATTGTAAATTTTCAAGAAAATTGGCAGCTCATCCTTAAATCTTGAAAATCCGTCTCAGCTCCATATTGCTCCTTTTTGTGATTTCAGGCCCTCTGACATTGAGCTTGCTGTGGCTGAATTTTCAAAAGACCCAGCTTCAAAACTCCTTTGAAAGCAGGTTTGAAGAATCTGAGGAAAAGTCTGACCTTCTCACCTTAAGCTTCACGAGAGAGGAATCCCAAACGCTATTGGAATGGGAACATGAACGGGAGTTTGAATACCAAGGCGAAATGTATGATGTACTCGAAATAAAAGAAGATGGAGGTCAGATTCAATACCTAGTTTGGAGGGATAAGGAAGAAACCAAAATCAAAAAGCAACTCTCCAAACTCTGGGAAGAAGAAGGAACTGAAAAAAAAGAACAACAATTGGCCGTTTTCACCCTATTCTTTCAAGCCAATCATTCTTTGATTCCCAAACCCTTTTCGCAGGAAATAGATAGACAATATTCAAACTTTACCCCTCAGGCTGTTCCTCAGCCCTTACTTTCCAATCCCTTTTCCCCTCCCGACTTTTTGAATTGATATACCACTAAAAATCTCCTATTCCGATAAACCGGGAAAGGTCTATCCATTCGTATCAATTCTTCAATTATGAAACAAGTATTGATTGGGTTTGGCATGCTTTGCTTTTTCTTTCAACTAAAGGCTCAAACAGTCACTTTGGTAGATAAAGCCACATCCGAACCCATCCGTTACGCTACCTTGAGTAGTGAAATACCTCCTGCCTTTGAATTGACAAACTCCAAAGGTCAGGTCAACTTGAGCCCATTCAAAGGGGCTTCAAAAATTACTATCAGCAGTTTTGGTCATCAAACCATCAAGATAAGCTATGATGAACTGCTCACTTTGGGAGATATTATCCAACTGGAAAACTCCAACCTCAATCTCAGCGAGGTGGTGATTTCCGGCAATAGATGGTCCCGATCTTCTGAAAATTTACCTACCAAAATAATATCCATATCACCCGATGAAATAGCATTCCAAAATCCTCAAACTGCAGCAGATTTACTGGGAGTATCAGGAAAAGTGTATATCCAAAAAAGCCAACAAGGAGGCGGAAGCCCTATGATCAGAGGATTTGCAACCAACCGCCTATTGTATGTGGTGGACGGAGTCAGAATGAATACAGCCATTTTCAGGGGAGGCAATATTCAAAATGTGATCAACCTTGACCCATTTGCCATGGAGCACGCAGAGGTATTATTTGGTCCGGGTTCGGTGATATATGGTAGCGATGCAGTAGGTGGAGTTATGAGTTTCAATACTCTTACTCCAAAGTTTTCCTTAGATGAAAATGCCAGTATTTCCGGCAATGCAATCACCCGATATTCCTCGGCAAATAATGAAAGTACAGGACATCTGGACTTGAATGTTGGCTGGAAAAAATGGGCAATCAGTACGAGTATCAGTGCTTGGGACTATGATCATCTGAGACAGGGATCTAATGGGCCCGATGATTACCTGAAACCCTTTTATGTCAAAAGAATCAATGAAGAGGATATGGTAATCCCTCTGGAGGATGGAGGTTTAAGGCAAATTCCTTCTGCCTATTCTCAGCTTAATCTGATGCAAAAGGTTCGATTCAAACCCTCACAAGCCTGGGATTTTCAATACGGTTTTCATTATTCTGAAACTTCTCCCTATGGAAGATATGACAGACATAACCGAATCAGAAATGGTCTTCCCCGCTATGCTGAATGGGATTATGGACCTCAAATCTGGATGATGAATAATCTGAGCATCACACATTTTGCTCAAAGAGGAGCATTTGATCAAATAAGTATCAGACTGGCACATCAACATTTTGAAGAAAGCAGAATAGACAGGGATTTGAATAAACCGATTCGGACAACACAGGATGAAAAGGTGACAGCCTTCTCCATCAACACCGACTTTACCAAAATCCTGGATGCCAATAATACTTTGGTTTATGGAGCTGAGTGGGTTCTGAATGAGGTTTATTCCAATGGAATGATCATCAATATTACCAGCCAGGAATCTAGCCCCGGCCCTTCTAGATATCCGAGAGCTGATTGGCGTTCATTTGGAGTTTATATCAATGAAGAGCACAAATTGAATGAGCAAGTTAATCTGCAGGCTGGACTGCGCTATAACTGGTTTGGCTTGGATGCAAGATTCGATACCAGCTTTTATCCCTTCCCTTTCACAGAGGCCAATCTTTCCAATGGAGCTTTGACAGGAAGTATAGGAGGAGTGTATAGACCCAATGATTCATGGGTTATCAGCAGCAATTTTGGAACGGCCTTTCGGTCTCCCAATGTGGATGATATAGGAAAGGTTTTTGATTCTGAACCCGGAGCTGTCACTGTTCCCAACCCTGATTTGGAGGCCGAATATGCCTATTCTTTGGATTTGGGTGTAGCCAAAAAACTCAGTGATTTCGCCAAACTGGATGTAACAGGCTATTATACTTTACTTAATAATGCCTTGGTTAGAAGGGATTTTACTTTGGCAGGAAATGACAGCATCATCTATCAAGGTGAATTGAGTAAGGTACAGGCGATCCAAAATGCAGCTCAGGCCAGAGTATATGGGCTACAAATTGGACTGGAAATCAAAATGAACGATCACCTTTCCTTTTCATCGGATTTGAATATTCAAAGCGGTGAAGAAGAACTAGACAATGGTGCAATCAGCCCATCCCGACATGCTGCTCCCCTCTTTGGAATCAGCAGATTGACCTATAGAAAAAACAAACTTCAGGTTCAACTTTATGCAAGCTATCAGGGAGAAAAAAGCTTCGATGAGCTCCCCGTAGAAGAGCGTGCAAAGCGAGAAATTTATGCCAAAGACAGTGATGGAAAAACCTTTGCTCCCTCCTGGTATACCCTGAATTTCAAAACAAGCTATCCGATTTTTGACTTCCTGATTTTGAATGCAGGAATTGAAAATATTACGGATCAACGCTATCGGCCTTTCAGTTCCGGCATTTCAGGACCGGGACGAAATATCCAGCTTTCCCTTAAAGCCAGTTTCTAAAAATAAGCTCAATCAAATAATAGTCTGAGGGGTAGATTCTCTTCAGACTTTTTTATTTTAAAGGAGTTTAACCCAGTTTCCCATGTCACTTTTTCCTTCATCAGCACAGGAAATTTCAGCTTTTATCTCTAAAGGCCTGAGTGAGGCGGAAGTGGAAAAAAGAAGGGCTGAGTTTGGTCCCAATCTTTTGGAAGAAAAAAAGCGAAAACCAGCCTGGAGACTATTTTTGGAGCAGTTTCAGGACTTTATGATCCTCATTTTGATGGTGGCAGCTTTGATTTCCGGTGTGGCTGGTGAATGGACTGACACCATCATTATCCTGGTTATTATTATCCTCAATGCCATTTTGGGATTCGTTCAGGAATACAGAGCCGAAAAAGCTATGGAATCACTCAAAAAAATGAGTGAGGTTCAGGCGAACCTGATCAGAAATGGAAAGAATGTTCAGGTCAAGTCTGAGGAATTGGTTCCGGGGGATTTGGTGAGATTGGAAGCAGGAAATATGATTCCAGCTGATATCCAATTGCTGGAAGGATTTTCCATACAAATGGACGAAGCCTCCTTGACAGGGGAGTCCGTGCCGGTAGAAAAATCAGGGTTGAAAAATCAGATAATTGAAAGCCCGAAGGTAGAAAGTGCCAATCACTTATTTAAGGGAACCTTGGTTACCAATGGCAGAGGAATAGGCATGGTGATAGCTACCGGGATGCAAACCCAATTGGGTAAAATCGCAGATTTGCTTCAGGAGGAAAGACCAAAAACACCGCTTCAAGAAAGGATGAAGCGTTTTGGAAAAATCATTTCCTACCTCGTTTTGCTGATTTGTCTTTTGATCTTTGGCTTCGGCATATTGCGGGGAGAGGAACCTATCCCTCTTTTGCTGCTATCGGTAAGTTTGGCAGTCGCAGCTATTCCAGAGGCATTGCCGGCCCTGATTACTATAGCGCTTTCCTTGGGAGCAGCCAGGCTGGCAAAAAAAGAAGCCTTGATCCGAAAACTTCCTGCTGTGGAAAGCTTGGGTTCGATCACTTATATCTGCACTGATAAAACAGGCACTTTGACGAAAAATCAAATGACTGTCATGCAGACAGCATCGGCAGAAATCGCCCCCATTACCAGCAATTATTCCAATATAGATTTGGCCATGGCCTTGAATCATGATATCAAGCCCGACGAAGACGGAGACTTGCAAGGCGAGGCTACCGAGTTGGCCTTGGTCAATTGGGTAAGAGGAAATTTGGGAGAAGAAGATTATCAGTTTATCCAAAAACTATTTCCCCGATTCGATGAAGTCCCATTCGATTCGGAAAGAAAGAGAATGAGTACCCTTCATGAGTCCAATGGCAAAATCATTTTGCTTTGCAAAGGAGCTATGGAGTCCATCTTGGATGCCTGCACTCCCAATGCTGATAAAGATGAATTTCTAAGTAAAAGCAATGAATGGGCTGCCAATGGACAAAGAGTTTTGGCCTTTGCAGGAAAGATTTTAGATCAAAAACCCGAAAAAATCAGTGCCGATTCTCTGGAAAAGGATTTGGACTTTTTTGGCATCTGTGGAATGATAGATCCGCCAAGGGAAGAAGCTGTATTGGCAATTCAGGAATGTAAGACTGCGGGAATTCATCCTGTAATGATCACCGGAGATCATCCAGAAACAGCCAAAGCGATCGCCAAGGAAGTGGGGATTTTAGAATCAGGTCAGAAAATCCTGACCGGAAAGGAATTTGCCCAATTATCCGACGAGCAATTTGAGCAGGAAGTGGAACATATTTCGGTTTATGCCCGCGTGACCCCCGATCAAAAAATTCGAATTGTAAAAGCTTTACAGAAAAGAGGACATTATGTAGCGATGACAGGAGACGGAGTTAACGATGCCCCATCTTTACGAAGCAGTACGATTGGAGTTGCCATGGGAATCACCGGAACAGATGTTAGTAAGGAGGCGGCTCATATGATTTTATTGGATGATAATTTTGCCACCATCGTCCGGGCAATTCGTGAAGGAAGGAGAATTTTCGACAATATCCGCAAGTTTGTAAAGTACATCATGACCTGTAATGGGGCGGAAATTTGGACCATTGTAGTGGCTCCTCTACTCGGATTGCCTATTCCGCTTTTACCTATCCATATTTTATGGATCAATCTGGTAACAGATGGGCTGCCTGCGTTGGCATTGGCGGGAGAAAGAGCAGAGAAAAACATTATGAAAAGGCCTCCTCGCCCGCCCAGTCAAAGTCTCTTTGCAGACGGGGTTGGAGTTCATATCATTTGGGTTGGGCTCTTGATGGCTGGAGTTACTATTTTCTCCCAATTCTGGGCTATTGAGCATGGATGGCATTGGCAAACCATGGTTTTCACGGTTTTGGCATTTTCCCAGTTAGGGCATGTGCTTGCTGTGAGAAGTGAACAGACTTTTTTGTACGAACAGGGCTTTAAAAGCAATAGCCCTCTCCTTTTATCCGTGTTTGCCACCATGCTTATTCAGCTGGCAGTGATTTATCTGCCTTTCTTTAATAGTGTTTTTCATACCCAAGCGCTGACTTTGGAGGAATTGGCATTTTGTTTTGGAATGGGCTTGATTGTATTTCATGCGGTGGAGTTGGAGAAGTTTATCAAGAGAAGAAGGAAATCTGGTTAACAGGATTATTTTCTATTCTTCGCAACTGATTATTTTCATCACATAGAACACGGAGATTAAAATTTAAGATTTTTGATTTACGATTTACGAAGGGCAGAGGAACTTTTGAGGCTTTTTTTAGGCATATTATCCCTTTTATTTCCTGCAGATCTACGCAGAAAAATTAGCAGACCTTCACAGATTTTTAGAGTCGAAGCCAATGTCAGCCTGAGCGCCTGCCTGATGGCTAGTCAGGGAGTCGAAGCCCTTGTCGCAAACCACTCCAAAACCATCCTCGCTTCTTCAATTGATTGCGGGAGATTAATCACAGCACAAATATTTCAGACTTCGAACTTCATAATTCAGACTTGGTGAGACCGCTTCGTTCCTCGCGGTGACGACACTGATTACTGGGTACCACCTACTTTTCATACTTCTCATTTCATCTTTTAGACTTTCTTTGCTTCTTCAATTCTTTGTGGGAGAAAATCCTTGCGTCACCGCGAGAGATTTTTAAAAACCACATAGCCACAGTAGCAAACATAGATTTGGTATAAGTTGAGCCCAAACTGGAAAAAGAGCCTAATAACTATTAACTAGTCCAAAAATTGACGCAAATTTTTTCCCCATAGCAAGCATAGAAAAAATAGCTTCATAAACTCTTCGCCTCTTCAATCCTTTGCGGGAGAGTAATCACAGCCTACTTTTCAGACTTCTCATTTCAAATTTCAGACTTTCTTTACTTCTTCAATTCTTTGCGGGAGATTAATTCTTAAACGCCAATATTTAAGACTTCATAATTCTTAATTCAGACTTGTTGAGACCGCTTCGTTCCTCGCGGTGACGACACTGCCTACTGCCACTGCCTACTTACTTTGCGGGAGATAAAAACCGCTGCGTCGCTACGCCGCCGCGAGCTTTAAGAAACCTGAAATAACTTTTTCCAATCGGTAACAAGCCTAGTATCCCAAAAGCATTTAATTCTTTCAACTTTCTGTTTATCTTCCCCATTCTGTTTTTCACCAAAAACTTTACTTGTGAGTCAAATCCCTTCCTCTGAAGAAACCCAAGAAAAATTACCGAGAAACCTAGGACTTTGGGGTGTATGGATGCTAGTTGTCAATGGCCTGATTGGAGCTGGTATTTTTGGCCTTCCCAGCGGGGCAGCTGCTTTTGCAGGAGAATACAGCGTTTGGATTTATGCTTTCTGTGCACTTTTGATGCTTCCAATCATTCTCTGCTTTGCTGAGTTGGGAAGCTATTTCAGAGGAACCGGAGGACCTATCAAATATGGAACACTGGCCTTCGGCAAGTTCGTGGGTTTTCAGGGAGGATGGTTGTATTACCTAGCCCGATTAATCTCCTTTGCCGCCAATACAGTTTTATTGACAGACAGTATTGCCTACTTTTTCCCTATAGCTGGGGAAGGAAGCGGAAGGTTGATTTCTCTGGCGGTAACCTGCCTGGGTTTAAGCCTGATCAATGTACTGGGTTCCTTGGAGTCTATCCGAACCATGACCCTATTCACGGTGATCAAATTCGCCGTGCTGATAGGCTTAATCTTCGGAGGCTTTACCATGCTTGGAGCAGATGTGATTCCCAGATTCAACTCTCCCCTACCTGCAGGTTCCGATTTAGGAAAGGCCACATTACTCCTGATCTATGCATTTGTGGGCTTTGAAGGGGCTGTAGTGCCGGCGGGAGAAGCCAAAAGGCCAGAGCGTGATATGCCTTTAGGATTACTTTTAGGCTTAGGAATCGTGGCCATTTTGTATATGCTGATTCAATTGGTTTCCCAAGCTGCTGTTCCGGATTTGGCTAGTTCCACCACTCCCCTATTAGATGCTTCTTCCGCCCTATTTGGAGAAATTGGAGCCGTGATCTTGATGATAGGCGTGGCAACTTCCGTGATAGCCAACCTTATCAGTTCCATGTTTTCTGCAACCCGGGTGACCTATGCCCTATCCCTAGAGAATTCACTTCCCGCTTGGTTTGGGCAGGTTCATAGCAAATACCTCACTCCTTCAAACTCAGTGATCTTTTTTGGCATTTCTGCCTTTGCTTTAGCTGCTATGGGTTCCTTTACCTTCTTGGCAGCTTTGACAGTATTAGCAAGACTCTTTCTATTTGGAATGAGTTGTGCGGCTGTGCCAGTCCTCAGACCAAAATTCAAAGGACCCGGCAGATTTATTTTAAAAGGAGGAAAGCTGATTCCTGTTTTAGGCATACTTGCCTGTATCTGGCTGATGTTCCAAGTCAGCTTGACCTCCGTATGGATGACCGCCATGTTTGTAGCAATCGGAACCGGATTGTATTGGGTTGGGAAGAAAGGGAAGTGAGAGAATTTTGATTTACGAATTACGAGGGTGAATGAACAATAACTTCAATCAAATTCACTACATAATCTAATTTCGGGTAAAGCTTTGATTAACGGGTTATAATTTTTTCTTTGGCTTTGTGGAATTCTTCCAAAATGATTTTTGCATATTTTTTCACCTTTTTAGGACAATCATCTTCTTCTAAATCAGATAAAATAAATTTTGTAGAATTATCGATTTGGTTGTAAAAAGCACTAATTGCGATTTTATTCTTCATTAAATCGAAATTCATCTCAACCAACTCATCAATTTCAGACTCAATGGTGAAGAGGATTTCTAACTCATCATCTTCATAAGATTCAATGTCAAAAAGATCGAATGCAGATGCAATATTTTCTAATTGTGTAAGCTCCCCCGAAAATT